>JBDHWU010000004.1:0-99800 GCA_039810345.1 Aliarcobacter sp. | reverse complement strand
AGATTTTTTAATCTCAAAAATTACTATGAGAAGAAATTAGCTGTTTGCAATGGTTTGAATTTGCAAGTGGCTCTTAAAAATAGATTTAATTGAGAATAACTCCGACTATGCGTTTTAAAGACAGGAGTATAAAACAAGGTTCTTGGAAGCATAAACAGTAGTCTTGAAAGATCTGAAGGTTGAAGGTAAGTTATTCATCTTTGGTGTAGGAGATTACCCAAAACAAATGTTTATTTCTAAATAGTTTAACAACAAAAATATTTTAATTTTTGTTAGTTCTATTATTAGGATTAATTAAAGTTAAAAAAATTATAAGGAAATATATTATGAAAGCAATTGATTTTAGTGGATTAGATTTACTTCCAGAAATGCTAAATAAAATAGAACTTTTAGAAAATAAATTATCATCTATTGAAGAATATTTTAAACCAACATACGATTTAACAAAAAGGTCAGATATAAGAAAATATCTAGATATTTCAGATAATACTCTTACTAGATGGATGAAAGAAGGAGTACTAAGAGAAGGTTATCATTATTATAGAGATTTAAAGGGTAGTAAGTCTATAATTACTTTTGTAAGCGGTGCTATTGAAGAGTTCAAAAAGGAAAAAGAAAAATGAAACTTTACAATAGAAACGGAAAATTATACATCTATTTAAATGGTGTTAGAAAAAGTAGTGGATTAGAAGATACTCCACAAAATAGAAAAATACTTTTAAATCACCATAAAAATGATGGGTTCTATAACAAATTTAATGTTAATACAAAATCTAAAACAGTAGTTGAGTTTTGTGAAGAAGTCTTAGAAGATAAAGCAAAAAGACTTCAACCTACAACTATAAGACAATACTATAGTGAATTAAGATGCAATATTATACCTTTTTTTAATAAAAAGTATCCTCAGGAAATAACACCATATATGTTAAAAAATTGGTACTCCACTTTTAAAGACAAAAGTACACTTGTAACTTGTGTAACTGGTATTTTAAAACCAGCATTTGAAAACGCAGTTATTGAGGATTGCATAAAAACATCTCCTTTAATAGTTAGTCTTCCAACAATTAAAAGCGATTATGAAATTAATCCATTTAATCTTAATGAAATTAAAACAATTCTAGATAATGCAGATGGTTGGTTCAAAAACTTTTTAGGAATTGCATTTTTTACAGGTGCAAGAACTGGTGAAATATTAGCTTTGGAGTGGAGTGATATAGATTTTGAAAATCATACTATTTCAATAACAAAAACAAGAACCCAAGGTTTAACAAAAATACCTAAAACAAAAAGTAGCATCAGAAAAATTGATATACTACCACAATGTGAAATCTTTTTAAGAAGACAAAAAAGGATTACAGGTAAGAATAAAAATGTATTTACCAAAAAACATAATAGAGATAAATTGCATGGAAGTACAGTTTTAATAGTTTTTTGGAAAGAATTATTAGAAAAATGCCTATTGAAATATAGAAATATTTATCAGACTAGGCACTCTTTTGCAAGTAATATGATTTCAAATGGCGAAGAAATTTTTTGGGTATCCCAAATGTTGGGTCATAAAAGTATGTCTTTAACATTAGATAAATACTCAAAATATATAAAAGATAAAAGAGATAGAAAAAGAACATTCTTAGATGAGGATGCTGATGCCTTTGTACAATTTTGACACATAGTGCTCTCAAAATACGATATATAGCATTACATATTATAAGTTTTTCTTATTCATTTTAAATTAAGACAAGTTATATAATAATTACAAAAAAATTAAAAGGAAAAATATGAATACATTTGATAAAATAAGAGCTTTTTGTAGACCTTTTAGAATAGTTTTAGGAATTGTTTTAATTGCGATTGGATTTTTCACAGGGAATGCTTGGTTTTATTTAGGAGTTATTCCTTTAGTAGCAGGGTTAGTAGATTTTTGTCCTCTTTGTAAATTTAGTGGAAAATGTACACCAAAGTTTAAGAAGTAGTTACTTCTTAAACTTAATTACTAGCATACCGCAAAACTTATTATCTTTATAAAACTCTGCTCTATATTCATTATTATCTTTATCTAAAGAGTAAGAGTCTAATATATCATTTTTTGTAAGTAAAATATTATCTTCGCTATCAACACCATCTTTACTATATCCAATAATATTTACTCTATAATCTGATTTTACAATTTTAAAACTTTTTTCAACCTCAACTATTTCACCTAGTTTTACCTCTATATTCTTAGAATCGACTTCTAATTTAATACTCTCTTTTACATCAAACATCTCAAAATTTTGTGGAGTTAGTGTAGTAACTCTTTGATTTCCTACATAAACTTCATAACTGTTTTTTACATTTTTTATGTTTGCAATATTATGATCAAATTCAAAACTATTTTTACTATCTTTCATTGGTAAAAATCTTATCTCATTTTTTATATTTGTTAAATCTAATTTTATATTGTTATTTATTGTTAAAACTCCAAACTCTTCAATTAAACTTTTAACAATATCATAATTATTTAACTCAAAATCTCTTTCAAATTTTATATTCATTACATTCATAAACTCTTCAATAGACTTTAGTTGATAAATAACTTTATGTGTTAAATCTGTAATATTCTTACTCGTTTCAATAGCAAATGCTGGTTTATTATTTGTAACAGCAAAATAAGTTAAAGATAGCTGTTGCTCTTCATCTTTTGCTTTTGTTTCAGTATTTTTTACACCAAAATAGTGAAAATCTTGAAAAAGCTTATCTTTGTTTAAAGCATCTCTAACCTTTGAAGCTATCTCATCGAGGTTTCCAAATTTTTCCAAAGAGTGAATTTTCTCTTGGTCAATAATTGTAGCTTGTCCCCATGCTTTTGGATTAAAAATTGCATTTTCATGCTCTTTTCTATAAAATCCATGACCATCATGTAAATTTAAAATTAAATCCACTTTTTTATCAGTAATTAGCCCCTTTATTTTTTGTATATTATTATAATCTGGGTCTTTTTTATCTATCTTACTAAATTTTCTATTCATATCTTTATAAATACCTCTTTGACCTGCCATCATACTATCTATATTAACACTAGGAGCCACCCAAACATTACCTTTTGTTATTTTATAATGTCTTTCAAAAAATGATGGAGCAAAGTAACCACCTGGTTCATCGCCATGGATACCACCAATTATCAAAAGTGTATTTCCATCTTCGTTGCTCTCTTTTTTATAAAGAGTAAACTCTTTATTTGGAGTTCCTGATGTAGTTAATATTGTATTTTTTGTTGATTTTTTATTTGGTGCTGCAAATAAGGTTAAAGATAATATTAATATTAATGTTAAAAGCTTCATAACTCTCCAAAATTTATAAAAAAATGGCTCGTATAATATCTAAAGCTTATTTAGATGAGGATTAATCTAGTTTTTCTAGCAATATATTATTTCTTTGTTTTATGTTAGAATATTTGCAAACTAATAATATAAATGGATAAATATAATAATGAATAATAACAGTATAAAAACTATAGAAACATTTGAAGAGCTAATAAATTTAAGTGATTACTCTTTTGTAAACAAGTTAAATAACGATCCCAATTCAAAATATAGTGGTGACAATAAATTTCCAAGAGAGGTTTTTAGTGGGCATTTTGTAGAGGTTGAACCAACACCTATAAAAGAGCCAATATATATTTCTCATAGTAGAAATTTTTTTAAAGAGTTAGGTTTTAGTGAAAACTTATTAAAATCTTCTGATTTTATAAAACTATTCTCTGCAAATAGTTCAAATATCACAATAAAAAATAATTTAAAATCTTGGGCAACTGGCTATGCCTTATCAATTTATGGTAGAGAATATTATGCACAATGCCCTTTTCAAACAGGAAATGGCTATGGAGATGGTAGAGCAATTTCTGTTTTAGAAGCAGTTATAAACGATAAAAGATGGGAATTTCAGCTAAAGGGTGCTGGAAAAACTCCATATTGTAGAGGTGCTGATGGAAGAGCAGTTTTAAGATCAAGTGTAAGAGAATTTTTGGCTCAAGAGCATATGCACTTTTTAGGAATTCCAACATCAAGGTCTTTGACTTTATTTACTTCAAAAAAAGAGCAAGTGAAAAGACCTTGGTTTAAAAATAACTCTTACTCAATGGATCCTGAACTTATGATAGAAGAAGACGTTGCAATTACTACAAGAGTGGCATCATCTTTTTTAAGAGTAGGACAAATTGAACTTTTTGGAAGACGAGCTAGAAAAAATGAGCATAAAGATGCTTTGCAAGAGCTAGAGATGATTGTATTATATTTGATTGATAGAGAATATAAAAAAGAGATAAATCAAAACTTAGTGTTGGAAGATAAGATTATTTTATTAGCAATTGAATTTCAAAAAAGGCTTACTTCACTAGTTGCTAATTGGATAAGAGTTGGATATTGTCAAGGAAATTTCAACAGTGATAACTGTGCAGCTGGTGGTTTTACACTTGATTATGGACCGTTTGGTTTTATGGAGACGTTTGATCCAAAATATCAATCTTGGACAAATGGAGGAATGCATTTCTCATTTTTTAATCAACCTGTTGCTGCACAAAAAAATTTTAAATCATTTTGTAGTGCTTTAAAACCTTTACTTAATTCAAAAGAAAAGTATTTAGAAAAACTTGAAGATATTGAAAACAGTTTTTTGAATATTATGCAAGAAAAGATAGATAATATGTGGGCTAGTAAATTGGGATTAAAACAGTTTGATTTTGAACTTTTTAAAGAGCTTATAGATCTTATGATTGATACAAAAGTAGATTTTACAATATTCTTTAGAGAGTTATCAAATATTCCTAATGATATTAATAGTCTTGAAAAAAGCTTTTATGGAAGTTTAGAAGATGAAAATATCAAAGCTAGATGGAATAGTTGGCTTGAAAATTGGAAATCACAAATAGATATAAAAGATGATGAGTCAAAACAAAAACTAACAAAGAAAATGAAGTTAATTAATCCAAAATATATTTTAAGAGAATGGCATTTGGTTTGGGCATATAAAGAGGCAAAAAATGCAAACTTTGAGCCTGTAAATGAACTACAAGAGATAATGACAAAACCATATGAAGAGCAGAGCGAAGAAGTAGAAGAGAAATATTATGCTAAAAAACCAAAAAACTTTTTTGGAATAGCTGGTATTTCGCATGTTAGTTGTTCGTCGTAAATAAAGTTTTCTATAAATGTGAAAATTTTTAAAAATACCAAATAGAGCTTTAGATTTTTGCTTCAGACGAAGAGTTTAAAAATTAGCAAGGAAGTTTACTTTTTTTGGTTTCCAAAAAGTTTTATGCAGATTTTTTTAAATTTTCTATCAAAGTTAAATAGAGCTTTAGATTTTTGCTTCAGACGAAGAGTTTAAAAATTAGCAAGGGAATTTACTAATTGTAAATGACCGAAGCTAATTTTTATAAAACGATGAAGTATCAAGTAAAAAGATACAGCTCTATTTTATTCCCATTCGATTGTTGCTGGTGGTTTTGATGATATATCATAAACTACTCTATTTATTCCATCAACCTCATTTATAATTCTTCTACTAATTGTCTCCAAAATTTCATGTGGAATATGTGCAAAAGTTGCTGTCATACCATCTGTTGCATCAACTATTCTTACACAAACAGTGTTGTCATAAGTTCTATTATCTCCCATTACTCCAACTGATTTTACATTTAATAAAACTGTAAATGCTTGCCAAGTTTTTTCATAGTATCCAGTTGAGTGTAAAACATCTAGTAAAATAACATCTGCTTTTCTTAAAAGGTCTAAATCAGGTTTATTTACATCTCCCATAACTCTAATAGCAAGTCCAGGTCCAGGGAATGGATGTCTATTTATCATATTTCGTGGAAGTCCTAGTTCAAGTCCTAATTCTCTTACTTCATCTTTAAAAATCTCTCTTAAAGGTTCAACAAGTTCAAACTTCATCCAATCAGGAAGCCCTCCAACATTGTGATGAGATTTTATAGTTTTTGAAGGACCTTTTACTGAAACTGACTCTATAACATCTGTATATAGTGTTCCTTGAGCTAAAAATTCAACACCTTGATGTTTTTTCGCCTCTTTATCAAATACTTCAATAAATGTTTCACCAATTATTTTTCTTTTTCTTTCAGGGTCTGTAACACCAGCTAGTTTGCTTAAAAAATCTTCACTTGCATCAACAGTTATTAAATCAATACCTCTACTTTTAAAGATAGTTTCAACTTGCTCTCTTTCATTTGCTCTTAAAAGACCATTATCAACAAATACAGGAATTACTTGATTTCCTATTGCTTCAAAAAGTAGTGTTGCAACAACAGAACTATCAACTCCACCACTAACAGCACAAAGAACTTTTTTATCTCCAACTTGTTTTTTAATTCTTGCAATTTGCTCTTTTGCAAAACTTCCCATATTCCAAGTGCTTTCACATCCACAAATATATTTTGCAAAGTTTTTAAGAAGCTTACTTCCATACTCTGAATGATAAACTTCTGGATGAAATTGGAAAGCATAGATATTTCTGCTTGTATTTGCAATGGCAGCATAAGGCGAGTTTTCACTTGTTGCAATTTTTGAAAATCCTGCTGGTATCTCTTCAACTCTATCTCCATGGCTCATCCAAACAATTTGACCATTTGGAGTATCTTTGAAAATATCATTTTCTTCTACAAAATCTAATTTTGCTTTTCCATATTCATGGCTTGTTGCAGGAACTACACTTCCACCAAAATATTGAGAAATAAGTTGCATTCCATAACAAATTCCTAAAATTGGAAGCCCTAAATCAAAAATTGTGCTATCTGGATGGTATGAATCTGCTGCATAAACAGAAGCTGGACCACCTGAAAGAATAATTCCTTTTGGAGTTCTTGCCATAATATCTTCAATTGATTCACTATAAGGAACAATTTCAGAATAAACTCCACTTTCTCTTAATTTTCTAGCAATGATTTGAGTATATTGACTACCAAAATCTAATACAACTATCGGTACATGCTTCATATATTTAACCTTTCTTTTATTGTTTAATCAAGTATTTTATCCAAAAACTCTTTTTAATCTTCTTTTATAAAGTGAGCCCCTAGAGATTTATCTCTTTTTATACAAGCTGTTAATATAGCTTTTGCAGTTAAAAGTCTAAGATATAATAATCTTCCAACATCAAGTTTTAAATAGCATTCAATACTATTTAAAGCCTCTTTTAGCTCACTTTTAGTTCGTACAATTCCAGCACTCTCCCACATTATTTTTCTTAAATCATCTTTTATCTCTTTATCTATATCTTTATTTCTAATGTAGTTTTTTATCTCTTTAGTATAGTTCTCTTTTTTTATTTTAAAATTATCTTCCAAAGATTTTAAAACTGCAATTCTTGAAAAAACTAAACCTTCCAATAAAGAGTTTGAAGCTAATCTATTTGCTCCGTGAACTCCATTACAAGCAACTTCTCCAATAGCATAAAGATTTTTAAAACCATCTACTTTTGCTTCTAAATCAACTTCTATCCCACCCATAAAATAGTGAAAAGCTGGACTAATAGGTACTTTTTCAAAAGGAAGTTCATATCCTAAATCTTTTATATTTTCATAAATATTTGGAAATCTTTTTTTGAAAGCCTTTTTTTCAAAATTCTCAAAAGATAAAAATACACCTAAACCAGTTTTTTTATTGTAATCAAAAATAGCACGGCTTACAATATCTCTAGGTGCTAATTCTCCACTAGAGTGATAATCAAACAAAAATCTCTTTCCATTTTCATCCACAACAAAAGCACCCTCTCCTCTTAAGGCTTCACTTAAAAGTGGTTTTCGTGCAAATGTTGTACCTTTTAAAACTGTTGGATGAAATTGTGTCATCTCCATATCTTTTAGAGCTATATTTTTTTCTGCAATAATTCCATGAACTTCACCTGCATTTGCTGTTGAGTTTGTATGGTATCTATATATTGAACCTACACCACCACTTGCAATTATTGTATTGTGTGCGAAAGCTACTTTTTGTTCATATTCACTTGTAAAATATTGAACCCCATAGCAAATATCATCTTGCACTAATAAATCACAAACAACAGCCTTTGTTAAAATCTCATGAGGACAATGTTCAAGTAAAAAAAGATGAATCTCCCTTCCTGTTGCATCTCCACAAGCATGTAAAATTCTATTTCTACTATGAGCTGCCTCTTTTGTATATGCTAGTGTTCCATCATCTTTTTTATCAAAATTCATACCAGAATTAATAAGCTCTTTTATTGTAGGAATTGATTCACGGCTTAAAAGTTCAACAGCTTTTAAATTGTTGTAGTTTACACCAGCTTCAAGAGTATCTTTTATGTGTGTAGGTATATCACTTTCATCAACTGCACTTGCAATTCCACCTTGAGCCCAAAAAGTATTTGAGTTCCAAGTGGACATTTTACACAAAATTAAAACTCTTTTATCTCTTGGTAAAAGTCTTGCAGCATTAAGCCCTGCTATTCCAGCCCCAATAATTATGTAATCGTATATCATTGTTGTGTTGTTTGTTGTTGTGTATTTGGTTTATAAACTGGATCTGCTTTATATCCACATCCACTAAAACTAAATAAAATTCCTGCTATAATTAGAGTATGAAAAAACTTAACGACATTCTTAACCATATTGAATCCTTTCCCGAATTTAAAAAATTTAACACTATAAAATCAATCTCGAAATTTATTGATATTCTTCCAGACAAACTTAAAAATGGTATTAAATTTGCATATATAAAAAATAGAACACTTTTTTTTGTATTGACTCATCAAGTATATAAAATGGAGTTTAAGTATAACAAAGAGGAAATAAAAAAATTATTAGAAAAATATCAATTTACCGATATTAGTGATATAGATTTTTTTGTTACAAATAGTATAAATAGTGTAAAAAATGAGAAAATTGAAGATAAAAAGTACAAAGAAAGATCTTTAGGAATTTTTGAAAATAAAATAAAAGATGAAAAACTTTTTTTAAGATTTGAAAACATTAGAAAAATAATAAAAGAGTCAAACAAATAGTTTGACTCAAAACTATAATGCACTTGCCATATTTAAGTAGTGATGAGCCATATATGAGCTTCTTGCATAGGGACTTGCTTTTACAAATTCAAATCCCATAGAGTAAGCAATTTTTTCATACTCTTCAAAAACTTCAGGTTTTACATACTCCACAACCTTTTCATACTCTCCACTAGGTGCTAGATATTGTCCAATACTTAAAAACTTACAACCAACATCAAGTAAATCTTGAAAAACAGCTATCATCTCATCTTTTGTTTCTCCTAAACCTACCATCAAAGCACTTTTTGTTTTTACTTTTTCGCCACCTAGCTCTTTTAATTTTCGTAAAACTTCAATACTTCTTCCATAAGTTCCGTTTCTTCTAATACGATAAAGCGACGGAACCGTTTCAACATTGTGTCCAATAATTGTAGCACCAGAGTCAATAACTCTTTTTAGGCTATTTTCATCTCCTTTAAAATCAGGAATTAAAATCTCAACTTTTGTATCTGGAGATTTCTCTATAATATCTTTTGTAACTTTATAAAACTGCTCAGCTCCACCATCTTTTAAATCATCTCTTGCTGGACTTGTAATTACCACAAATTTAAGCCCCAAAGTTAAAACAGAAGTGGTTACCTTTTTTATTTCACTCTCATCAACACCATTTGGAAGCCCTGTTTTTACATTACAATATGTACATCTTCTAGTACAAATATTTCCCAAAATCAAAAAAGTGGCATTTTTATTTGAAAAACACTCACTTATATTTGGACATTTTGCCTCTTGACAAATTGTGTGAAGTCCACCTACATCTTTTAGTAAATTTTCCATCTCAACTTGTGTGTGTGGAGTTAGTTTTTTTCTAAGCCACTGCGGTTTTTTAAAATTTGCTGTATTTATTTCATTATTTAATGCTTGTGTCATATTAATTTTCCTCTTCTAAATTTTTTAAAATATTTTTCTCTTCTTCATTTAAATCATCTTCTATAAACTCTACTTCAAAAACCTCTTTAAAGGCTTTTATTAAACTATCTTTAGCTTCAAGAAAACTTAAATTTACTCCAAAATCTTGTAAAGAGCTACCTAAAAATTCACTTGAAGTTTTGCTAAAAAGTGGAATAGAACCATGTTGAAGTATGCAAGATTTTGCCCTTTTTTGTGCATTTCCACCTATTTTTTTACCATTTATTATAATATCATAAGCTTCAAAACCAACTTGACAATATGGGCTTTTACTTAATACTATATTTTCATCATCTTTTGCAAAATGGGCTTTTAATCCCAAATTTTCATAAAATTTTATTAAAAATTGGCAAAGTAGAAAATATGTCTCTTTTACATCACGATTTTCTATCATATTTGGATTTAATAAAATAGTATAAGATATATCATGACCATGAAAAAGTACTCCACCGCCTGTTAATCTTTTTGAAACATTGTTTTTATAATTATTTAGTAAATCTGGATAATCTTCCATATTTTGCCCTGCTCCAAAGCTTATACTATCTTGCCATGAATAAACTCTTAATATAGGAAAATTACTATTTACAAAACTTTTAAACAAAGCCTTATCTATATTTGAATTAGTTTTTGATTCTAAATTTTGTGATATAATCAATCTAAACTTATTGTTAAATTTCATCTTTTTTTAATTCCTAATTTTTTTATAAGTGAATTATAATTCATTTTATATTAAAATTGCAAATTAATTTTAAAAATTAAGAAAACTTTTATAAAGGAGATTTATGCCAAAACTTAATTTAGAAGATATTAACCCTCTTGAAACAAAGGAGTGGATGGAAGCTTTAGAAGCTGTAATAGAAGAAGAAGGAGTTGAAAGAGCTCATTTTCTACTAGAAAAACTAATAGATAAGTCAAGAAGAAGTGGAGCCCACCTGCCATATAGTGCAACAACTGCATATATTAATACAATTTCTCCAGATGAAGAGCCAAAAATGCCAGGAAATATGGATTTAGAGAGAAAAATCAGATCAATTATTAGATGGAATGCACAAATTATGGTTCAAAGAGCTTCAAATAAAAAACTTGAACTGGGTGGTCATATTGCATCATTTCAATCATCTGCAACTTTATATGATGTTTGTTTTAATCACTTTTTTAGAGCACCAAATGAGAAAGATGGTGGAGATTTAATATTTTTTCAAGGACATATAAGCCCAGGTATTTATGCTAGAAGTTTTCTTGAAGGAAGATTTACACAAGAACAAATGGATAATTTTAGACAAGAAGCATTTAATGATGGATTGTCTTCTTATCCTCACCCAAAATTAATGCCTTCATACTGGCAATTTCCAACAGTTTCTATGGGTCTAGGACCTCTACAAGCTATTTATCAAGCAAGATTTTTAAAATATCTTACAAATAGAGGAATAAAAGATTGTAGTGAACAAAAAGTGTACTGTTTTATGGGAGATGGTGAAACAGATGAGCCTGAAAGTTTAGGTGCTATTGGAATGGCAGCAAGAGAAGGTTTAGACAATCTTATTTTTGTTATTAACTGTAACTTGCAAAGACTTGATGGTCCAGTGCGAGGAAATGGAAAAATTATTCAAGAGCTTGAAGGTGAATTTAGAGGTGCTGGTTGGGAGGTTCTAAAAGTTATTTGGGGAGGATTATGGGATAGCCTACTTGAAAAAGACAATTCTGGAAAACTTCTTGAATTAATGGAACAAACAGTTGATGGAGAGTACCAAAACTTTAAACAAAAAGGTGGAGCATACACTAGAGAAAACTTCTTTAATAAATTCCCAGAAACTGCAAAACTAGTTGAAAATTTAAGCGACAATGATATTTGGAAACTTAATCGTGGTGGACATGACCCTGTTAAAGTTTATGCAGCATTTAAAAGAGCAACTGAAACAGTTGGACGTCCTACAGTAATTTTGGCAAAAACTGTAAAAGGTTATGGAATGGGAAGTGCAGCTGAAGGAATGAATATTGCACACCAAGTTAAAAAAGTGGATGTAAACCAACTAAAAGCATTTAGAGATAGATTTGATTTACCAATAAGTGATGAAGAGGTTGAGACTTACTCATATTATAGACCAGATGAAAATTCACCTGAAGTTCAATACTTAAAAGCTAGAAGAGAAGCTTTAGGTGGATTTGTACCACAAAGACTTGAAAAGTTTACAAATAAATTAGTAATTCCAGCTTTAAGTGATTTTGAAAGTATTCTTGCAGGTAGTGGAGATAGAGAAATATCTACAACTATGGCATTTGTAAGGGCTTTAAATGTTTTACTAAAAGATAAAAATATTGGGAAAAATATAGTTCCAATCGTTCCTGATGAAGCTAGAACATTTGGAATGGAAGGGATGTTTAGACAATATGGAATTTACTCAAGTGCTGGGCAAAAATATATCCCACAAGATAAAGATCAAGTAGCATTTTATAAAGAGGATATTAAAGGTCAAGTTTTACAAGAGGGTATTAATGAGTTAGGAGCTATGAGTTCATGGATTGCAGCTGCAACTTCATATTCAGTAAATGATTATCCAATGATTCCATTTTATATATTCTATTCAATGTTTGGATTCCAAAGAACTGGCGATTTATGTTATGCAGCTGGTGATCAAAAAGCAAGAGGATTCTTGCTAGGAGGTACTAGTGGAAGAACTACACTAAATGGTGAAGGACTTCAACACGAAGATGGACACTCACATATTTTGGCAAATACAGTTCCAAATTGTGTAACTTATGACCCAACTTATGGTTATGAAGTTGCTGTTATTGTACAAAATGGTATAGAAAGAATGTATGGAGAAAATCAAGAGGATATTTTCTACTATATTACAACTTTAAATGAGAACTATACACAACCAGCAATGCCTGAAAACTCTGAAGAGGGAATAATAAAAGGAATTTACAAAGTAAAAACTTTTGAAGCAAAAAATGATTATAAAGTTAAACTTTTAGGTTCTGGATCAATCTTCCAAGAAGCTATGAAAGCAGCCCAAATACTAGCAAGTGAATATGATATAAAAGTAGATATTTACTCAGTTACTTCATACAATGAATTAACAAGAGAAGCACAAGAAATAGAAAGATATAACCTTTTAAATCTTGATAAAGAGCCAAAAACTCCTTATGTTGAGCAAGTTTTAGGAAGCAATGAAGATAGTATTGTTGTAAGTGCAACTGACTATATTAAAGCCTATTCAGAGCAACTAAGACCTTATATAAAAGGTAGTTTCAAAGCTTTAGGAACAGATGGTTTTGGAAGAAGTGATAGTAGAGAGAATTTAAGAAAATTCTTTGAAGTTGATACAAATTTTATCGTTTATACAACACTTGCTGAACTTGCAATTAATGGAAAAATAGATAAAAAAGTGGCTCTTGATGCTATGAAAAAATATGAGATTGATTCAAGTAGAATTAATCCACTAAAAGCTTAAGGGGTAAAAAATGGCAAATATAAAAGATGTTTTTATTCCTGATTTAGGAGCTGATAAAGATGTTGATTTAATCGACATAATGGTAAAAATTGGAGATATGGTTGAAGTTGAAGATGGTTTAATCACACTTGAAACTGAAAAAGCATCTATGGATGTACCAACTCCATTTAAAGGAAAAATTGTTGAGATTTTAGTAAAAGTTGGAGACAAGGTAAATAGTGGAGATTTAATAGCAAGAGTGGAAGAGGAAAGTTCTTCATCTGAAGCCGTAAAAGAAGAAGTAGCTCCAATTAAAGAAGAAACTATAAAAGAAGCACCAGCAACAAATGTAAATTTTGAAACAACAACACCAACACAGTTTGTAAAAGAACAAATAGTTAAATCTGTACTTGAAGAGGTAAGAGTTCCTGATTTAGGAAATGAAAAAGATGTTGATTTAATTGATGTTATGATTCATGTTGGTGATATTATTGTAAAAGATTACAGTATCATAACTCTTGAAACTGAAAAAGCTTCAATGGATGTTCCAGCTCCTTTTGGAGGAGAGGTTATTGAGATTTTTGTAGAAAAAGGACAAAAAATAAATGCTGGAGATTTAATTGCAAAAGTTATAAAAACTGTTGTAATAGAAGATAAAGCTCCAACACCAGCACCACAAACAAGTGCTAAAGAAGAGAAAGTTGAACAAAAACAGACTCCAACTCTGCAAGAAGTTGCAGCTAGAAGTGTTGAGCAAGAAGAGAGCAAAGTATTATCTAAAAAAGCAACAAAAGTTTATGCAAGTCCAAGTGTGCGAAGAGTTGCAAGAGAATTTGGAGTTGATTTAGGTTTTGTAAAAGGAAGCGGTCATAAAAATAGAATTTTGGTTGAAGATATAAAAGCTTATGTAAAAGAGCAACTAAATAAACCAGCAAGTGCGACTGGTGTTGGATTTGGGTTTAACCTGCCTGAAAGCAAAGAGATTGACTTCTCACAATTTGGAGAGATCGAAAAAGTTGAACTAAGCCGTATTCAAAAAGTTTCTGGACCATTTTTACATAGAAACTATCTAGCTAGTCCTCATGTTACTCAGTTTGATGAAGCTGATATTACAGAGATGGAAAACTTTAGAAAAGAGCAAAATAGTGTAAATGAGTTTAAATTATCACCGCTTGTATTTATAATAAAAGCTGTTGTAAAAGCTTTACAAACTCACCCAAAATTCAATGCAAGTTTAAGTGCTGATGGGCAAGAGCTAATTATGAAAAAATATTATAATATTGGAATAGCTGTTGATACTCCAAATGGGCTTGTAGTTCCTGTAATTAAAGATGCAGATAAAAAAGGCTTCAAAGATATTGCTATTGAGTTAGCAGAGTTATCAAAAAAAGCAAGAGATGGAAAACTAACAAACTCTGATATGAGTGGTGGATGCTTTACAATTTCAAGTTTAGGTGGAATTGGTGGAACATACTTTACACCAATTATTAACTCTCCAGAAGTTGCGATTTTAGGTGTTTCAAAATCATCAATTAAACCAATTTTTGATGGCTCTGAGTTTAAACCAAGACTTATTTTACCGCTTAGTTTATCTTATGATCACAAAGTAATAGATGGTGCAGATGGTGCTAGATTTACTACAACTTTATCTAAAATCTTAAGTGATTTAAGATTACTAAGTTTATAAGGAGTTATTTATGAATGAATTAAAAACTCAAGTTTTAGTAATAGGTGCAGGTCCTGGTGGATATTCAGCTGCTTTTAGAAGTTCTGATTTGGGACTTCAAACAACTATAGTAGAACGACACCCAACTTTGGGTGGAGTTTGCTTAAATGTTGGTTGTATTCCATCAAAAGCCCTACTTCATGTAGCAAAAGTAATAGATGAAGCAAAACATATCAAAAATGCTGGAATTTTTTATGAAGAGCCAAAAATTGATATAGAAAAAGTAGCCTCTTATAAAAGTGGAGTTATTAAAAAACTAACAGATGGTTTGGGTGCTATGGCAAAAATGAGAAATGTGCAACATATTCAAGGAGTTGCAAAGTTTATAGATGAAAATAGTGTTGAAGTTGCTTTAACAAATGGCGAAACTACAAAAATAAGTTTTGAGTATTGTATTATTGCAGCTGGAAGCCAAAGTTCTAAAATGTCATTTATTCCACATGAAGACCCACGAATCTGGGACTCTACAAATGCACTTGAAGTAAAAGAAGTTCCAAAGAAACTTCTAGTTCTTGGCGGTGGAATTATTGCACTTGAAATGGCAACAGTTTATTCAAATCTAGGAAGTGAAGTTGAAATTGCGATTCGTGGAGAGCAATTAATGACTGGAACTGATAAAGATTTAATAAAAATCTACACAAAAGCGAATGAAAATAGATTTAATATTATGTACAAAACTCAAACAAAAAGCATAATCCCAAAACCTGAAGGAATTTATGTAGAGTTTAGTGGAGAAAATGCACCAGCAAGTGGAACTATTTATGATGCTGTTTTAGTTGCCCTTGGAAGAAGTGCAAATGGAAACAAACTAGCTCTTGAAAATACAAGTGTAGAAGTAGATGAGCAAGGAATAATAAAAGTTGATAAACAAATGAGAACAAAAGCAAAAAATATTTTTGCTATTGGAGATATTGTAGGACAACCAATGCTTGCACACAAAGCTGTACATGAAGGGCATGTGGCTGCTGAAGTTATTGCTGGGCATAAAGTGTTTTTTGAACCAAAACAAATTCCATCTATTGCATATACTTTCCCTGAAATTGCATGGGCTGGAATGACTGAAAATGAGGCAAAAAAAGCTGGAATAAACTATGAAGTAGCATCATTTCCTTGGAGTGCAAGTGGAAGAGCATTAGCTAGTGATGTAGCAAATAGTGGACTTACAAAACTTCTATTCAACAAAGACACAAACCAAATAATTGGTGGAGCAATTGTAGGAGAAAATGCTGGAGAGCTTCTAGGAGAAATATCTCTTGCTCTTGAAATGGATTGCGATGCACAAGATATTGGACTTACAATTCATGCACACCCAACACTTCATGAATCTATTGGTATGGCTGCTGAAATTTATGATGGAACAATCACTGATTTACCAAATAAAAAAGCTGTAAAGAGAAGTTAAATTCTCTTTACAATTCATCTTAAATGATATTTGCAATATTTATAGAAAAGTTTATATTAGAATTTATGTTCGTAATTTACAGAAAGAATATTATTTCTAAATTTACTTCCTTCACCTACATATTTATAATTTATTCCTAGATTATTTCTACTATTTATATCCATTGCATATCCAACACCTGCTTCATATTTCCATTTTCCATTATCAATTCCTTTTGTATCAAATGTTACACCACTTGCACCTGCGAAAGAAGAAGTTACACTACTTTTTCCACTATGGAAATTATAACCTGCTCCTAAATTTGCAGTAAGTTTTGAATTATTTGTAAGATTATAATCAAACTCTGCTCCAACTTTTCCTAAAAGTTCAGTATTTGAGAATTTTTCTGATTTTAAATTTGCACTTGAACCACTTTCTGTATATGATGGATTTCTAAAGTGTCTATATGAAATTCCAACATTTGGCTCAATAGAAGCTTTTTCTCCAAGAGCTATTTTATGTCCAACTTTTGATTCAATTGCAAAAGTTTTACTTGTAAATTTAGCATCAGCTCTTTCACCTGTAAATATATCTCTTTTACTATTATTTTTTTGTAAAGTATAAGAAGTTTGATAGTAAACAGTTGTTTTATCATCTTTTAAAAGATTACTTCCATAAGCTACAACAGAGTAAGCATCTACATCATTTTTATGATTTACACCATTTGTTTCAATATCTGCATTTGTATAAAATGCTCCAAGCCCTATAACTTGACCATCTTTGTACTCTTTATCATATCCAAGACCTAGACCATAAGTTTTTAAATCAAATCCAGAGATGCCATCTTTATTATCTTGTTTTCCAATACTTCCATAAGCTTTTGCCCAAAGTTTATTATTTCCAAGACTCATCTCATCTCCAGAGTTTAAACCACTTTTTATATTTCCTAATCTATTTGAAACAATATTTGAAATATTAGAGTTTATTGCATCAGAAGTTTTTATCAAACTAGTTGAACTTATTGGTGAAAGTGAATTTACAGCTTTTTTAACATCTTGATTTGAACTTAAACTATCAATTTTTGATATAACACTTCCCATAGTAGGGTATTTATCTTGATTTTGTCTAATATAATCTAAAACAGCACCAATATTTCCTGCATTTACATTAATATTATTGTTTGGTTTATTTTCATTGTTAGGTTTTGTAACAATATCTTTTATACTTTCTACTTTAGAAACAACTAAATCTATCTGTTTTTTAGCTTCATCATAAAGTAATTCAAAATCTAAAATAGCTGAATTATCAGCAACTTTTGTTGGATTAAAAACAATATTCTCAAAACCTTTTAACTCATTTGTAGCTGTTACAACTTCACTTAATTTATCATTTAAAACGAATGCTTTTGAACCTTCTACAACTGCAACTTGCATTTTTGAACCTTTTTCAAAAGTTGCATTTGTAGTTTTAATTTGTGTGTTTTCTATAACATTATTTGAGTTTTTAAAAGCTCCAATTTCAATAGTTCCAGAGTTTACTAAATTTCCAAAGTTTGGTTGAAGAGATGCATTACTCCATGCTTCATATGTTGAAGTTTTATTCGCATTATATGGTAAAGAGATGAAACCTTCATTTTTAAATGTAGCGTAATTACTATTATTACTAACTATATTTCCATATATTTTTCCACTATTAGTATTTGTTATAGTAGATGAAGCGTCTGTATCAAATAAGTCAAGTGCTACACCTTGTTGATGTAATTTATTATTAATTGTAGCTTTAATAGTACCACTATTTGTAATAGTTGAGTTTGAAAAACCATCAGTACCTATTGCTTGTGTTGAAATATTTTTTAAATTATTTCCACTTGCATTTACTAAGATAGTTCCACTATTCTCTATAGTAGTATCTCTCATAGAATCTATCCAAAATACTATTGCATCACTAGATTTATTTCCATTTGTATATGCTTCTATTGTTCCAGTATTTATAATTTTTGCACCACTGATATCTTCTCTAGTAACTAATTCAAGAAAAGCTTCTGAGTTATTATCTGATTTAGTAATCTTTTGATTATTTGTATAATCATCAGAATTTGCAGCAGACAAACTAACTGCACCAAAAACTAAACTTGATAAAACAATTGATGTTTTAATCTTTTTTGTCATTATTTTCCTTTGTTATTTATTTTGTAAGAAATTATACAAAAGTGATGTGACATTGGTGTGGCAAAATAGTTTAAAATCAATTTTTTGTTATTTTTATTTATAATATATTGTTTTTTGTTATTTATATTGATTATTTCTATAAATCATTTTTTCTTATAATAAAAAATATATAGACAATTTGCTAAAATAAAAGATTATTTTTAGGGATTATCTATATGCCAAAGTCATCTACATTTTTATTTATCATAATTACAATCTTTTTGATTTTTAGTTTTTTAAGCTATAAACTTTTATATAAAAATTTAAGCGACAACCACTTAAAAAGTCAAAAAATAGAATTTTATCAACTTCAAAAAGAGACAAGTATTTTTTTGACTAAACTGCTTTTTTCATATTCAGAAAAAAAAGATGAGATACTAAAAAAACATAAAGAGGTTTTAGAGTATTTAAAAACCAACTCTTACGATACGCCGCTAGATGAAATTTACAAAAAAATCAATCAAAATGAAAAAAACAACCCATACAATATCTACATAACAGATGAAAAACTTGTTATTAGAAATACTACTGTAAAAAGTGATTTAGATTTTGATTTAAGTTTTGCAAAAGATATTTTTGATAATCATAAAAAACAAAATATTATAGGTATATCTCCTCCTGTTTTTGAGATGTATTCTCAAAAGATGATGACCTTTTCAGATATGTATTTACCAAATTCAAATAGAGTTTTACAAACAAGTTTTACATATAATAATTTGGTTGATAGCTTGGAAGAGCTTAAAAAATTGATAAATCAAAGCCCAAAAATATTGAATTTATATGCTTATATAATCTTTAATGATGGATATATTGGGGATTTTATTTTCAAAAATATAGAACCTTATAAGCCAACTTTAGAAGAGATAGAAGATAGAATAAAAATTGGTAGAGAACTTTTTGATAGCTTTAAACAAACTTCAATTTATTCAAAACAAAACAAAGACAACACAACATTTTTTTTAAAAGAGCAAAGCCCTATTTTTGATGAAGCAAAAATTATTTATAGTATAGTTTTTGATGATAAAGAGTTTAATCAAGAGTTATTAATACTTAATAGCTCTTTTTTACTTATCACTTTTCTAGGGGTTTTAACAATATTTATAATATTTAAAGTGCGAGAAAAAGAGTCTATTTTAAGCTATAAAGATAAGTTTATAGAGCACTCTATTCATGAAATAAAGACTCCTCTTTCTATAATTACTTTAAATATGCAACTAAAAGATGAGAAAACAGGAAGTGATAAATACTCAAAAAAAATAGATGGTGCTTTAAAAACTCTAAAAAACTCCTATGAAGATATGAGTTTTTTACATACAAAATCAAAAATAAAGTATGAAATAGAAAACTTTAGTTTAGAAGAGATTTTAAACGATAGAGTGAAATATTTTGAAATTATTTCACAAACTCAAAATAGAAATATAGTTTTAGAAATATTAAATGATACTTTTATGAATATTAGTAGAATCGAGTTAGAAAGATTAATAGATAATAATATTTCAAATGCTATAAAATACTCAGAAATTAATTCAGAAATTAAGATAATTTTAGAAAATAACACTTTGAAGTTTATATCAATAAGAGAAGAGATAATAAATAAAAATATCATTTTCCAGAAATATATAAGAGAAAATAATTTTGTAGGTGGTCATGGAATTGGGCTTTCTATAGTAAAAGATATTTGCGATAAATATGGTATAAAAATAGAAGTTCTATCTAAAAATAATCAAAATATATTTATATATAAGTTTTGACACAAAAAATACACAAGGAAGGTATAATAGTTTATGAAAAAGATATTTTTACTAGAAGATGATTTCTCTTTAAATGAAACTATAAAAGAGATGTTGGAAGAAAGCGGTTTTATTGTAGATACTTTTTATAATGGACAAAAAGCATTTGATAATATTTTAGCAGATTACACTCTATATATTTTGGATATAAATGTACCAAATATAAATGGAATATCTATTTTAGAAAAATTAAAAACTATAAATCCAAATGCAAAAGTGCTTATTATTAGTGCAAATATAAATATTGACCAAATTATAGAAGCATATAACAAAGGTTGTGATGACTACTTAAAAAAACCATTTGATATTCAAGAGTTAAAATTAAAAATAGAGAAATATACAAATACTTTAAATATTGAATCTTTGGGAAAAAACATATATTTTGATATGAGTAAAAAATTACTATTTAAAAATCAAAAAGATATTTATCTTACCAAATCTGAAAAAAATCTACTATTTTTACTTCTTGATAATAGAGATGAAAAAATAAATCATCACCAAATAGAAGAGTTTATTTATGGTGGTGTTGTAAAAAGTTCAAATGCTGTACGAACTTTAGTAAAAAGACTAAGGCAAAAACTCCCAGAAAATTTAATAAAAAATAGTGTAGATGAAGGCTATTTTATAGAAAAATAGCCCTTTATTTTAAAGTGCATTTCTTAAAATAATCTCTAAATCACCTTTTTTTATCTCATCTTGAAATGATAGATTTTCTATAATTTCTGCAATATTTTTTTCAGCTAAATCAAACTCTTTTAGTTTTGTTGGTGTTCCTATTTTATTAAACCACTCTTCAAGTGCCAAAATTCCATCTATTGCACTATTTTTTCCAAAAACCTCTTTTGCAAATCTTATAAATTGAGCTTCATTTTCTTTATAATACCACTTTGCCCAAGCAGGAATTACAACACTAAGCCCTGCTCCGTGTGGGACATTGTAAAGTGCTGAAAGTGAATGCTCAATCATATGATTTGGGAAAGAAAAATCACTTAATCCAACTGTAGTTGTGCCATTTAGTGCATTTGTAGCAGCCCATGCAAACTCTGCTCTTGCATTGTAATCATTTGGATTTTCTACTAAAATCTCTGTTGTTTCTATTACAGTTTTTATAATTGCTTCAACATAACGGCTATTATATTTTGGGTGATTTTTTGCTGTAAAATAGCCTTCAACACAGTGTGCAATAATATCAGCAGCTGAATAAACCAAATAATCTTTGCTTACACTCTTTTGAAGTTCTGGATTTATAACGGATAGTTTTGGATAGATTAAAGGCGACCAAATTGAGTCTTTTTTCTGTAGTTTTTCATTTGTAACAACCGCATATCCATTCATCTCACTTCCTGTTGCTGCAAGAGTTATAATATCAAAAATAGGAAGTGCTTTTGTGATTTTCTCTTTTTGCGTAAAGAAATCCCAAACATCAAAATCCACTAAAGCTCCAACAGAGATTGTTTTTGAACTATCAAGTACTGAACCTCCTCCAACACTTAAAACTGCTTCTACTTTTTGCTCTTTTGCAACTTTTATAGCATCTTTTATAGTGCTTAAAACAGGATTACTAACAACTCCTCCAAACTCTACAAACTCAATATTTTGCTCTTTTAAACTATTTAATACAATATCAAAAAGCCCATCTTTTTTCACTCTTTGGCTTCCATAAACTATTAAAACTTTTTTTATACTATATTTACTTATATACTTTCCAATATTTTTCTCTTTATCTTTTCCAAACTCTATTTTTGTTGGGTTATAAAAACTGAAATTTTGCATTTTGCTCCTTCTTTTTATATGTATCTATGTAGTTTTCTAAGTTACTTAAATCTAAATTTTTATCAAACTCTATATCTAAATCCATTAAATATATATTTTTTATATTAAACTCTTTTAGTTTTACATAATCTTTGAAAGTTGTTAAAATTGAATAATTTTGATATTTTTTTAAAATCTCATTAATCTCATCTTTTGTGAAGTTATGATGATCTTCATATGCTAAAAGCTCTACAAAATTTGGCACAAATTCTAAAAGTCTCTTTGGTTTTGAAATAGCTGTTAAAAGAATGGTTTTTTCTGGTAATGTAGCCTCTTTTCCATTTAAATCTTTTATAGCAACAACTCTTTTAAAATCTCTACCATCTTTTAATTCTAAATCACAAAGTGAATAAAACCCTTTTGGCTCTCTATATGCTCCACTTGGAAGACAAAAATTATTTGTTGGTTCTTTCTTTGCTCTAAGTAAAATGTCAAATTTATCTATATTATATTTTGAAAATCCATCATCCAAAAATATAATTTTACTTCCAATTTCTTTTGCTTTTTCTATTGCTTTTACTCTATTTTCACTTACAATTACAGTTGCATTTTTTAAAGATAGTGCCAAAACCATAGCTTCATC
This sequence comes from Aliarcobacter sp., assembly GCA_039810345.1. GTDB lineage: Bacteria > Campylobacterota > Campylobacteria > Campylobacterales > Arcobacteraceae > Aliarcobacter. Next base: position 76,904 of record JBDHWU010000004.1, on the reverse strand, counting down.
GCCACTTGTTTTTACATCTACTTTTATAGCTCCTTTATGTGAAACTACAAAAAGTCCTTTTGAGCTTCTTCCATATCCTCTTAAAATAACACAAGCATTATCATATTTCTTTGCTAGTGCAATAGTTACTGGAGTTTTTCCACTTCCACCAACAACGATATTTCCAATAGAAACAATTGGAATTCCAAAATTTGTTTTTGAAGTTGTAACTCTTTTTAATAAAATTATTAAAAGATAAATAAAAGTAAACGGTAGAAGTAAAAAAGAGATGATTTTTTGAAAAGAGTTTGGAAAGAAGAGATAATCTTCAATCCAAAAAATAAGCTTTTGCTTCAAACTATATCCACTCTTTTGCAACATCAATTACGCAATTACAAATATAATCCAAATCTTCATTGCTTAAACTTGCATATATTGGAAGTGATAATATTTGTTGGTAGTTGTGAAGTGCATTTGGAAATGCTGTTATTTTATATGAATATTTATTTTTATAATAAGATAAAAGATGAAGAGGAATATAGTTTAATGCTGTTGATACACCTTTTTCTTTTAAAGCTCTTGCAAATGCATCTCTATTTCTTGAAATTTTGATTATAAATTGAGTATAAATATGCCCCTCTTTATAAGGTAAAATTGTAATATGTTTAACTCCACTTAATTTTTCTTCATAAATCTTTGCAATTTCTTGTCTTCTTTTTATAAATGAGTCTGTTTTTTTAAGTTGTGCAATTGCATAAGCAGCATCAAGCTCTGATAAATCAAATTTATGACCAATATCATCTACATCATAAACATAATCTAGGTTTCCATAATTATCATAAGCTGTTGTAATTGCATGAGTTCTAAGTAGTTTTGCTCTTTTTGCTAGTTCTTCATTATTTGTAACTAAAACACCTGAACGGCTAATTGCATATTTTGAAGGAGATGGATTTGTAGAAAATATTGTCATATCAGCTTTTAAGTTTCCTACTTTTTGCCCTTTGTATGTAGTTCCTAATGCAGCTCTACAATCTTCAATTATTAAAATATTATGTTTTTTTGCTATCTCATAAATTCTATCTAAATCAGGAGCCAGTCCACCTATAAATGTAATAATTGCTGCTCTTAATTTTTTTGATTTATTTGCAATTATAGCTTCTTCAAATTTTTCAATATCTAAATTCATATCTTCTAAATTTATATCAACAAAAATAGGCTCCGCATCGAAATGCCTTACAGTTTCAGGAAGATTTACAAAAGAGTTTACACTCATTAAAATCTTATCACCTCTTTTAAGCTTCATAGAGCTAAGTGCCAAATGAAGTGCTGAAGTCGATGTTGATGTGGCTATTGAGTATTTACATCCAATATATTTATTTATAAGCTCTTCAAACTCTAAAACTTTTGATAAATCATTTTTCGCTTCAAGAACTGATCTAATCTGATTTAACTCTTCATTATCTAAAGTTGCTTTATAAATTGCTATATTTTTACTCATTTCTATCCTTATTAAATTTTTGCTATTTTAGGAAGCTCTTGTTTAAATCTATTTATTTCAACTCGTTTTGATATTTTATCAATAAAAGATGAATCAAATCCTAGATTTATTAGCTCTTTTTTATCTTTTTTTTCGTCAATCATAGCTTTCAAAAGAGAATCTATCTTTTTATAACTAAATCCTAAATCATCTTCATCGCTTTGACCTTCCCATAAGTCTGCGCTTGGTTTTTTATCTATTATTTCATCAATAACACCCAAATATTTTGCAAAATCAAACAAATCACTTTTATAAATATTTCCTATTGGATTTAAAGCACATGCCATATCTCCATAAATAGTTCCATATCCCAAAAGAATTTCACTTTTATTTGAAGTTCCAACAACTAAACTTCTGTTTTTTGCACTAACATCAAATAAAACATTCATTCTAAGTCTTGAGCTAAAATTACCAATTCTTAGCTTATCATTTTGCATATTATCTAGGTATGCACTTAGTATTGGTTTGATTTCTATAATCTCATATTTAATATCAAACTTTTCACAAAGCTTAATAGAATCATCAATAGATGATTTTGATGAAAATTGTGATGGCATAAGTACACAAAGCAAGTTATCACAAAAGGCTTCTTTACATAAAACAGCGACTATTGCAGAATCAAGTCCTCCTGATAAGCCCAAAACTACACTTTTGTGACCTGTTTTTTCAACCTCAACTTTTAGAAAATTTGTTAAATCTTGCTTAATTTTTGACCATTCATACATTTTTAAATCCTAATTTAAGATTATATATCATCTTTCTTTGTTTTAAGATAAATCTCATCTAAATAAGTAGAGTTTGTCTTTTTTTGTTCTATTTTTTTATCAATAAGCCTAAATACAATATCTTTTAATTCATCTTCACTAAAATAATTTAAGTAATTTGGATTTATATCAATACTTTCATCAGGGTTTATCTTAAGTAACTCTTTAATCTCATTTATTAACTCTTCTTTAATATCTATCACTTTTACTCTTTTACAAATTTATTTAATATTTCATCAAGATATAGTTCCATTTTTTGCTCACCTATATCATCTTCTTTTTTTCGACAACACCCACAAGAAGTACCAGCATCTGTTAATCTTGCTAAATCATCTAAATTTTTTGCACCTTTTTCTTTTATTGCAAAAAGAATCTCACCCAAACTAACTTGTTTACAAACACATACAATATGAGAGTGAGAAAAGTTCCTAGCCATTTAAATACCCCTATTTTTTTTAATTAATTCATAAGCTTCATTTAATTCTTGAAGTTTTCTTGTAGCTTCATCAATTTTACTTTGAGATTCTCCTCTTCCAGATATAATATCTGGATGATTATTTTTAACAAGTTCTCTATATTTTTTCTTTATAGAATTATCATCATCATTTCTATTTGAATTTAAAATTTCATAAGCTCTATCAAGTGAAATTTTCTCTTGTTCTTTTACAGATTTATGTAAATTTTCTAGCTTTTGAACAATTAAATAGTAATCATTTGAATCAATTTTCAAAGCCTTTGCTATATCTTCTGTTATCTCTTGCTCTTCTTTTGAAAAATTTCCATCTATAAATGCTAAATTTAGTATATATTCTAAATAAACAACCCTTGTATCATAGCTATTTTTAGTAAGATTATATAATCTTTCACAAATTAGTATTAAGTTTGAAAAATTATCTTTCTCATTTTTATATAGCTCTTTTAATCTTCCTCTTACTTCATCACTATTTTCAAAACGGCTAGATATATCAGTTAGTGTATGTTTTATTAATTCAGCCTCAAGCTCTCCTACTTTTCCATCTGCTTTTGCTACTTTTGCCAATAAAGCGATTAAAAGTCCAGCTTCGTGGTTTAAAATATCTCCCCTAAAAAACTCTTTTTTGTTTAAATTTATATTTTTAAACTCTTCAGTTTTATAGTTTTTTCCAATAAAATACAAAATAACTATTACAATAGTTAATACAAAAAATTCCATTTTAATAACCTTTTATAAATTTTATCTATTTTAACAAATCTATACTAATAAAACTTCTATCTTTAAAATATATCATTTATTGAAATTTTATAAAAACACTCAAACTCTTCATCTTTTTGTAAAGATAAAATAGCTTGTTTTTCCTCTATTTCTTGATTTGTATTTACAAAATCAGCTATACCAAACCAAGGCTCAATACATACAAAAGGTGCCAAATCTTTCTTTGACCAAATACCTAAATATGGAAAATTATCAAAACTTACTTCTAGTATAGTTTTATTTTCATCTTTTAAAAATACAGATTTTATACTCTTATTATGAAAAATCAAAGCATCATTTTTAAAAATATTTTCATCTAAAATAAGCCTATTTTTATATAGATTAAAATCTTCATTTTTATAAATCAAACCATTATCATCTAAAAAATATCTTTTTGTATTTTCTAAATTTTTAAACTCCAAAAAATTGCCTTTTGAAATATTAAAAGCAGGATGAGCCCCTATAGAAAAATACATTTTGCCTATTGATTTGTTTTTAACTCTATATGAAACTTTTAAACTAGAACCTTCAAGATAGTAATTTAAATAAAGTTCAAACTCAAATGGGTATATTTCCAAAGTTTTTTCATCATTTTTTAAGCTAAACTCTATAAAATCTTCGCCCTTATTTACAAGTTCAAACTCTTTATCTCTTGCAAAACCGTGTTGAGATAAATTGTATTTTTTACTTTTATAAAAATAACTATCATCTTTTAATCTTCCAACTATAGGAAAAAGTATAGGAGAGTGTCTAGCCCAATATTTACTATCTCCTTGCCAAATATATTCAAAATCTTCATTACATTTTTTTAAACTAAAAAGTTCTGCCCCAAAAGATTTTATTTTTGCTTTTATAAACTTGTTTTTTATATTGTAATTCAAAATATTTCTCTTAACCTTTAATTTCTCTCAAAATTCTCATTGAGTTAAATATTACTAGTAATGCAACTCCAACATCAGCAAAGATTGCCTCTTGCATACCAATAACAGCACCTGCTCCCAAAAACAAAAATCCAATTTTTACAGCCATAATAAAAATGATATTTTGATATACAATAACTTTTGTCTTTTTTGCTATTTTTATAGCATCGCTTATTGAATTTAAGTTGTCATTTAAAACTATTACATCAGCAGATTTTATAGCTAAATCGCTTCCAACTCCACCCATAGCAATTCCAATATCAGCATTTACCAAAGTTGGTGCATCATTTATTCCATCTCCAATAAATGCCGTTGTTTTTCCACTATTTTTTTTAATATCTTCATAAATTGTCAATTTATCTTCTGGTAAAAGTTCATATTTTACTTCATCAATATTTAACTCTTTTGCAACCTCTAAAGCTATCTCCTTTTTATCTCCAGTTAGCATATAAGTTTTAAAAATATTTAAGTTTCTCAACTCTTCTAAAAAAATTTTTGCTTCAGGTTTTATAATATCACTTACAACAATATAACCAACAAATTTAAAATTAATTGAAACATAAATAACATTTAAAGACTCATTTATATTTTTAGAAACTTCTACACCAAATTTTTTTAAAAGTCTTTCATTTCCTACTAAAATCTCTTTGCCATTTACAATAGCTTTCATACCCAAACCACTTAGCTCTTCACAAGAACTAAGCTCTTTTAGGTTTAACTCTTCTTTATATGATTTTACAATTGCCCTTGCTATTGGATGAGTTGAATAGCTTTCAACTATCGTGGCATATTTTAGAAGTTCTTCTTTACTTATATCAAAAGCTTCTATTTTTGTAACTTCAAAAACACCTTTAGTTAAAGTTCCTGTTTTATCAAAGACTATATTCTCAATCTCTGTAAGTTTTTCTATATAGTTTGCACCTTTTACCAAAATTCCTCTTTTTGAAATAGCTCCAATTGCACTAAAAAAAGATAGTGGAACAGAAATAACCAAAGCACAAGGACATGATATTACTAAAAACACCAAAGCTCTTTCAATCCAATCAGAAAATAAAGCACCTTCAATTAAAAATGGCGGTAAAAATGCTAAAAATAGAGCCAAAATAACAACTATCGGAGTATAAACACCTGCAAATTTTGTAATAAATTTTTCTGCATTTGCTTTTTTTAAACTTGCATTTTCTATTAACTCTATAACTTTTGCAATAGTTGAATCTTTGTAAAGTGAGCTAACTTTCAAATAAGAAGCATTTGAGATATTTATAAAACCACTCAAAACTGCTTCATTTTCTTTTATAGTTTTTGGCTTAAACTCTCCTGTTATAGCACTTGTATCAAAAGAGCAAGAATTTTCAAGTAAAACGGCATCAACAGGTACTTTTTCACCTACTTTTACCAAAACAATATCACCAATTTTTAACTCTTCAGGAGCTTTTTGAACTATAATTTCTCCTTGTTTTACAAAAGCATATTCTGGTTTTATATCGATTAAATCATTTATATTATCTCTTGAATTACCAACAGCAACTCTTTGAAACATCTCACCAACTTGGTAAAAAATCATAACAGTAATTGCTTCAACAAAATCAAAAAGACCAATAGCACCCAAAGTTGCGATTGACATCAAAAAATATTCATCAAAAACTTTTCCACTTTTTATATTTGTAAATGCCTTATACAAAACATCCCAACCAACCAACAAATATGCCAAAACATAAACAGCGATTTGTACTTGCCTATTTTCTATATAGTTATAAGATGCAAATGTTAGAAACAAAGAAATTAAAGTAATGAGTAAAAGCTTTTTATCTAAACTTTGCCAAAATGTTTTTTGTTTTTTAGACTCATTTTTTACAATAATTACATCTTTTTCTATTTTTTGAATCTCTTTTTCTATAACAGCTAATAAATCTTTTTCTGTATTTTGCTCAAAAAATAGAGTTGAAGTAGGAAAATTAACCCTAACATTTGATAATTCTGGCATAGCTTCCAAAGTTTGCTCTATTTTTAAGGCACAATTTGCACAATCCAAATTTTGTAATTTAACTTTTTTCATTTATAAAAACCTATATTTATTTAAATTTTTCTTATCATATATAAAAAAGGTTAAATAATCATTTATAAAAGTTAATTAGTTATAATCAGAAAAATATTAAAAGGAAAAAATATGCAATATATTGAAGTTTCAAACAAAAGTGTTCAAGAAGTAGTTGATAGTATAAAAGAGGTAGCTTCTAAATATAAGTTTGGTGTGCAACATGTTCATAATATTAAAGAGACTCTTAAATCAAAAGGAAAAGAGTTAAGTGCAGATTGTCAAGTAGTGGATATTTGTAATCCAAATGTTGCTGAAGCTTTTTTAAATGAAGATATAACTTTAGCTTGTATTATGCCTTGCAAAATTGCTGTTTACACTCAAGATGGTGAAACAAATATAGCTTTAAACTCTTTAGTTCAATTAGTTGATGATATAAATCCAGAACTTATTGAGATTGCTCAAACTACTCAAGATGAGCTTTTAAAAATTATTGAAGAAGCAAAATAGTGATAAGTTCTCTTGAAGCAAATACAATTTCAAGTATGATTCAACTCTCTGTTGCTCCTGTTTTTTTAATAGCAGGAGTTGCAGGGCTTTTAAATGTTTTTACAGGAAGATTATCAAGAATTATAGATAAAGTTGATAAGCTTGATAAATTTGAGTATGACAAAATAGAGCAAAACAAACTCGATGATAGTTTAAAACTCTTGATAAAAGAGAGGAGAGATTTTTTAACCATGAGAATGGATAATACAAATCGAGCTATATTTTTTGGTACTTTAACAGGTTTTTTAATTGCTTTAGTAATTATTACTATTTTCTTAAGCTCATTTTTTGCTTTTCAACACACTTTATTTATAGCTATATTATTTATTTCATCAATGAGTTCGCTAGTTGTTTCACTAGTTCTATTTTTAAGAGAGCTTTTTTATACCACAAAATTCATAAACAATAAAGAGAGTTATATTCCATAACTCTCTATTTATTTTCCTTCAAACTCTTTACTATTTACTTGGTCTATAATATCTTTTGAAATTTTTAAAGTTTGTGTTGCAATATCATTTGCCACTCCAGCATTTTGTGCATTTTTTTGTGTAATTTGGTCAAGGTTATTAACCGCATCATTTATCTGTACCATACCAGCAGATTGCTCTTTAGAAGCAACAGTAACATTTTGTATTAAATCTATAGTTGTAGATATATTTTCATTTAAAGTAGTATATCCTTCTATCATATCATTTGCTATTTGGCTGCCCTCTTTTGTCTTACTTGTAGCTAGTTCAACTATTCTTTTTATCTCATTTGCTGCATCTGCACTTCTACTTGCTAGATTTCTTACCTCTCCTGCAACAACTGCAAATCCTTTTCCAGCTTCTCCAGCAGTTGCTGCTTCAACAGCTGCATTTAAAGAAAGAATATTTGTTTGGAAAGCAATTTGGTCTATTACAGTTATAGCTTCACTAATAGCTAAAGCTTGTTTATTTATCTCTTCCATAGCAACTACAGTTTTATTTGCTAAATCTTGTCCTACTTTTATAGACTCTTTTACTTTTTCTCCATAACTTGCCATTTTTGAAGTTGTTTGAGTATTGTTTGTGATATTTGAAGTTATCTCTTCTAAACTTGCCGCTGTCTCTTCTAAACTTGCCGCTTGAGAGTTTGCTGCACTTGCAATATTTTGCATATTTGAACTAAGAGTTGTTGCATTTTGGCTTAAAGTTTGACCAATATTTTTATTTTCAATAAGCATTTTTGTAATAACATCTCTTAAAACATTTATATCCTCTTCTAGCTCTTTTACAATTCCTTCTAAATTATTATCTTTTAGTTTTGGTCTAAAATCAAGCTTTGAATAAGAGTTTAAAACTACTAAAATATTCTCTATATTTGTATTTAAAGTATTTAGCATCTCATTTATAATATCTTTTAACTCATTTAATGCAGGATTATTTAAACCTGATTCTATTTTTACATTTAAATAACCTTTATTTATCTCTCCTGCAACTCTAATTGTATCTGCAATTAAAGCTCTATCTTTTTGAATATTTGTTCTAGTATTTTTTATATTTTTATTAATAATCTCAGCCATTTTTCCTAGTTCGTCTTTTGAATCAACTTCAATTAATTTAATATCATCTTTTTCAAAATTAATAAATGCAAAAAACTCTTCAACTCCAGTTCTTACACTTGCAACATCAATTAAAATTGTAAATGCTATAGTTCTTGATAAAATCATAGTAATAGCAATTCCAAAGGCACTTAAAATTCCAAATATAATCATATTTTTGTTTGCTGTTGCTAACTCATTTTCTATCTCGTTAGTTAAATGATTTGAAACAAAGTCTTCAACCTTTTTTAACAAATCAATTTTTGAAGTTATCTCTTTGAACCAGTAAGATGAATCTATATTAAAATTCTCATCTAAATTTTGATAAAGTGCAACTTTTCTCATATTTTCAACCGCTTCAACACTACTTCCAACAACTGTATTATCATAGAAATCAGAAACCTCTTTTGTACTAACCTTGAAAAATTGATTTGTATATACATTTTGTTCAGCAACAACTGTATAAAACTTTGCTTTTAATCCTTCTGTAAATCTATTTTGTGCAAAAGTATTTGTTCCAACAGCTCTTTCAATACCTGTTTGCTCTTTTGCAAGTAAAATACTCATATATGAGATTAACTCTTTTGAAATATTTGCACTATTTGAAATTTTTACAACAGAGCTTAAAATATTTAATAAATATGCATTTGTAACCGTATAGTATTCAATTGCCACAGGTGCTTTAATAGAAAAACTATTTACACTTTTTCTTATCTCTTCTAGTTTTTCTAAATTTTTCAAACTATTTTCTAAATTACTTACAAAATCACTTCTATAATGGTCTTTTTCAAAAGTAGTTAAAAAACTATTTAAATCTTTTAATTTATCATCTACTAAAGCTCTTTGAACTGGTAATTCTGTTGCAAACTTTTCACCTTTACTTCCAATAAACCCCGCTGTCATTCCTCTTTCTTTTTGAGTTTCATGAACCAAAGCTCCAACTTTTGTAGATAAAATAACAACATTGTCCAAATCTTTTAAGTTTTTTGAACTTAAATATGAATCCAAAGATAGCTTTGCAGCCAATAAAATAACCACAGTAAGTGGTATCATCATAATTAAAATCAACTTCTGTTTTATCGATAATCTTGATAGCATAAATTTTGTCCTAAAATCATTTTTATATGAAATAATAACCAAATTTTGATTAACTCCTCATCTTTGAATTTATATTCTTTTTGTATAATTCCTTTATAAAATCAAATATTAAGAAAAAGTAATGAAAATAGATGAAAAATTAATAGAATTAATCGATTTTAACGGTAATTTAAACAAAAAACAGTTTGAAATACTAAATATTAGCCCTTGTGTAGATTGGAAACAAAAAATTATAAATCAAGAGATAAATGAGCATAATATTAATCTACTACTTCTTCTTTGTGGAGATTTCACACAAGATGTTCAAGAGAAAATTGTAAATAATTATAAAAATATTCTTAGCTATAAAAAATGGCAAAAAGAGCAACTTAGCCCAAATCAAAACCTTGAAGATGAAGATAAAGAGTTTTTACATATATATTGTGATGGAGCTTGTAGTGGAAACCCTGGACTTGCTGGAAGTGGCTTAGCAATATATTCAAACAAAAAAAATCCTGTTTTGCTTTATGGTGCTTTTGTAGAAGATGGAACAAACAATATTGCAGAGTTAAATGCACTTTATCAAGCTCTATTAATTGCAAAACAAAGTGGCTTTAAAGATACAATATATATTTTTAGTGATTCAAAATATGCTATAGATTGTATTAGTAAATGGGCATTTTCTTGGAAAGCAAATAATTGGAGCAAAAAAGGTGGAGAGATAAAAAATCTTGATTTAATAATAAAATCTCACGAACTATATTTAAGCCTTAAATCTAATTTAGTTTTAGAGTATGTAAAAGGTCATAGTGGTGTTGAAGGAAATGAGTTAGCCGATAGAATGGCACTAAATACTATAAAAGAGAAAAATGAAGAGTTTAGTTTTTATAGATATGAAAATATAGATGATATTTTAAAAATGAAATTTTCTTAATATTTTTTTTATTATTTTTAGATATTATAATTTACTTAAAATTCGAGGGATGTTTATGTTAGAGAAAAAAGGGACAATATTAAGTGTAAGAGAAGATTTAAAAGTTTTTGACTGCACAATAAGAGATGGTGGGCTTGTAAATAATTTTTACTTTAGTGATGAGTTTGTAAAAGCTCACTATGAAATGTGTGTAAAAGCTGGTGTTGATTATATGGAAATAGGAAAAAATGTATCTCCTACACTTATGAGTGAAGATGAGTATGGTCCTTGGAATTTCTGTAAAGAGGAAGATATTAGAAGAATTATTGGAGAAAATAACACAGATTTAAAAATTGCTGTTATGAGTGATATTGGAAGAAGTTTAAAAGAAGAACTAAGACCAAAGAGTGAAAGTGTTGTTGATATGATAAGAATTGCAACATATATTCACCAAATTCCAGCTGCAATTGAACTAATAGAAGATGCTCATGCAAAAGGTTATGAAACAACTGTAAATATTATGGCTATTTCAAAGGTATCTGAAAAAGAGCTTGATGAAGTTTTAGAAGCTTTAAGTAAAACTAGCGTTGATGTTATTTATATTGCTGATAGTTTTGGGTCTTTTTATCCTGAACAAATTAGAGATTTAACAGCAAAATACCTAAGTTTTGCAGAAAAATCTGGTAAAAAAATAGGAATTCATGCTCATAATAATCTTCAACTAGCTTATGCAAATACGCTTGAAGCTATGATTTATGGAGCAAGTTTTCTTGATGTTACTGTTTCAGGTTTAGGAAGAGGTGCAGGAAACTGTCCATTAGAGCTTCTTTTAGGATTTTTGAAAAATCCAAAATATAATCAAATGCCTGTTTTAGAGTTTATAGAAAATCATATAGTTGAGCTTGAAAAAAAACTTGATTGGGGATATAGTATTCCATATATGATAACAGGACAACTAAACGAACATCCAAGAAGTGCTATGAAAGCAAGAGATGAAAATGACACAAAATATAGAGAGTTTTTCAGAAATCTAGCAAATATGGAATAAATATGAGATTTATTTCTCATATTTACTAAATTAAACTTTTTTAAAATAATTTATTATTTTTTCCAAAAAAACAAATATTTAATCCAAAAAAAAGATATAATAACTAATCTTTGACTTTAGGTCAAAAAAATCTTTATTACTTTAGGAAGTTTGCATGTCGGTCTTATGGGATGCTTTAAACAATATCGATAACTTTACAATTGCTTTGTTACTTTTATCTTTAGGTATTGCATTATTTTATGAAATGATTAATGGTTTTCATGATACAGCAAATGCTGTTGCTATGATTATTTATACAAATTCTATGAAAGCTGGTTATTCAGTTATTATGGCTGGAATTATGAATTTTTTAGGTGTTTTATTAGGTGGGATTGGAGTAGCTTATGTAATAGTTCATCTTCTACCTCTTGATATTATGGTCTCTTCTGACCAAAATGCTACTTTAGTTATGATTTTTTCACTTCTAATTTCTGCTGTTGTATGGAATTTAGGTACATGGTACTTTGGGCTTCCTGTTTCTAGTTCACACTCTTTAATTGGTTCTTTAATTGGAGTTAGTGTTGCTTTTGGTATGCTTCATGGTTTCACATTTTCACAAAGTGTAAATTGGAAAGTTGTTTATGGAATTTTAACTGTTTTAGCAATATCTCCTATTTTTGGTTTTGGACTAGCTCTTATTATTATGAAACTTGCAAGAAAATTCATATTACATCCAAAATTTTATAGAACACCAATTGCTGGAAGAAAAAAGAAGCCAAATTTTTGGATGAGGACTGGAATTATTGCAACTGGAGCTGGAGTTAGCTTTGCTCATGGTTCAAATGATGGACAAAAAGGAATAGGTCTTATTATGATTATTCTTATTGGGATTTTACCATCATACTATGCACTAAATATGGAAGCTCATCAATACAAAATTATGCAAACAAGAGATAGTGCATCTAATTTAGCAAAATTTTATGCTGATAATAATGAAACTCTTACAAAATTAGTTCAAGAAAAAAGATTAACAAGTGCCTTAAAAATAGAAAATACAATTACAGAGTGTGATGTAAATAATGTACATAATACAACTCTTGAAATCTCAAAAAAACTGGATGGTTTAAAATCTTATTCAGAGCTTTCAAAAGATGATAGATGGAAAATTCATACGGCTGTTTTATGTTCAGATAATTTCTTTGGTCAAGTAGAACAAACATTTAAATCTATTGACAAAGACAAATCAGAATATATAGCTGACCAAAGAAAACAGATGATTACTTCAACTGAATATGTGCCATTTTGGGTAATTTTAGCCGTTGCTCTAATGTTAGGAATTGGAACAATGATAGGATACAAAAGAGTTGTTCATACTATTGGAGAAAAAATTGGTTCAAAACCAATAAATCATATGCAAGGTGCTGTTGCTCAAGCTATGGCAATGGTTACTATTTTATTAGCAAACTTTGCTCATGCTCCTGTTAGTACAACTCATATTGTTTCAAGTGCAGTTGCTGGAACAATGGTAGCAGAACCAGATGGTGGAGTTCAAAAGAAAACTATAAATACAATTTTACTAGCTTGGTTATTTACACTTCCTATTACATCTTTAATGGGTGCAGGAATTTATGTGGGCTTAAGTTATATATTTAAATAATATTTGTACAAGGAGTTCTCCTTGTGCTATTTTATTCTATTTCAAAAGCTGTTTTAATAATATCAATTCCAAATTTTTCTCTTAAAATCTGTACATTATTATTTAAACTCTCTTTTTTTAAATCATTTTCATACTCAAAAAGATTAAAAGTGTGGTCATTTTTTTTGGCAAAATTAAATACTGTGATATAAAGTTGAATAACCCCATGTTTTTTATGATTATCAGCCTCATCAAAAAGTTTTGACATAGAACTTTTAAAATCAAATTCATTAAAAATTTTATTAGTATTTTCTTGAGATTTTGAGACTATATTGTATTCATATTTAATCTGAATTTGATATGAAAGTGGATTGTGTTGCTCTTTTTTTACTATAAAGCTTAAATATCTGCTCAAAATCATCACTCTTCGTTTAAGCTCATTTCTATCAAAAACAACATCAAAACTTCGCCCTATTCCCAAAGATTTTCGCTCTTTATTTATAACTAACTTATTATCTCTTATACCACAAACTCTATTGTATGTATCAACTCCAACCTTACCCCACGAATATAAAAGTTTTTGATTTTTTCTTATATCCCCTAAAGTTTTTATATTATATCCTCTTAATTTTTCACAAAGAGATTTTCCAATTCCTGTAAAATTTTCTACCAAAACATCTTTCGTAAACTCTTCAATATCATCTTTTTTAAGCTGTTTAACTCCATTTGGTTTAGCAAAATTTGTCATAAGTTTTGAAAGATATTTTGTAGGAGCTAAGCCTATTGATGCTGGTAAACCTAAAGTTTCATATATTTTTTCTTTTAAATTTCTAGCAAAATCAAAAGCTTCATTTTCTTCTATATAACCACTTAAGTCTCCAAAAAATTCATCTATTGAAAATTGTTCAATTATTGGAATTTCAAGCTCCAATAAATCTTTTAATTTGTTTGATAAATCATCATAAAGTTCATAATTTGGTGCTACCATTTTTAATTGTGGACAAAGCTTTAAAGCTTCATTTACACTAATTGCTGTTTTTACTCCAAAAGCTCTTGCTTCATAAGAAGCTGTTGTTATTATTCCTCTTATTCTTCCATTTTCATCTATAAAATAATCTTTATCCTCTTTACTATTTGAACTAATTATTTTACTTGAAAAACTTGCTCTATTTGTAGAAACTTTTCTATTTAATTTCTCTTTAGAAAAAATATCGTTACTATTTCTTCCTCCAACAGCAACAGGAATATTTAATAAGTTTTTATCGATGGTTCTATGTGCTGATACAAAGTAGCAATCTAAATCTATATGAATAAACATATTATAATTATATTATAAAAAAATATAATACACCAAAAATATAACATTTTGTAATAAAATTATTTGAAAAAATATTATGTATGAATTGTGTAAATTTGTTACAAAAAAATTCTAAAAAATTTAGAAATATTTTTTAATTATTTTATTAAATTGCTATTAAGTTTATAAGCTTTAATATCACTTATTATATTAAATTGTAAGGAGAGAATGGATGAAAAAACTAGCTTTTTTACTTGTAACTTTAGCAAGTTTATCTTATGCTATCGAGTATGATGCTGTAAGAGGTGAGATGCTTTCACTTTCATGTGCAAATTGTCATGGAACAAATGGTCACTCAACAGGAGCAATTCCAGTTATTGCTGGGCTTGATAAAAATTATATGTATCAAACACTTTTAGATTACAAAAATGGAAAAAGAGTTGATACATATATGATGCAAAAGCACACAAAAGGTTTCACTGATGAAGAGCTTGAGCAATTATCTTACTACTTTTCAAAAGTTAAATAAGCAAAAAGGATAAATTATGTTAAATAGAAGAGATTTTGGAAAAATAGTTTTAGGAGCAACAGCTCTATCTTTTGCTGCTTGTAACGGTTTATCAAATAGTTTAGCAACAATTCCTGCAAATAAACAAAGAGTTGTTATAGTTGGTGGTGGTTTTGGTGGAGCAGCAGCTGCACGATACCTAAGAAGATTCGATGCAAATGTTGAAATTGTTTTAGTTGAACAAAATAAAGAGTATTACACTTGCCCATTTAGTAATGCTGTAATTGCTGGAATGGAAAAAATAGATTTTATAAAACAAGACTTATCTGCTTTAGAGAAAAAACATAATGTAAAAGTTGTGCATGCAAAAGTTAAAAAAGTTGATGGTGCAACAAATAGTGTAATTTTGGAAAATGGTTCAACAATTAGCTATACAAGAGCTATTGTAAGCCCTGGAATTGATTTTAAATTTGAAAAAGGTTATACACAAGAGAGTCAAAACCTAGCTCCTCATGCTGTAAAAGCTGGAGAGCAAACAAAATTACTTCAAAAACAACTTGAAAATATGAAAGATGGTGGAACTTTTGTAATGGTTGCACCAACAGACCCATTTAGATGCCCTCCTGGACCATATGAAAGAGTTTCTTTAGTAGCTCACTATCTAAAAACACATAAACCAAAGTCTAAAATAATTATTTTAGATCAAAAAGATAAATTCTCTAAACAAGTTTTATTTACAAATGGTTGGAAAGAGCTTTATGGGGATATGATTGAGTGGAGAGCAGCTCAATTTGGTGGAAAAGTAATAAGTGTTGATGCAGCTAAAAAAACTGTAAAAACTGAAGATGAAGATGTTGTAGCTGATGTTTTAAACTATATTCCAAACCAAAAAGCTAGTCAATTAGCATTTGATTCTGGATTAGTTGAAGGAGACTGGTGTCCAATTCATCCAAAAACTTTTGAATCTAAACTTGTAAAAAATGTGCATGTTATTGGGGATGCTTCAAATGCAGCACCTATGCCAAAATCAGCATTTAGTGCAAGTACTCAAGGAAAAGTTGTAGCTATGCAAATTGCAAGAATCTTAGCAAATAAAGAGATAGTAAATCCTCCAAAACTTGCAAATACTTGCTATAGTTTATTAAGTCCAAATTATGGTATTTCTATTGCTGCTGTTTACAATGCACATGATGACAAAATTGAAAGTATAAATGGAGCTGGTGGAGTAAGCCCTGAGCATGACCCAGATGGTCATATTAGACTTCTTGAGGCAAAATATGCTTATGCATGGTATGAGAATCAAGCAAAAGATATATTCAAATAAAAAATTAGGAGAATTTCTCCTAATTTTTAGTTTATTTTAGAAATTTGATAATATTTTGTGTAAATTTTATTTATAACTCTATTTACCTCATCTTGTGTTAAATCCTCTTTAAAGCTAAAGCTCAAAGCATTTCTACTTGTAGTTTCATCATATCCCATAGCTTGAATTACTCTTGAAGGTTTCGAAAGCCCTAAACTGCATCCTTCACCATTTGATAGATATATATTATCAAAAACTAAAGTTCTAATAAGTTCTCTTGCTTTTATATTTTTAAGTGCAATATGAAGTGTAAATGGTAAAGTTTTACTATTATCTACAAAAAAATAGATATCATCTTTAAATTTTTCAATAAGTTTTTCTGAAAAAACATCTTTTAAACTGTTATTAAAAGTTTGTTTCTCTATTGCTTCATAACAAACTTTCATAGAAATAGTATCAATAAAACCTAAACTATTTTCTAAAAATAGATTATCATTAAAAAGTAGTACTGAATTTAAAGAGTATCCACTTAATTTATAATTATCAAAATATACAGCATCACTATATTTTGAAAAATCTGCACTTGCATTTGAGATTATTTTTGCATTTGTAAGAGATTTTATCTCTTTTAAATCTGTTATATAAAATGTATCCATAACATAAGATGAGATAAATAAAAAATCAATTTTTAACTCTTTTATTTCATTTTTGTTTACACTTCCATCTTTATTTAAAGATATTAATTTTATATCAAAACCCAACTCTTTATATAGTTTATAAGCTTCATAAATAGCTTCACTCTCACCTTCAAAAATTGCTATTTTTACATCTTTATAATTTTGTCTTAACTCTAAAAAAAGTGCTAAAAATCCCTCTTTTGAAAAAGAAAAAGTTTTAGCCTTTGAAAAAGAGAAACGATTTTTAAATGAGTTTTCAAGATTTATGAAACTGTTATTTGCCTCAATTCCTTCTAAACTATCAAGAGAAAAATCTTTTAAACTTAAAAAATCAAAATCTATTTTGTTGTATTGAGTATGATTAAATTTAAACAATTTTTCTCTTTACTTATTAAAAGGTTTAACTAACTCTTCAAACCACTTATTTGCATCTTCAACAGTATCAAATCTTTTTGATTTTGCAACTTGATCTTTTCCTTCATAAAATCTAACTCTAATTCCATCTTCTACATGGTCAATTTTTGCTCTAGTTATTTTTGAAAAGTTTAAATAAACTCTCTCATTTAGTCTAATAAACATAAATTCTCCTTTTTATTTTAATTCTACTTGAAATATTATTTTAATCTTATAAATTTATAGCCACTTAGTATTGTTAAAATCAAAATATGCACCTGTTTTTTCACCAGGTATTAAGCTTAAATCATTCATTTTATGTTTTTCAATTAATATATTAAAAGTAACTCCACCTACAACAAATTCAACTTGTAAACAGTTTTCATCTTCATCTTGAGATATTGAAGCAATAGTTCCTAAAAGTGAGTTTTCAGATATATTCTCATTTTTTATAAATTTTATATCTTTTGAGTCAATCAACAAGATAGAGTCTCTTTTTTTATTTTTACTATTTGGAATTACTAATCTTTGATTATCCATAAAAACTTTTACTAAATTTCCATTATTATCTTTTTGCCAAGGAGAAAAAAGTAAATTTATATTTTTATTTTCAAAAACATAACCTTGAAAAAGTGCAATTTTTTTATCACTTATATGATTTAGCCAATTATAATCATGACTTGAAACTAAAATTGTAGTATTATATTTTTGTTTAGCAATTAAAATTGCTTCTTTTATTAATTGTGCTGAATTTGTATCAACTCCAGAAGTTGGTTCATCAAGTATTAAAATCTTTGGTTTTAATATTAATCTAGCAGCAAGTGCTACTCTTTGTGCTTCACCACCTGAAAGCTGACTCCATTTTCTTTTTGCAAAACTCTCATTTAATCCAACCATAAAAAGTGCTTCTTTTACTTTCTCTTCAAGATTATTTTTCTCTTTTCTTAATATAAGTCCATAAGCAATATTGTCAAATACTGTTCTTTTTAATAGATATGGATTTTGCGGTAAAAATACAATATCTTTTTTTATTTGTAAATCAATTTTATTTGAATTATTTAAAAATATATCACCATAAATTGGCTTACAAATAAAAGATAAAAGTGAAAAAAGAGTTGATTTCCCACTCCCATTTGGACCAAAAAAACCTATAATCTGATTTTTTTCTAAAACCAAATGTTCAATATCTAAAACTTTTTTATTATCCCTATAATGTTTTATATTTTTTAACTCATACAAAATACTCAAGATACCCATCTCCTTTTAAGAAATGCTAAAACAATATTTACAATTAATGCAATTGCAAATAAAACTAATCCTAAAGCAATTCCTGTTACAAACTCCCCTTTTCCAGTCTCTAAGGAAATAGCCGTAGTAATAGTTCTTGTATAGTATTTAATATTTCCACCAACCATCATTGAAATTCCAATTTCAGTAATAATTCTTCCATAAGCTGTCATAGCAGCTGTCATTAAGCCAAATTTTGCTTCATATAAAGTAGCTTTTAATATCTCATAAGAGTTTGCTCCAAGCCCTTTTAAAGATAGATACATTCTTTTATCCACCATCTCAACTTGTGCAGCTGTTAAAGCAATTACTATTGGAAGTCCCAAAAACACTTGTCCAATAATAATTGCTTTTTGTGTAAAAAGTAGATTATACTCTCCTAAAAATCCAACTTGAGATAGGCTTGTATAAACTACAAGCCCAATAACTACTGTTGGAAAAGCTAAAAGTGTATCTACGATGGTTTTAATTACAGATTTTCCATAAAAATTATAATATCCTAGCAAAAATCCAAGAGGAAGCCCAATAATCAAGCTTATAATTATTGACCAAGATGATACAGCAACTGTTGCATAAATTGCAGAATAAACTCCATCATCTTTACTTGTAAGAAGAGTTATAGCTTCATTAAAACCATCAATAAATAACATTTTTAATCTTTAATTATTTTTTTGCATTTGGTGTGAATAAAGCTTTATCTAAAAGTTTAAAATCAGCAATAAACTTTTGAACATCATCGCTTACAATCCAGTTTCCAAACTCATTTGCTAAATCAAGTTTAACATTTTTACATCTATCTTTGTTTACTGAAATTACACTATATTGGTTGAATAATACATTATCATTTTCAACAACTAATTTCATAGGATTGCTATCTCCTTTTTGTGATTCATATTTAATCCAAGTTCCTCTATCTGTTAATGTATATCCATTTTTTTCAGCTGCCATATTAATTGTAGTAATCATACCTTGCCCAGATTGTAAATACCATGACTCTTTTTCTGGAACTTTTTGTGCAACTTTTTCCCAAACTGAAACTTCTTTATTATGAGTTCCAGAGCTATCTCCTCTACTTACAAAAATAGCTTTTTCATCTTCAATTTTTTTAAATGCTTCAGCTGTTTTCATACCTTCAATTTTTATTGGGTCATTTTTTGGTCCAACAATTATAAAATCATTGTACATAACCTCTTGTCTATTTACTCCAAATCCTGCATCTATATATTTTTTTTCAGCTGCTGGAGAGTGAACTAAAAGTACATCAACATCACAGTTTTCACCCATTTTTAGAGCTTTTCCTGTACCAGTTGCTACCCATTTAAGAGTGTTTCCTGTCTCTTTTTCATATTTTGGTGCTAAAGAGTCAAGCAAACCTGTATCTTCTGTACTTGTTGTTGTTGCCATCATTAAAACTTCAGCATTTAATCCAAGTGCTGCTATTAAACTTATTCCTAATCCTAAAACTGATTTTTTCATTTTTTCTCCTTTTTAATTTAAAAAATCTGATTTTTTATCACTAAATTCGCCATTTAGTAATATTAATTTTATATTTTCATTTTCTAATGTAAAAGATTTTTCATCTTTTGTTACAAAAATTGCATTACTTTCATATAAAATAGTAATCATTCCTGAACCGTATTTATTCTGTCTTGCTACTTCAAAAATAGAATTATTCAATTTTCCTAAAACTATATTTGTCCTCCCTTTTTTGGTTTTAAATTCACTTTTATTTATAACTTTTACAAAAGTATGATAAAAGGCTTTATCTCCTTGAAGTTTTTTAAGAAGTGGTATTACAAACAAAGATATATTTATCATAGCAGTTAGTGGATTTCCTGGAAGAGAAACAACTAAAGTATTATTCATTTTTCCCATCATCATAGGACGACCTGGTTTTATATTAACTCCGTGAAAAGCTATATCTAAGCCATTTTCTAAAAATGCCTTTGCTACAAAATCAGCATCTCCCATAGAGATACCTCCTGTTGTTATTACAACATCATAATTTTTTAAATTTTGAATAAAAGCTATTGATTTTTCTAAATCATCTGGAATTACTCCACAATAAGTTGCATTAAAATTTTTCTCTTTTAGTTGAGCAATAATTCCCATAGAATTACAGTTATAAATCTCATCTTCATCTGAGTTTTGCCAAGGCTCTTTTAACTCATTTCCAGTTGATAAAACAGCTATAGAGATTTGTTTATAAACTTCTACTACACTTATTCCTTGAGAAGCCAATATCGCAATACTTGAAGAATTTAAATTCTCACCTTTTTTTAATATAACTTCACCTTCTTTTAGCTCTTCACCTTTAAATCTAAGATTTGAGCCTATTTTTATGTCATTTGGTATTTTTACACTATTTTCAGTAATATCAAAACATTGTTCATAAGCAATTACTGTATCACAAATAGATGGAACTATAGCTCCTGTCATAATTTTATAGCACTCATCATCGCCTAAGCTTTCTAGTTTATCATCTATTTTATCTCCAGCAAATATAGTTTTTTTTATTTTTAAAATACTTCCTGCATTTTTGGCTTTAAAAGCAAAACCATCCATTGCTGAATTATCAAAAGATGGTACATTTTTTCTACAAATAATATCTTTGCTTAAAACTCTATTTAATACATCAAAAATTGATACAAACTCAGTTTGATTTGTACTTTTAACTAAATCTAAACTTTTTTCTATAGCAATATCAAAATCCAAATAATTCATTTTTTCTTGCATATTTAACCTTTTATATTTATAGAAAAATCTTTTAAAAACAACTCTTTAAATCTTTTTTCTGAATAAGCTTTTACGTCATTATTTAAAGTTTTATATAACTCTATTAACTCTTTTGCTTTAGAAGTTAGTTTAGCTCCACTATCTTCGCCTCTTCCTTGCTTAACTATTACTAAATCATCTGCTATAAACTCTTCAAGTATCTTAATATGTGACCAAGCTTTTTTATAATTCATTCCTATTTCTTGTGAAGCTTTACTTATAGATCCTGTTTTATCTATATACTCTAAAACTTCAGTTTTTCCATGACCAAAGATTAAGTTATTATTCTCATCTTCAATCCAAACTTTAACTTTTACTTCCATTTTTTAGTCCCTCTTTCTCTCTAAAGCATCCAAGCTGACAATAAACTACTTTTATATCAGAATTTTTTGCTGTTGAACCAACATTTCTTAAAGATGATTTTTTTGCTTCTTGCCATAAATTTTCACAAGGAATTTTAAGATTTTTATACTCATTTTTTAATTTTTTATATAGTTCTTCATCTTTTGAAGAAAACTCTAAATTACCAAAAACACCAAGTTCACAATTTGTTATTTTGATATTTAAAGATTTAGTTATTGCACTTATATCTTCAAGTTTGCATCCTATTTTTTTTGCAACTTTAAATGCTTTTATACAATCTAGTTTTCCTTCATCATTTAAGCTTTTTTCTATAATATTTTTTTGTTCAATACTTAGATTAAAATCAATTTTATCATCTATACTAGACATCAATTCTTCCACTATGTGTATAGATATTCATCTTTTTACCTCTTGCAAAACCAATTAATGTAAGTCCATGTTTATGTGCTGTTTGAACTCCTAGATAAGTTGGTGCTGTTCTTGAAACAATTATGGGAATTCTATGCATTACTGCTTTTGTAACCATTTCAGAACTAAGCCTTCCACTTACAAATAGTATTGATTTTGTAGTATCTAATTTTTGAAGTTTACATTTTCCAACAACTTTATCTATAGCATTGTGTCTTCCTATATCTTCAGCCGTAATTGTTGTGCCATCAAGCAAATATATCATAGCTTTATGCACACAACCTGTTAATAAATAAAGTTCGCTTTCTTGATAAAACTTTTTTACTTCGCTTGAAATTGTTTCAGGTTTTATTTTAAAAGCAGTTTGATTAAATGGGATTTCTAAACTGCCCTCTATATTACCTGTAACTCCTCCTCCACAACCACTTACAAGAGTTTTTTCTTTATATAGATTTTGTAGGGAATTTTCATCTATTTTTGCTTTTACATCAACTCTTAATCCATCTTCGCTTAAATTTAACTCTTCTATGTCAGCAATAGAAGAGATTACATTTTCGCTCATTAAAAACCCAATAGCATGGGCTTCTTGATCTTTTGGTATTGTCATCATTGAAATAGCTTTTTCGCCATTTAAATAAATATTAAGACGAGCTTCTTCAATAGTTACATCTTCAACTGTTTGGGCTTCATTTTCTATAAGTTTTTCTATAATTACTTTTTTTAAATATTTCTCGTTATCGCTCATCTTTTTCCTTAATATGCAAATTTTGCATATTTCAATTTTTTTTAAAAATAGAAAAAGTTTTTAGGCTTTTTCTATTTTCTTATTAATTCTTTATCCTCTTCTAAAACATCTGGTCTTAGTTGTTCTAAATACTCTACTGGAAGTTTTCCTGTAATAACACCTGGAATATAACCTTTTACTGAAACAAAATATGAATATACAGTTTCAAATGTAAAAAACGAAATAATAGCACTTCCCATAAAATGAATAAATAAAATAAATCTTTTTATCTGTATCGTTTGGGCATGAGTTGCTGCATCTGGGAACATATACCAAATTATATATCCGCTTACAACCAATAAAAATCCAAATGCCACATACATATAGTAATTTATTCTATTCATAGGCTCATATTTCCCTCTTAAGAAAAATTTATGCCATATTTTTGAACTAGGTCTTACAAAAAATTTATGATCTTTAAATGCAATTATTGTAACAATTAGCCAAATTGGAATCCAAGCAACTCCAACAACTTCATGAGTGGCTCTCATAAGTCTTGCTATATATCCTCCACCTGTCCAATTTCCAAAAGTAATTGAAAATCCAGTTATAAATAGATATATCATTACAACAATATTTAATAAAATCACTACTCTTTGAAATAAAGAGTAAACTTGTACCTTGTCTTGTTCTCTTGTTATTTTTGCTTGTTTTCTTCCTTTTGCAACAATAAACATTATTGCAAATAAAACAAATTCAAATAAAAATACCCAAGGCAGTAAGCTTTGTCTCTCTTCAAATGCTCTTATAACTTCAGGAGCAATTGCATCATATCTTGGTCCAAAAAGACCTACTTCCATCTGTTCATAGTGAGTTAAACTCTCAAATGGAACAATTTGACCAGTAAAATTTCCTTTTAGCATCTCTAATATAAAGTGATAAACATAATTTATATCAGCAATTGATGCTAACCAAAAATACCAGTAAGTTAAAAGCATGAATAAAAGACCTATAATTATATAGGCCTTATATTCACTAAAGAAGCTTTTATTTTCCATAAGCTTTATCCCATCCGTATGGTGCGTTGTGCGAGCCATGACCAACAGCCATCACTCTTTCTCTATAAATATTTGCTACAGATTCAGCATCTCCAACAATTAGTGCTTTAGTCGAACACATAGCAGCACATACAGGAACTTTACCTTCAGCAATTCTATTTTGCCCATAAAGTTCTCTTTCATGTTCACTATTTGTCTCATCAGGTCCACCAGCACACATTGTACACTTATCCATAACACCTTTTGTACCAAATGCACCATCTTTTGGAAATTGTGGTGCTCCAAAAGGACATGCATATAAACAATACGAACACCCAATACATTTATCTTTATCATGTAAAACTATTCCATCTTCTCTAATATAGAAACAATCAACAGGACAAACTTGTTCACAAGGTGCATCTGTACAGTGCATACAAGCTACAGAAAGTGAAAATTCCATACCTTGTTTACCTTCATTTACAGTGATTACTTTTCTTCTACTAATTCCTACAGGTAGTTCATGAGCAGAAGAACAAGCAACAGAGCATCCATCACAATGAATACATCTATTTTCATCACAATAGAATTTCATTCTTGCAAAATCGATTTTTTCACTCATAATTATTCTCCTAAACTCTTGAAATCTGACACAATCCACCTTTTGTTTCAGGGATTTGTGTAACTATATCGTACCCATAGTTTGTAACAGTATTAGCACTTTCACCAACTGCATAAGGAACTGTACCTTCTGGATATTTGTGGCTTAAATCTACACCTTCAAGATGACCTGCAAAGTGGAAAGGTATAAATATTCTATCAGGTGTTACTGAGTATGAATATTTTGCTTTAACTTTGATTTTTGTTCCTTGAGGGGAATGAATCCACATCATTGAACCATTTCTAATACCATATCTTCCAGCTAAATCAGGGTTAATATCACAGAACATTTCAGGAGTTAATTTAGCTAAATATTTACTTGCTCTATTTTCAACTCCAGCACCATTTAAGTTTACAAGTCTTCCAGTTACAAGGTTAATTGGGAAATCTTTTGCCCAATCTTGTTTTGTTTGCTCACTTAAATATCTTGTATCAACTCTAAAGTGATTTGGTTTATCAGCAAAGCTTGGATAATCTTTTACTAAATCTGTTCTTGGTGAGTGAAGTGGTTCTCTATGTTTTGGAATCTCATCAGCCCATCCCCAAACTTTAGCTCTTGCTTTTGCATTTCCATATGGTGCAATTCCAGCTTCAATACATTTCTCAACAATTAAATTAGATTTATCAACTTTCCAGTTTGCACCCATTTTCTCTTTTTCTTCAGCAGTTAAAGTAATTTTTAATACTGCTTCAATGTTATCTTTAGTAATTTCAGGGTATCCACCTTTTTGAACTCCATCAACTGGTGCTGAACCTTCTGGTGCAAGTAAGTTTGTTCCATTATGCTCTAATCCAAAGTTATTTCTAAATCCCATACCACCAAATTTAACAGGTTTGCTTATATCGTATAGATTTGGGCTTCCTGAATGTTTTGTTGTCCAGCAAGGCCATGGTAATCCATAGTACTCACCAGCCATATCTCCATATCCAGCAAGAGAAATCTCATCAAACATATGCCAATTATCTGTATGTTTTTTAAGTCTTTCTGGTGTCCATCCTGTAAGTCCAATTGTTTTAATAACTCTTGACATTTCAGTTGTAGCATCTTCTGGCCAAGTGAAGTTTTCACCTTTTCCCATACCAGCTGTTAGCTCTTTATAGAAACCTAGTCTTTTTGCTAATTCAAACATAATATCTTGATCTGGTTTTGATTCATACATAGGTTTTACAACCTCATATCTCCATTGACCACTTCTATTTGTTGCTGTTACTGAACCTGAAGTTTCAAATTGAGTAGCTGCTGGTAAAATATAAACATCATTTTGTTTATCAGTAATAATTGCACCTTCATTTACAAATGGGTCACAAAATACTGCTAATTCAAGATTATCTAATGCCTCTTTTACTTTTTTTGTTTGAGCTGTTGAAGTAATTCCATTACCCATTACAAAAATAGCTTTTAAGTTTGTTCCAGCGTTATCAATCTTATCTTCACCTTCATTACCAGCTAAAACTCCAGCCCACCATCTAGCAAGAGTAAATCCATTTTTACCCATCCAAGCAGGATCTTTAAATCTTGATTTTAACCATTCAAAATCTACTCCCCACTGACTTGCAAAATATTTCCACGAACCTTCAGCAAGACCATAATATCCAGGTAAACTATCAGATAAACAACCTAAGTCTGTTGCACCTTGAACATTGTCATGTCCTCTTAAAATATTTGCTCCACCACCAGCAACTCCCATATTTCCAAGAGATAGTTGTAGTATTGGTGCTAATCTTGTATTTGATGTACCAATAGTATGTTGAGTTAATCCCATAGCCCATACTAAAGTTCCTGGTTTTGAAGATGCATAAAGCTTAGTAATTTGCATAATTAATTCAGCTTTTACACCTGTAACATCAGCAACTCTTTCAATTGGCCAGTTTTTAGCCTCAGCCATAATATCTTCCATTCCATAAACTCTATCATTTATGAAACTCTTATCATGCCAATTATTTTCAAATATAATATTTAGCATTCCATACATAAATGCTATATCAGTACCTGGTCTTATTTGTGCATATAAATCTGCTTTTGCAGCAGTTTTTGTAAATCTTGGATCAATAACGATGATTTTTGCATTATTTCTCTCTTTTGCTTTTAAGAAATGTTGAAAACCAACTGGATGATTTACAGCTGGATTTGCACCAAAAATTATAATCGCCTTAGAGTTTTGCATATCACCTAAAGAGTTTGTCATAGCTCCATAACCCCATGTATTTGCCACACCGGCAACTGTTGAGCTATGTCAAATTCTAGCTTGATGATCTATATTATTTGTTCCAAACATTGCAGCAAATTTTCTAAAATAATAAGCTTGCTCATTATTGAATTTTGCTGATCCTAAAAAAATTGTTGAATCTGGCCCATCTTTTTGTCTTAAATCTTCAAGTTTTGAAGCAATCCCATTTAATGCTTCATCCCAAGAAATTCTTTGCCATTTTCCATCTTTTTTTACCATTGGGTATTTAACTCTTACTTCTGATCTAACCATATCAATCATATCAGAACCTTTACAACAATGCCCACCTAAAGACACAGGGTGGTCTTGTGCTACTTCTTGTCTTACCCAAACACCATTTTGAACTTCAGCTATAATACCACAACCAACAGAACAAGCCGTACAAATAGTTTTAACTAATTTTGAACCTGGAAAAGGATTTTTTATCTCATCTTCCGTAGCTTTTCTTGTAGCTGTAGTACTAGCAAAAGATGATGTAACTCCAAATGCTGTTGCAGTTGCAGCCATTTTTAAAAATGACCTTCTTCCTACTTTTGCATTTAAAGACTCATATGTATTTGCTGACATACAATTCTCCTACTTTGTTATTTTGCGTTTCTGTAAAATTCTTCCCACGCAGCAGTTTTTGTATAATTAATCTCTTTTTTTCGAGATGTTCCTACAACAACACCATTACTACTTTCACCTTTTGAATGTGACGGCTTATTATTTGAAGCCATAAGAGCTGTACCTGAAGCTACAGCACCAGCTGCAACCATAGCAGCTTTTTTTGCGAATTCCCTTCTGCTAACTTGCACAAACTCCTCCTTATAGAAAATTAAGCCTCCTAAGTTTTAAGAGACTTTACAAAAAAAGCCTATACTTTTTTTATAAAATCTCTAAAAGGAAAAATCCTTTTAGTACTTAGGTCCTAAAGCTTTTAGAGCTTTGTTTCTTTCTCTTCTTTCTCTCTCTTCTTTGCTTATATCTCCCCAATTATCATCAGGTTTTTTAGCAATTTTATCTTTTTTCTCTGGTTGTGGGACTTCTAAATATAGTCTTTCAAACTCAATAAAAGAGTGTAAAACAATCATTAACTCTTTATAAATTTTTGATTTTTTATACTCATAAACATCTTTTGCAAATTCATCAATAAAACCATTTAAAATTTGTGCAAAAATACAGTGAACTGTGTTTTCATAACTCTTTTCACCACTTGCAACAAGATTTGTAAGTTCTGCTAAAAAAGAGAAAATAAAACCTATAGAATCTTCATATTCAGGAAAATTTTTTTCATCTCTTCTAAGTTTTGTCTTAGCAACAAACTCTATCATCTCAACTCTTTTTTTTCCTGATTCAACACCTTCATAAAAATATGAAGCGGTAGTTCTAATTTTTTTATTTAAAGGGTTATAAAATATATCATCAAACTCTTGCATTAAAGTAGCATTTGAGTCTTTTTCTAATAATTCTAAAATATTATTTAAAGCTTTAGCAGAACTATCATCAATAGCACTATCTTTTAATATTTCCAAAAGTCTTAATAGTTCTAAATAGTTTTCAAACTTTTTACTAGGAACAAAGAAATTTGCAAAAAAATTATAATATAAAGCTCTTGCTTTATTTATTGCTTGATTATTTTCCACTGTTCATTCCTTTCGTCTTTTCATCAAAATAGCTTTGCATCATAATTTTTGGTTTACAATCAGCACAACAATACAGAGTTCTCTCTTTAACTGGATCAACTGCAAATATTGGTCCCATCATTTTAGCTATTTTATCAATAGCTTTTTTTGTAGCAAATTCAACTCCACATTCAACACAAGCAAATAGTTCATCTTGTGCTAAAACATTATCTTTAAACCAAGTTGGTTGTAGCTCTATTATATCTTGTTCTATTGTTAAGCAATTTGCTTCAGGACAAGAAACTTCACAATATCCACAAGCAGTACAAAGGCTTGGATTAAATCTTAAAGTATTATCTTTTGGTTCAGCTATTAGTGCATCAACATTACAAGCTCCAACACAAACCAAACACAAAGTACAAGTGTCTTGATTTATTTTTACTTTTCCATAATGAATATGTTCACCTGTTTTTACTACACCTAAATCATCATTTCCAACGATTTTTTGTAATCTATGAGAAAAAATCTCTCTTTTTCTTAAATTTTCTTGATTAAAGTTAAAATATGAGCTTTCTACAAAAGAGATATCTTCTAAAGCTTTTTCTAATTCTTCTTTATTCATAGCAACTAATATTGCATCTTTTTGATATTTTTTTTGATAAATATCATTTAAAATTCTAATAGAATCTCCTGTTCCCTTAGAGATAAAATCACTATAAAATATAACTTGAGAACCTGAAAGTTGAAGCAAAGTTAAAAGTGAAGCTTCATGCAAAAACTTCTCTCCATCTATTACAAAAGGAAATACATTCTCTTTTAAAGAGATTTCTAAATTTTCTATATCCATATTTCTAGCAACAATTAAAGGATGAGTATCTTTATAAAATTTACTCATCTCAAATAAGCTCTCTCTTGAAGTTGGTGCATAATCAAGTGCCCCACTTGGACAAACACTAATACACCCACCGCAACCATGACAATCAACTTGTGAAAATGTTAATTTTTTAACCTTATCATCTCTTACAATAGCAACTGTTGGGCAAACCTCTTCACATTTACCACAAATAACTTCTCTTCTTTCATTGTATTGGCAAATATTTTTATCATAAGTTGTAAATTTTCTATATGAAAATTGATTAATATTATTTTTTAACTCTTCTACAGATTTTTGAAGACCTAAAATATTTGGGTCTATTGTTCCACTTTGCTTTAAGCCCACTTGCTTTGCATCAAACCAAAGAATTTGAGAAACATTTAATACTACATCTTTATCATTACTATTTACAGTAACTTTTAAATCTCCAATATGCCCTTCTATAGTTTTAATTAAATTTTCTTCAACTTTAAAAAGGTTAAAATCACCATCTTTTGCGTATTTACTAAACTCTTTAAACTCATCTTCACTATTTATAACAACTAAAAGCTCTTTTGAAACCTCTTGTGAGTAAGAAATATCTTGTGCTAAATCATATTTTGACAAAGCAATTTCATAAAGCTTTAAAACATTTTCAATTTTTTTTGAGAAACTATCTTGCGAATTTTTAATATAAAAATCTATCTCTTTTGCAACAAATTCGCTTTTTGGTTCAGTTGAGTTTGAAATTAAAAAACTCATATTTTTTAATTCTTCCAAAGAAGTTGCAACATAGATTTGTTCATTTAGTGGGAAATCCAACCCATTTTCATTGTAATAAATATAATCTTGCATAACCTATGCCCTTAATTTTAGTAAAAAATATTTTACCATATTCTATAAATATGTAAGTTAAATTGTACTTAAACATCTAAAATATGGCTACTTTCTAGTTTATTTAATCTTTAATCTACTCTTTAGTAAACTTCTATATGTTTAAAAAAATTTTACCAATAAGTCTTATTTCTATTTTAGTATATTTTTTACTAAATGAAAATAGTTACAGTTACAAAAATATAAAAATTGCATCTTCAATGCCTTTAAGTGGCATAATGCAACCATGGGGAGATGCTGTATATAGTGCCACAAAAAGCTATTTTTCATATGCAAATGATAACAATCTTATCAAAAACAAAACTATTGAATTTATAGCTTTAGATGACAAGTATGAACCAGATTTAACCTATGAAAATATAAAAAAGCTTAATCAAGAAGATATTTTTGCATTTTTTGGACTTGTTGGAACACCAACAATAAAAAGAGTTTTGCCTATAATTTATGATGATGATATTTTACTTTTTTCTCCATTTTCAGGTGCAGAGTTTTTGCAAAATAAAAATTTACAAACTTTAATAAATTTTAGAGCATCATACAAAAAGGAGTTAGAACAATTAATAAGCTACTTAAAAAACAAGGGTCTAAAAAATATAGCGATTTTTTATCAAAATGATGATTTTGGTGAAGAAGGATATATTTCAAGTTTAGAAATTTTAAAAAATAACAATTTAAATCTAGTTTCAACAGGAAATTACAAAAGAAATACCTTATCTATAGAACATGCTTTTAGTGAAATTAAAAAGTCAAATCCAGATGCAATTATTATGATAGGAGCTTACAAGGCAAATAGTTTTTTTATCCAAAAAGCTAAAAATGATAATATTTTAAAAAATATATTATTTTGTAATATCTCTTTTTCTGATGCAAACTCAATAATTGATGAATTAAAAGCTTCAAATATAGATACAAAAAATATTATTTTTTCTCAAGTTGTTCCAAATTATGATGATAAAAGTTTAAAAATAGTACAAGAATATCAAGATATTATGCAAAAATATTCACCAAATTCAAAGCTAGGATTTTTATCATTTGAAAGCTTTTTAGCTTCAAAAGTTCTTGTAAATGCTCTTTTTAGAAGCAATAATAAATTAACAAAAAAAGAGTTTTTAAAAGCCTTAGAAAATACACCAAAAGAGCTTTTATACGAAATAGAAATAGATTATAAAAATAGACATCTCCTAAATAAAACTTATCTTTTTGAATATATAAATAATAGCTTTAAAGAGTTGAAATGAAAAGATTATTAGTAAAAATTTTAAACTATTTTAATAGTCTAAAATTTTCATATAAGACAAATTTTTTAATATTTATTATTGCAGGTGGTATGCTTTTTATAATTATTTTATCTCAAATCTCAATTTTTACTTTAAAGCACGATTTTGATATTTTGTTTGAAAAAAGAACAAAAGGTTTAATTGAACTTGAAAATATAAAAGATACATATAAAGTAAATATAAAAGATACATTAAATAGTTTTGAAAAAAATAACTTAAATTATACTCAAGCAAGTGAAGTTTTAAAAATTGCAAATGAAATTATTATTAAAAACTGGCAAAATTATAAAATTGGATTAAAACTAGAAGAGAAAGTTTATATTATCTCTTTAATTAAAGAGTTCATTTTAAATTCAAATAATTTTTATGAAAATAGAGTTTTACAAGAAGATATTATAAAAAATTTAGATAAAAAAATAGAACAAATATCGATTTTAACAAACGATATAAAATCAAAAAATAAAGATTTTGCACAAATAAATTTTGAAATAGATGCTGTTACAACATATCTTGCAAGTTTAGTAAATTATGATTTAACCCTTGCAATAAATGAAAAAAGAGATACAGATAATATTTTTAATATTGTTACAATTTTCTCTTTTATATCAATTTTTATGGTGCTTTTGTTTACTCTAATTTTATCCTTATTTATTACAGTTCACTTTAGAAGAGTACACGAAAGTCAAGAAAAATCTGTGGAAGAAAAAACAAAAGAGCTAAAAGAGTTAAATAGTAAACTAGAATTAAAAATTGCACAAGAAGTAAGCAAAAACAGGAAAAAAGATATTATTATGTTTCAACAAGCAAGGTTTGCATCTTTAGGAGAGATGTTAAATAATATTGCACACCAATGGAGACAACCTTTAGGAAGTTTATCTATGATTATTCAAAGTTTTCAAATAAAAATGCAAATGGGTAATCTAAGCAAAGAGTTCGTAGAACAAAAGACAAAAGATGCTCTATTATTAGCTCAAAATATGTCAAATACTCTTGATGATTTTAAAAACTTTTTTGACCCAAGCAGGGCTAAAAAGAGGTTTTTTATCAAAGATTGTATAGAACATTCAATAGAACTTTCAAAATATCTTTTAATTAAAGAGCATATAAAATTGGAATTAAATATAAAAAAAGATATAGAAATTTCAAGTTATTACAATGAACTTTCACATATTTTTTTGAATATTATAAATAATTCAAAAGATGCTTTAATAAGTAATGTTGATAAAAATGATAGAATAATAAAAATTGTTGTAAATAGTAAAAGAGATTTTTTATTTGTAAATATTATTGACAATGGAGGTGGAATTCCTCTTGATGTTATGCCAAAAATCTTTGAACCATATTACACAACAAAATATAAAAGTGCAGGAACAGGAATTGGGCTTTATATGAGTAAACAAATCATTGAAAGACATATAAAAGGTCAAATTTCTTGTAAAAATATAAAACAAAAAATGATAGATGATAGAGTTTTTAATTGCACTTCATTTACTATTAAAATACCACTAAAAGAGGATTTATGAAGAAAAATTTAGAGATTTTAAAAAACTTTACAGTTTTATATCTGGAAGATGATGAAAATCTTTTAAAGCACACTAGCGATATATTAGAAGATTTTGTAGGAAAACTATATAGTGTAAAAACAACTATTGAAGCTATGAAAATAATTCTTGAAAACAATGTAGATGTGATAATAAGCGATATTTTACTGGAAAATGAAAATGGAATAAACTTTTTAAAATATCTAAAAAACAGAGATATAAATATTTCAAGTATTCTTACAACAGCTCATACAGACACAGATTATTTGCTTGAAGCAATAAAACTAAAAGTTGAAAACTATATAGTAAAACCAATAAATATAAATGAACTTTTAGATACTTTATATAATATTTTACTTCCAAAAATTCAAGAAAAAGAGCTTAAAAGAAATAAAAATATTATTAAAACTATTGGAGCTATAAGTGAAACAAAACAAGTAGAAATTATAAAACATATCTTTAATAATCTTGATGAAAAAAATCAATTTTTTGGTTCATATAGCGAGATTATGGAGCAATTTTCTATATCTAAACCAACATTAATTAAGCTATTTAAAGATTTAGCAGATAGAAATATTTTAGTAAAATCTGCTCATAAAACATATATTTTTAATGAAAGTAGTTTAGAAAATATTTAAACTATTATTTATCTAAATCTAAAGTTCTAGCTTAGAAATATAAACTTTGAATAAAAATAAGCTAAAACTTAATATAAAAACCCAAAAAGCCAAAGTGGGATTTTCCCACTTGAGCCTACTTCTATATCATCAGCAACCACAAAAGAATTTTCTATATCTTTAATTTGAGAAAAGCTTTTATTTTTCCCACCAATTTCAAAAATAAACTTCTCATCTACCAAAAAATCGCCACTATTTGGATATAGCGCTTCATATTGCTCTTTTACTTGATTCGCAAAAAAAGTCTCTCTTATTGTTCCTATTTCATTTTGGTTTGAGTATGCAAAATTTAAATTTGTATTTGCCAAATATAGCTTTTGAGGTTTAGTAAAAATATTATCCCCTTTGGTTTTTAAATTTATAATATTAAACAAATTTCCCCGCCCTAAATAGTAGATATATTGATAAAGTGTATTTCTATTTATCTCTATTTTCTGTGCTAACTTTGAGATATTTAACTCATAAGGCGAACTTTGACAAATCAAAGATACAAGCTGTTTTAACTTTATAATAAACTTTGGCTCAATATTAAAAATATGGCTTAAATCAAACTCTATTGTTGTATTTATCACTTCATTTAATCTAATATAAAAATTCTCTTTGGGTGTATCAAAATAAAATGGATAGTATCCATACTCTAAATACTCTTTAAAATACTCAAATGGTTTGAAACTTGAACTTAAATCATAGGCTATTTGTATGTGATTTTCTACTAAAAAATCAAGTGAATAAGTAGGAAATTTTTTATTTAATTTCAACTCCAAAAACTCTCTAAAGCTCAAACCTTGAAATCTGTATAAAATAGCTCGTCGGCTTAAATCTGCTTTTGAGTGTTCAAGTTTTAAAGCACTAGAGCCACTAAAAATAACTTTTAAATCTAAGTAATCATAAATTAGTTTTAGTTGTGTTTCAAAATTATCAAGTTTATGTATCTCATCTATTACCAAAAGTTTTCCACCTTTGTTTGAAAACTCTTGTGCTAATTCAAAAAGATTTTGACTAGAAATTGTTATATATTCGGCATTTATATATAGTTTCTCATTTAGTTTTAAAGAAGATTTTTTTAAATATTGAAGCAAAAATGTAGTTTTTCCAATACCTCTATCTCCTAAAATACCTATTAATCTTTCATCAAAATTTACTTTAGAGAAAAAATATCTTTCATAAGTTATATCAAATTTTTTTAGAATTTGATAAAAAAGTTCTTGAATATTTTCCATATTTTTGCCTTTTGTTTATTAAGTTAAGCAAATTATATCATATTATGCTTAACCCAATAAGCAAATAATACTATATTTTGTATATTTGGTTAAACATTTTTACTCTTCAAACTTCTTTGTAGAGATTTCAACCCCAATATATGAAGTGGTTTTTATTGCTTCTAAAATATCATCTATTTTTACCTTTTCATCATAAATCACACTTACCTCTTTTGTGTTTAATCTTGCACTTACTTTTTGTACTCCATCAACTTCACTAATTGCCTTTTTAACAGCAGTTGTACAAAGTGGACAGTGCATACCATCTACTTTGAAAATAGATATTTGTGAAGCAAAAACAAAATTTACTAAAAACAAAAATAGAACTAAAATTTTCATAAACTACTCCATAAAAAGTGGTAAAATCTCTGGATAAAAAACTAAAGACAAAATAAAAATAGATAAAAAACAAAGTATTATATACTGTTTTACTCTATCATTTTTACTACAAGCACAAGATATTTTCTTCCTAAAATTATAAACAGATATTAAAAAAAACAAAGACGACAAAATAGCAAGTGGAACTCTAGTAAACTCCAAAGAGGGAAAGAAGCTTAAAACTCCACTTGATATTCCAAAAAATAGAAATAAAAAAGCAGGTAAACAGCATAAAGTTGATAATAGCGCAGAAAAAACTGCACCAATTATCATTAAATTTGTTTTTTTCATAAAATTTCTTGAGATTTATATGTATAAACAAAAGTTTTAGGATTGTAGTAATCCTTTGCATCTTCACCAACTTCAGCATAAGGATAACCTAGCATATTTAGCGGATATTGAGTTGGTTTTGGCTCTAAAATAAAATCTCTAGCACTATTAAATGCAGCCCAGTTCATCTCCCAAGAACCAAAGAAATACTCTTTTACACTTTCTAGTTTTTTATCATCATTTGGCAATTTTTCTGCAAGTTTTACTTTTAAAACATCAGCAGGATCACAAGGAACCCAACCTAAACCATCTATATAAAACTCTGCTCTACAATGCTGTCCGCCCGTAATATTTGCAAAACCTTTATCATCTGCCTTTCCACAAGCATTTGAAATTTTTGATTGCCCTACTCTTATTCCAAAAGTCTCCTTTGCTGGAATTCCAGCATTTCTTAGTAAACATACAAAAACAGAGCTTATATCTGTACATTTTCCACCATATATTTTCTCTTCAATAGATTTTTGGGCATCTCCAATTCCACAACCAATAACACTCTCATCTCTATACATAGTTGTAGTTGTCCAATCATATATAGCCTTTGCAACTTCTAGTGGAGTTTTTGAATTTTTAGCAATTTCATTTGCATATTTTGTAAGCTTAGGAGTTACAGGAATATGTTTTGTGCCTTCTAAAAATACCTTTACATCTGCTGAATAATTTGTATTTGAAGTTGCTTTAGAAAAATCAGTAGTTCTTTCTTGCATTATTAGTGAAAAATCTACATCTAAAGTAGGTTTTATATCTTTATTGTCCCATTTCACATATAAAACTCTTGTATCATAAGGATTTTTTACAATTTTAGCTTCTGTATAGTTACCTTTATAATCAAAATTTATAACTTTATGATAGTTTTCATCTTTTGGAAGTGGTACCCAAAGTTGTGTTACTTCACTACTTTGTTCAAAACTATAACTATTTGTTACTTGAAATTTTCGTGGAGTTTTAGAAATTCCAAAAGGATTTTTTTCATTTGCCAATGCAATATTTGGGTATAAAAGTGTTGCACTTGTTAGTGCGAAAGTAGTTTTTAAAAATGTTCTTCTTTGCATTTTTTATCTTTATAAAGATTCGTTCAGGATTTTGAAAATAAAGAAAAGTTCTTTATGTCAAACCATAACCTATGGTCTATGAACTAATTAGGCTCATATCCTAGTATAAACAATCTAAGTAATATCTTAAAGGTAAAAAAATATTTACCTTATTTTATACCTTTTTTAAACTTGCTTTTGTATAATAAATAATTATTTAAAAAAAGAGAAAGAATGAACAATGAATACAAACTAACAAAGTTTGTTCAAGCTGCTGGTTGAGCTGCAAAGATGGGTTCGGCGGACCTAAAACATACTCTTTGTAAATTAAATAGCAATGATGAACAAGTCTTAATTGGATTTGATACAAGCGATGATGCTGGAGTTTATAAAATAAGTGATGATTTAGCACTTGTACAAACTCTTGATTTTATAACACCTGTTATTGATGACCCATATATTTATGGGCAAATAGCTGCTGCAAACTCACTTAGTGATGTTTTTGCTATGGGAGCAGATGTTAAAACAGCACTTAATATTGTAGGTTTTGATAAAAAAAATCTATCAACTGAAGCATTAGGTGAGATTTTAAGAGGTGGTTTTGAAAAAATCAAAGAGTGCGGAGCAGCACTTCTTGGTGGGCATACTATTGAATCACCTGAGATGTATTATGGATTAAGTGTAACAGGAACTATTCATCCAGATAAAATAATTAGAAATAATGGTGCAAAAATTGGAGATGTTTTAGTTCTTACAAAACCTTTGGGGCTTGGAGTTTTAACAACAGCTATAAAAAGAGATTTACTAGACTCTTCAAGCATAAAAGAGTGTGCAAATATAATGGCTAGTTTAAACTATCTGCCTTCAAAAATAATGAGAAAGTATAGAGTGAGTTCTTGTACTGATATTACAGGTTTTGGGCTTTTAGGTCATGCTTTAGAGTGTATAAATGAACTTATTTCTTTTAATATTTATTGCTCAGAAATTCCTATTTTAGAAAAATCTTTACCCTTAGCTCTTGAAGGTGTAATTCCAGGTGGAAGCAAAAAAAATATGAAATATTGTGAAGATAAGGTTACATATTTAAAAGATTTGCCAAATCATTGCAAAATGATACTTTGTGATGCTCAAACATCTGGTGGATTACTAATTGCTATGAATAAAGATGATGCAAAAGAGTATGTAAAAGAGCTTGAAACTCTAAGTTTTGGTTATGCAAAAATTATAGGAGAAGTAATTCCAAAAAGTAGTTCATCTATTATAGTTTGTTAGCAAAAAATTATTTTTGCTTACAAACTTCTGGTCTTGTTTCACAAATAAGTTCTATTGAATGTTTTGCATCAGTAAAACCATCTTTACTTGCCTTTGAAAACCATGTTAAAGCCTCTTTAAAATCCTCTTTAACTTCTACTAAACTAGGTTTTATATCATCTTTTTCATCCATATATTTATCGCAAGTTGTAGGTTTTCCATCTGTATTTGTATCTTTTATACTAGCTTCACCCAAATAATATATTATTCCTAAATTATATTTTGCTTCAGTATGTCCTAAAGCTGCGGCTTTTTTATAATATTTTACAGCTTCACTTATATTTTGTCTAACCCAACAACCATAATCATAAAGTCTTGCTAACTCAAATAAAACATCTTTATCTTGCTTATTTTCAAGCTCTTTTAAAATAGTATAAACTTCTTTGTAATCTTCTTTTTCCAAAGCTCTTGTAACATCATCAAAATTTTTTGCATTTAAAATTGAAATTAAAACAAAAAACAAAACTAAACTTCTCATATATCCTCTTTACTATTATTTAAAAATTCTTTCATCCAAAATTTTGCCATATCTAAATCTTTTTTTACACCATATCCCAACTCATACATATTTGATAAGTTTTTTTGAGCATCCGCTACACCTTGCTTTGCAGCTTTTTCATACCATAAAACTGCCTCTTCATAGTTGTCTTTATAATACTCTTGCAAACCCATTTCATATTGAGCATTTTTATTTCCCGCATTTGCAGAGATTAAAAAGAGTTCAAAAGGCTCAATATTATCAGGTTTTTGTTCAAAATCAAAATATTCACAAATATAAGCTATATAAAAAAGTGCATCTGTATCATTTTTTTTAGCTAAAACTTTAAAAATATCCAAAGCCTTTAGATACTCTTCATTTTTGAAAAATGCTATAGCATCTTCTAAATAAACTTTTGCTTCTGCTTCTTCAAAAATTTTAATTGCTTCTCTTGCTTCAAGATGTCCATTTATAATTGCTAAATCAAAATAATCTTTTGCCATTTCATCATCTTTTTCTACATCTTTTCCTCTATGATAAATCATGGCAAGACAATATGCAGCATCTGGATGATTTTTTTTTGATGCCTCTTCATAATAAAATATAGCTTTATTTATATCTTTTTCAACAAAATCAGCCTTTTCATACATTTTTCCCAAATAATACTGTGCTGTTTTATCATTTTTTTCTGCAAAATTTTCAAAAATTTTAAAAGCTTTTATATAATCAAACTCTTCATAAGCCTTAATCCCATCTTCTAATTTTGAAGATAAAATAGGAGTAAAAAACAGAGCTAATTTTGATATAAAATCTTTCAAAATAATCCTTTAGAAATATTTTTTGATATTATACAAAATAGCTTTATAACTCTCCTTTAAATGCTTTGTCTAAAATAGAAGCTTTTAGCTCTTTTAGGCTTTGCATTTTTAATTTTTGAAGCTCTTTTATTTTTTCTATTTTATTTGAAACTTCATCTAAATATAAAACTACTTTTTGTTGGGTTTCTAGGGGTGGAAATATTATTTCTAAATTTTTAAATGTCTTCATATTTGTTCTTGGCATTTTTGCCCCCATTGAATCATTATTTAAAAAATTTACAATATTTGAACTTCTTAAATATGAAGCTAAAAAATATCTATCTACATTTTTATTTACATTCAAAACAACTAATTCAGTTGTAGCACAAGCTTCTAAATTTGGAACAATAACTTTATTTAAATATGGTCTTAATTTTGAATATAAAACTACATTATAATCAAATCTTACGGCTGTCCCTTTTACACCAGCTTCATTTACTGTTTTATAATTTAATATCTTTCCTGTATTTGTTTCTATATCTTCCAAAGAAAAATAAATTAAATTTGGATATTCTAAAGTTGAAATATTTTTACCACCAAAAGTAACAATTTCATTTAATTGTTTTTTCTCATATTTTTCTTCTAATTCTTCAAAAACATCATTTAAAACACTTGCCATAAAAATATCTGCTTCATCTATGTTTTTTTGATGAAGTTCAATAGCTTTATCAATTTTAGCAAAAAGCAAATCCAGTTTTTCTACAATCCTTTTTTGCTCTTCTAATGGTGGAAGTGGTATATTTGTAGTTTTAACTAAATCAATATTCAAATTTTTCACAGTAGTTCCTGAAGCTTTATTTGAAAATTGCTCATACATATAATTTGAACTTAATAAATAATAGAAAAAATCCTTGTTTGTTTTTTCTATTTTTTCTCTCATTAATAACCAACCATCGTGAATAGCACCTTTTGTTTTAACAATATAAGGTTTACCAAAACTCATAGAATTTGACATTATAAAATCACCTTCTAATACAACTCTTGTACTTTTCAATCCACTTGGTTTTATTTTTTGTTCTGTTTCTGTGATGTATTTTCCATCGCCTTTTGTAGCATCACCAATTTTTATCCAATTTACTCCATCTTCATCTTCTGTTATAAATTCTTTTATTGGTCGTGGAGAACCACCTCTCTCAATAATAAACACATCATTAAGAGTTTTCCACTCCCAACCTTTTGGCAACTTATATAATTCACTCATTATTTACCTTTATTTTGTTACAATTATTACGAAATTCCCCCATAAGCCTATATACTTGATATATAGCTGGGGGTTCAGTTTTTCTACTCAATATCTTTTCCAATCAAAATATCTTCAACTTCATTTAACAAATCATCTATTAGCTGATTATTTAGCTTTATATTTTCTACAAGTTCTATTGGGCTTTTGTGTTCTATTTTCTCATTTTTATTTGGATTTTTTGCACTCAAATCAAAATCTTTTATATCATTTACATTTACAATCCAGCTATTTTGAGTAATTTCTCTTTTTTCAAAACTCTCTAAAAACTCTGCAAAATGCTCATAGATTATCGGTTTATTTTTTGTAAGTTTGTATGGTGGATTTACTTCATAGTAGTAAATTTCACTTGTACTTCCAGCTCTATCAAAAAACAAAACATTTGTTTTAACAGCACTATAAGGCAAAAAAACTCCACTAGGAAGAGATAAAATCGTATGGACATTAAACTTTTCTAATAGCTCTTGTTTCACACTAGAAAATGCACTATTTGTTTGAAATAAAACACCCTCAGGCACTACAACTCCACACTTTCCAGCTTGTTTTAAGTGGCTCATCATATGTTGTAAAAATAGCAACTCTGTTGCATTTGATTTAACTGGAAAATTGTTTTGTATCTGCTCTTTTTCTTTTCCACCAAAAGGTGGATTTGCTAAAATACAATCAAATCTATCTTTCTCTTCAAGTCCTCTATTATTTTCTGTTAGTGTGTTTTTTTTGGCTATATTTGGAGATTCTATTCCGTGTAAAATCATATTCATAACACCCATTACATAAGAAAGTGGAGTTTTTTCATTTCCAAAAAAAGTATCTTCATTTAAAAACCTCAACTGGTCTGTTGAAAGCTCATTTTGTATATTATTTTCTACATCTTTGTATTTTATATAATTATATGCTTCGATTAAAAAACCACAACTTCCAACTGCTGGGTCATAAACTGTTTGCCCTATTTGTGGGTTTACGATTTGAGTTATGATTTTTATAAGAGGTCGTGGAGTGTAAAATTCCCCACTATTTCCGCCATCACTTCCCATATCTTTTAAGAGTTTTTCATAAATAAGTGAAAGCTGAAACAAATCAGAAGATGAGTGAAAATTCATATCATCCACAATATCAAGCACCTCTCTAAGAGTATGCCCGTTTGCGATACGATTGTCTAAAAACTCAAAAATAGCCCCTATTTTGTACTTTATAGATTTTGGATTTTCTGTGATATTTTTGAAACTTTTGAGATATGGAAATAAATCTTTATTTACAAAATCTAGTAAATCATCTCCGCTTTGTGCATTTAAAATATCTATTTTTCCATCTTTTTTAGGAGCTGCCCAGATATTCCAACGATATTTCTCATCTAAAATATAGCTATATGTTTCTCCATCTAGCTCTGCATCTTCATAGCTACTATCTTCAAAATCTGATAAAAATTTTAAAAATAGCACCCAAGAAATCTGCTCTGTGTAGTGCATTGCTCCACTTATTCCATCATCTCTTCTTAAAATATCTGTTATTCTGTTTATTTTGCTTTCCAAATCTCTTTTCCTTTTATTAGTGGTGTTTTAAATCTATATGTAAAAAATTTACTGTTTTTTTTACATATTGCTTCTTATATGTTAAATTTTTGCTGTTTTTTTTACATATCCTTAAACAAATCAAAAAGCTTAGTATGTACATAAAAAATCTCTTTACCTATTTTTTGGCTAGATAATATTCCTAAACTCTCAAGCTCATTTAGGTAGTTTGTTGCTGTTGGTCTTGAAACTTTTAGCTGTTCTTCTATAAAAGCTCTTTTTGTATAAGGGTGATAAAATAGTGCCTCTAGCAAATCTTTACTATATATTTTTGGCTTTTGTTCTATTATAATATTTTTTGTTTCATTCATTAAAACTTCAATATTTTTAATAATTTGTGTTGTTTCTCTTGCTATTTCTTCCACACCTTTTAACATAAATAAAATCCAATCATTCAAACCATTTTTAAAACTTACTTCATTTAACAATCTATAATAATCGGCTTTATGCTTTATAATATACCGACTAAGATATAAAATAGGAACTTCTAGCAAATCTTCCAAGACTAAGTATAAAATATTTATAATTCTTCCTGTTCTTCCATTTCCATCATAAAATGGGTGAATTGACTCAAATTGATAGTGAATTATTGCCATTTTTACCAAACTATCAAAATCTTCTAAACTCTTATCATTTATATAATCAACCAAATTTGCCATAAGCTCTTCAATATCTTTTGGGTTTTGTGGTGGTATTAGTTTTATCTCTCCTGTTTTTGGATTTTTTAAGACTGTTCCACTTTGTTTTCTAAAACCAGCATCGTTTTGTTCTAGTGTTGCTTGAATAGTTTTTATATGATTTATTCCTAGCATTTTTTTAGTTTTTATAATATCAAAGCCTAAATACAAGGCGTCTTTATAGTTTTGAACCTCTTTTATATCACTATTTAATAAAGCATCAGAAATATCCGAACGATATATTTCATCGTGAGTTGTGATGATATTTTCAATCTCACTACTATCTTTTGCTTCTTGAAGTACCAAAGTATTTATTACTATTTTTTGATTTGGCAAAGAGTTTGCAATACCTTTTAGCTCTGCCAAAGTTTTATGTGCTTTTATTGTAGCTCTTAGTATTTCTTTAGTTTCAATATCTTTTTTTAATGGCAATTTATTTGGTATAAACTCTTTCACTTATAGAACTCCACTATTTATATAAAATGATATGTAAAAAAAATGCTAATTTTTTTACATATTATACACTACATGTAAAAAAATTAGCATTTTTTTTACATATCTTTTTAACTATGTGTAAATTTTCTAGTTTTTTACTCGTTTATATATTTCTTTTCAATCACTACCCATTCCCCTTTTTTAGGACTTCCTACTCTTTGAAGTCTATTATCTTTTTTTAGATTTGCAAGTTGTTTTTCTATGGCTCTTGTACTTAGGTTTAATTTAGAAGCCAAGATTTTTATTGTTGCTTTTGGATTTGTTTTTAGAAAATCAAGTATTGCTTCATCTGTACTTACAAAATTTATCTCCGAACTTTTATCCGAATTTATCTCCGAACTTATTGCTTCATATATACATTCAAGCATAAATTCTATAAAAAGTGTACTATTTGCTTCTTTATCACAAATAGATAAGGTTTTATAATACTCATTTTGTCGTTCTTTGATGATACTTTCAATAGGAAAAGATAGAAATACAGGATTATATTTACTCAAAATCAAGGTTTGCCAAAATCGTCCCATTCTTCCGTTGCCAT
The DNA here is from genome assembly GCA_039810345.1 of Aliarcobacter sp. Taxonomy (GTDB): domain Bacteria; phylum Campylobacterota; class Campylobacteria; order Campylobacterales; family Arcobacteraceae; genus Aliarcobacter. The sequence goes on along the minus strand of JBDHWU010000004.1, from coordinate 33,010 downwards.
CTTCAAAAGGGTGTATAAATTCAAACTCATAATGAAAAATGCAACTTGCAATAAGTGGATTTAACTCACTACTTTTTAACCACTCAAAAAGTTGTTTTATCAAATTTGGAACTTGAGCTGGTGGTGGAGCAATATGTACAATATCATCGCCTTTTACTGCAACTTTTACATCTCTAAAATTTCCTACATTTTGTAAAAGTTTATTCATCATCAAAGAGTGTGCTTTTAACAAATCATCTATTTTATAAGGATTGAATTTTTCAATATTTTCATAAGTATCAATAGCAGATTTTACCTCTTGAATTTCCTTTTCTGAACCTATTACTTTTTTTCCTTCAAGTATTGCTGTAACTTGTTTTATATCAAGATTATTCCCCTCAATAGCAAGGGTTCCAACTACTGTTTTTATTTGGTTTTTTTTTCTTAAATGTACATCATTTTTAAAAGCTACATCAACTTTTGATAAAAGTTTAGTTATATCTACAAGTAGATTTACAATTTTATCACTTATAGTATATGGTGGTTTATAACTCATCTATAAATCTCCCTTTGAAGCTCAAAATACTCATCTCTTATTTTATATTTACCAAAAGAAGAGATTAGCTCTTTTTTATCAATTCCACTTTGCTCTATCAAAGTTGATAGTTTATTCTCATCTAGCTCTTTGAAGCCATATTTTCTATATTTTTCTAGGATAAACTCTATAAAAGCTTTTGCTTTTTCATTTTGATATTTCTCTATAAATTTTGAGTTTTCTACACTCAAAGCTCTTTCACTTACTGTTTTTATATCAAGATTAAAAGATAAGTGGGCTAAAATATCGTAAATATCGCTATTTTTTGCTTCAAAAATCTCTTTTAGCTCTTCTAGTTGAAGCTCATCTATATTTAATTTTTTTAACTCTTCAAGCAACTCTTTTCTATTTTTTGGGCTACTCCAAATCTCTCTCAAAGCTTGTTCGTCATTATAAAATCTCCCTAGAACTCCTATTAAAAACTCCAAATATTCAGCACTTCTTAGAGGTTTTCCGTCACTTCCAACATAAGTTGTTTCTATATTTATAACCTTTAATTTTTTGCCTTTTATATCTATTGTTACTTTTTCGTTTTTCTCTTTTTCCTCTTTTTTTAAACTGTCAAAATCTTTTTCATCTTTAGTTTTTTTCTCTTTATCCTCTTTTTGCTTTTTTTCAAAAACTTCAGCTTCTCCGTCCCAAGCTTTATCATAAAACAAATTTGTAGCCCCTACAAAATCGATAATTGTAAAAAAATCTTTCCCCTCAAAAGTTCTAGTACCCCTTCCAATTATCTGTTTAAACTCTGTCATAGATTTAATTGGTGCTGTTAAAACAATATTTCTTACATTTTTTGCATCAACACCAGTTGTTAGCATTTTTGAACTTGTAAGAATAGCAGGAATGTCCAAATCATTGTTTTGAAACTTCTCTAAAAACTCTCTTCCAATATCGCCCTCATCACTTGTAACTCTTACACAATAGTTGCTATCTTTTATAATTTTATATTTATCTATTGCTATTTTCATAGCCAGTGCATGAGATTGGTTTACACAAAAAATTATAGTTTTATCAAGTGGATTTATATTTTGCAAAACTGTTTTTGCTAGAAGCTTCGTTCTTTTTGGAATAATCACACTTCTTTCAAACTCTTCAAGTTTTACAATATTTTCTTTTAGTTCGCCTGTTATAATATCATCTGGATTAAACTTATACTCATCTATATTTGTTTGAACTCTTTTTACTTTATAAGGAGTTAAAAACCCATCATTTATTCCATCTTTTAAAGAGTACTCATAAATTGGCTCTCCAAAATAGCTATATGTATCGCCATTGTCATCTCTTTTTGGAGTTGCTGTAAGTCCCAAATGTGTAGCACTTGAAAAATAGTTTAAAATATCTCTCCACGAACTCTCATCATTTGCACTTCCTCTGTGGCACTCATCAATGATTATTAAATCAAAAAAATCTTTTGGATACTGTTTGTAATATGCTGTTACATCATCTTCATTTTCATCTTCGCTTGTATCAAAACTTCTATTTTTGTTTTCAGCAATAGATTGATAAATAGCAAAAAATATATTTCCATTTGTAGGAACTTTTCCACCTCTTTTTTTTATATCTTTTCCATTTATATCAACTAGCTCTTTTTCCATAGGATTAAACTCATTAAAAGCTTGAAATTTTAAGATATTTCTATCTGCTAAAAACAAAACTTTTGGTCTTCTATTTTTGTTTTCTTTATTCCATTTTGAAGTAAAAAGCCTATAAACTATCTGAAAAGCAATATAGGTTTTTCCAGTTCCAGTTGCTAGAGTTAAAAGCACTCTATCTTTACCATTTACTATATTTTCTACTGCTTTTTGAACAGCAATTTGCTGATAAAATCTTGGTTTTTTATCTTCAAGATAAAAGGCTTGAGTGATAGAGTTCTCTTTTTTTTCCTCTATTTGCCCATATTTTCTAGCAAACAGCTCTTGTGGGCTTGGATAGTTTTCTATAAACTCTCCTTTTGAGTCTATTAAAGAGTGTTCATAGATTTTATCTCCATTTGTAGAGTAAACAAAATCAATTTTTAGTTTTTGTGCATAGTTTATGGCCTGTTGTATTCCATCTAGTGGGTCTTTGTTTTGGGCTTTTGCTTCAATTATTGCTAAGTTTGTGTTTTTGTAAGTTAGAAGATAATCTACAAAATATCTCTTCCCTCTTTTTCCACCAATTAGCTTTCTTCCATCGGTAAAATAGTACTCTCTTACTATATTTGAAGATTTCCAGTTTGAGTTTTCTAGTTTTGGGTCTATTAAATTTGCACGAGTATCAGCTTCACTATAAGACATATTTTTCCCTATTATAAAATATTTGATTATAGCTAAGTGTCGATTAAATGAGTAATTGTTCTTGTAAGATTATTTGGCGAGAAGGTAGAGGAATCGAACCTCTCACGGCGTTTACACAAAAACCGTCAATCAGGGTTGAAGCCTGTGGTGCTCACCAGATACACATACCCTCCAAATAAGGTTGTTATAGTATAATACAAACCTTTAAAGATATATAAAAAGGTAAAAAAATGATTTTAAAATCTATTCCAAAGGTTGATAAGTTTATCACAAACAAAGCTTTTGAAGGATTATCAAAAAGTTTAATCACAAAAATAACAAAAGAGAAAATCTCAAATTTAAGAGCAGAAATTTTAGAAAATAAACTTCAAAATATAGATGAAAAAGAGTTAGTTTTTGAAGTATTAAAAGAGTATGAAAATATCACTTCACCATCATTAAAACCACTAATAAATGCAACAGGAATAATAGTTCACACAAATTTAGGAAGAAGTTTACTGCATAAAAGCACTATAGAAAAAGCAATAACAATAGCAACTAGCTACAACAACTTGGAGTACAACTTAGAAGAGGGAAAAAGAGGAGAGAGATATGAGCATATTACAAAGAGTTTAAAAGAGCTTTTAGGTTGTGAAGATGCACTAATTGTAAACAATAATGCAAGTGCAGTTTTTTTAATTTTAAACACTTTTTGCAAAAATAAGGAGGTAGTAGTAAGCAGGGGAGAGTTAGTTGAAATTGGTGGAAGTTTTAGGGTTCCTGAAGTTATGCTTCAAAGTGGAGCAATTTTAAAAGAGATTGGAACTACAAATAAAACACACCTAAGAGATTATGAAAATGCGATAAATGAAAATACATCTATGCTTCTAAAAGTGCATAAATCAAACTATGAAATAGTTGGTTTTTCAAGTGAAACTAGCTTTGAAGAGATTTCAAATCTAGCAAAGAAGCACAACTTAATAGACTATTATGATATGGGAAGTGGGCATATAGACACACTTGCTTATAATTTAGATAAAAATGAACCTAGCATTAAAGAGTTTATGAAGCTAAATCCTAGTTTACTTAGTTTTTCTGGAGATAAACTTTTAGGAAGTGTTCAAGCTGGAGTTATAGTTGGGAAAAAAGAGCTTATAGAAAAGCTTAAGAAAAATCAGCTTTTAAGAATGCTAAGAGTCGATAAAATCACACTTGCTATTTTAGAAGAGAGCATTAATTTATACTTAAAAGATGAGCTTGATAAAATCCCAACTCTAAAAATGCTAAATACAAAAGTAGAAGTTTTAGAAAAAAGAGCAACAAAACTAAAAGAAAAATTAAAAGATATTTTAGATTTAAAACTAGAGATAAAAGCTTCAAAAACTTTGGTTGGTGGTGGAACAACTCCAAATAGAAAAATTCCAACTGTGGTTTTAAGCCTTGTTTATAAGAATTTTAAAGCAAATATACTAGAAGAGCTTTTAAGAAAAAACTTAATTATTGCTAGAATTGAAAACGATAAAGTTGTACTTGATTTTAGAACAATTTTAGAAGATGATTTAGAAAAACTAGAAAAAATATTAAAAGAGATTTTTAAAAATGGCTAATATAATAATAGGAACAGCAGGTCATATAGACCACGGAAAGACGGCACTTATTAGAGCTTTAAATGGTTTTGAAGGAGATAGCACAAATGAAGAGCAACAAAGAGGAATAACTATTGATTTAAGCTTCTCAAACCTTACAAAAGCTGAGCGAAACATAGCTTTTATAGATGTACCAGGACATGAAAAACTTATAAAAAATATGATTGCTGGAGCTTTTGGATTTGACTATGTAATGCTTGTTATTAGTTCAAAAGAGGGAATTATGCCCCAAACTATTGAGCATATTGAGATTTTAGAGCTTTTGGGAATAAAAAATCTAATAGTGGTAATTACAAAAAAAGATTTAGTAGATAGCAAAACTTTACAAGAGCAAGAAGAGAATATTTTGGAGTTTTTAAGCTCTTATAGTTTTATAATAAATTTTGTAAAAAAAGTATCAATTTATGATGAAGCTTCAATAAATGAGCTAAGAAATGCTCTTTTTTCAATAAATAGTAGTCAAAAACAAGAAGAAAATTTCTTTAGATTTTATATTGATAGAGTTTTTAGTGTAAAAGGTATTGGAACAGTTGCTACAGGTACTGTTTTAGGGCAAAAAATATCACTAGAAGAGAAAGTCTTTTTACCACATCTACAAAAAGAGAGTCGTGTAAAAAATATTCAAGTACATAACCAAAATGCCATTGAAGCAAATATCTCAAACAGAGCTGCTCTAAATTTAGCAAATATTGAAAAAGATAGCTTAAATAGAGGAGATATAATTACTAAAAAAGGTTTTTTAAGAGGTTTTAACTCAATTGATATTAGCTTTAAAGCTCTAAAAAACAGAAAACTAAACCATAACCAAAACTACACACTTTTTATAGGTTCAAAAAAACTTGAAGTAAAAGTTTTGTTATTTGATTCAATTAGTAGCCTTGAAGAGGGATTTGCAACTATTAAAGCAGATGAAAATATATACACAATTTTTGGAGAAAAACTAATTTTAAGAAACCAAAATGAGACTATTGCGGGTGGAGTTGTATTAAACCCTATAATTGACCCAATGAATAAAACTCAAAAAAAGAGGTTGCTAGAAGATTTAGAAAAGAAAGATTTCAGAAATGCATTTAAAACACTTTTAGAAGCACATAAAAAAGGCTTAGGAATAATCTCTTCAACTCAAAGATTTGCTTTAAGCCATGATGAAGCGATAGATTTAGCAAAAAGTTTAGAAGATGTTTTTATAGATGAAAAAGAGCTAGTAATTTATCCTATAGAGACAAAAAATGAAATAATAAATTTTATAAAAAATATCTATACAAAAAATCAATATGCCCTACTTTCAAGCTCTTCAATAGCCCTAAGAGTTTCGTGGGCAAGTTTAGAATTTATTCAAAGTGCAATTAGTATTTTGGTTGATGATGGTTTTTTAGTAAAAGATGGAAATCTTTATAAAAATGCAACTATAAAAGAGGATATAAAAAAAGATTTGGAAGATATTTTCTTAAATAGATTAAAAAGTGAACATTTAAGCCCAACTGCTCCTTATAATATCTATGATGAACTAGATATTGATAGAAAGCTAGGAGATAATATTTTAAAATCTCTAACAGCAAAAAAACAGGTTATTCGTCTTGCACACAACCTTTTTATACACTCTGAAAGCTTAAATTTTGCAGTAAAACTAATGCGAGACATTATAAAAGAGGATGGCTTTATAGAGATATTCAACTTTAAACAAAAACTTGATTTAAGTAGAAAATATCTTGTAGCATATTTGGATTATTTGGATAATTTTAGTGATATAAAAAAACTAGAAAATAGAAGAGTTTTGGCTTGATTTTAACACAAGAACAAGAAAGAATTGTAAATAGTTCTTTAAAATCATTTAAAATAAATGCCGTTGCAGGAAGTGGGAAAACCACTACTTTGCTTCTTTATGCACAAAAAAATCCTCATTTAAAAATATTATATTTAGCATATAATAAATCTTTACAAGTAACTATTTTGGATAAATTAAAAATTTTTAAACTATCAAATCTTCATACAAGCACAATTCACTCACTTGCATATAATAAAACAAGAGCTTACAATTTTCATCTTACAAATGAGATAAAAACCCATATTTTAGATAGATTTCTAAGCTACTATGAACTTGATACAAAACAAAAAACATTTTATGCTTCAAATTTATATTTAGCAGTTTTAAAAGATTTTGTAAACTTTTATTGCAACTCTAGCTTAATAAATATTGATGAAAAATTAATAGATAATTTTATAAAACAAAGTGATTTTGAAGCACAATATTTAGAACTAATAAATAAAGATAAAAAATCTTTGCTAGAGCATCTAAAAGCTGTTTTAGGTGCTATGAAAAGAAAAGAGCTTGAAGCAACACATGATTTTTATTTAAAGATGTACTACTTAAATAAAAATTTAAGCAATGATATTGATTTTGATCTTATTTTAATAGATGAAGCCCAAGATATAAGTGATGTGATGATTGCAATAGTTGAAAGATTTAATAAAAATAGAATCTATGTAGGAGATAGTTTTCAGCAAATTTACTCTTTTAGATATGCAACAAATGCCCTAAATAAGATAGATTTACCAACATATAACTTAACAACTAGCTTTAGATTTTCAAACTCTTATGCAAAAACACTCCAAAGTTTATTAAATAAAATATATACTCAAAATGGTGCTAAAACATTATATATAAGTGGTATAAGTGAAGAAACAAAAATAGGTTTGGAGTTTATAGATTTTAACTCTCAATTTACAATAATTTCAAGAACATCTTTTGCACTAATTTCTCAAATAGTAAAATACCTTCAAGATAAAAAAAGATTATATTTTGAAGGTGGTTACCAAAGTTACTCTTTTATGAATCAAACTGTTTACTCTATTTTCTATCTAAAAAATAGAAAAAATGAAAAAATAACAGTAGATGAACTAAAAAATTTCTCTTCAATATATGATTTAGAAACATTTGCAAAAGAGACAAAAAACCAAGAGTACTTAAATATAATAAAATTTATAAATACATACGGAGATAATATATTTGAGATAAATAAAAAAATCAAAGAATTAGTAACCACTTCAAAAGAAGATGCAGATATTATCTTTACAACAACACATAAAGCAAAAGGTATGGAGTATGAACAAGTTATTATGACTGATGATTTTATTACAAAAAAAGATATACAAAATACAAAAAAATCTTTAAGTTTTAATCAAATAAATGAAGAACTAAATATATATTATGTAGCAAGTACTAGAGTGAAAAAATGTATTGCACTTGCATCTTTGGAGTAAAATGAAAAATAAACCACTGATTTTTCTATTTTTTTTATTATTTATCTTTTTTTTAATAGCTATTTCTTTCATATATAAAAATAGCCACAAAGAGTTTTCTAGCTCCTTTTATTTTTGGGAAAATAGCTATAAACTAGAAGATGTTAAAGACAAATTGTATATAAAAGTTTTGGATATAAAATACTCAAATAAAATGGAAATTATTGAAACTAATTTCATAAAATCTCCGCCAAAAGAGTTTATTCCTGTAATATTTATTACAAATAAAACTATTCAAAATGTGGATTACAAAATATTATTAAATAGTGTTTTACAAAGTTTAAAAAAATTTGATTATAAAGAGCTTCAAATAGATTGTGATTGGAGTGGAACCTCTAAAAATAACTATTTTTTATTTTTGCAAGAGCTAAAAAAAGAGTTAAATAAAACTACTAGTGCAACAATTAGACTTCATCAAATTAAATATTTCAAAAAAACGGGAGTTCCACCTGTAGATTATGGGGTTTTAATGTATTACAATATGTCAAATTTGGCAGATTTTGATACAAAAAACTATATTTTAGATAACAGTGAAGCAAAAAAATACCACTACAATTTTGAAAATTACCCTCTAAAATTAAAATTGGCACTTCCACTTTACTCTCAAGCAGTACAATTTAGAGATAAAAAAGCTATAAATTTATTTGAAAATATTGATGAAAAAGAGCTAATAAATAACTTTGAAAATATTGGAGAAAATATGTATAAAGTCATAAATAGCCACTATTTTAAAGGAAAATATATTTATAAAGATGATATTTTAAGGCTTGAAAATGTAGATGAAAAAGAGCTTAAAATAGCTTTTGATGATTTTTTTAAATTATCAAAAAATAGTTTTAATGAAGTTATTTTTTACACAATTAAATATAAAACAAAGTATAATTTAGAAAATTTATTAAATTAGGAAAAAAATATGCTATTTAGAGTCTTACTATCTACATTTTTTTTAAAAATATCTCTATTTTCTTGTGCTGATTATTGGGATCCAAATAGTGTAGAATTTATGTTTTTAGAAAAAAGAGATAATATATTTCTCAAATTTAGTGAAGACTTAAATGATCCAGCAATTTACAATGAAATAGTTTATGCTTACGAAGAAAAAAATAAAGAAAAAAACCTTTTAGAGTGGAAAAAAGAGCTAAAAGATAAATATAGTTTAGTAGAACTTGATGATTTTATTTATAATAAAAATCTTGTAAATTTAGATGAAAATGATGCAAAAGAGTACATAAATTTTGTATATGAGCAAGATGGCTGCACTACTGCTAGTTTTGGTGATACAAAACCTACAAGATGCACAAATTATATCTCAAAGGCAATCAAAAAACTTGAAAATGCAAAAACAGATTTTTATAAACAAAGATACTTTTTTCTAGCTTTAAGACTTGCACATTATCACAAACAAAACCCAATAGAAATATATAAAAAATATTACCATCTAGTTGAAAATTCAAACTCAATAGTTAAAGATTGGGTAGATGCTTTATATGCTGGGGCTTTAATTAAAAACAGTGAAAAAGCAAAAGGTGTTTATAATTTCACAAAACTATTTCCAAACTCTATAAATTCTCATTTAGCTTTATATAATTTTTTCCATATAAGAGAACAAAAAGATTTTGATGAAGTTTTAAATTTGGCTAAAAATAACGATGAAAAAGCTATTATTTATACTTTAAGAGCTTTAGATAGTTCAAGCAATACAATTGAAGAGATGCAAAATATATATGCTCTTGATAAAAACTCAAAATGGCTTGATTTTTTACTATATAGAGAACTTTTAAAATCTCAAACTTTTTTTAACAATACAGCTTACTATTATGAAGAACCAGATAGTTTGCAAATTAATCTATTTTATACAAAATATATTGATTTTTTAAAGACTTTAGAGCTTGAAAATAGCTATTTAGTTGATTTAAGTTTAGCATATTTTAATATGTATAAAAAAGATTTAAATGAAGCAAATAATTTTTTAGATAAACTTTTAATAAACAACAAAAACTCTCATGAAGTTCAAACTTTAGCCTATTTATTATATTTACAATCTTTAGAGAAAATAGACAATAAAACAGAAGATATAATTATTGATAAAATAGAAAAACTAATAGATGAAAAACATACATCAAATGCAATTTATGAATATACTTTGCAGGTTTTAGCAAAATTATACAAAAAACAAAATTTAGATTTCAATCTATTTTTAACACAAAATGCGTCATATATAAACTATACAGATTTAGATTTAAAAAAGTTCAGAGCCTTTGAAGAGTTTTTAGTAAAACCACAAGATTCAAAGCTAAAAACTTATCTTCAAAAAAGATTTAAAAATCTTATAGATAATGATGGAGAATTTGCTTATGCAAAAGTTGCCGTTTTAATAAATAACTTAAAATTCAAAGAAGCTTTAGAAACAAATTTAAAAATTTTGGATTACAAGCTTGAATTTAACCCTTTTAATGGGCTTATTAGAGGAAATAATAGAAGTGGAATAAAAGAGCAATTAACAATAAGAGACTTTTTACAAACTATTTTAGAAATTGAAGATAAACTCAAAAAAAATCCAAAAAGTAATATGGATAATTTTTTATATGCAAATGCACTTTATAATTTAAGCTATTATGGTAACTCGTCAAAAGCTACTACTACATATAGAAGTGTTGCATCTGTTCATACTCCAGAGCTTCAAAAAGATAAGTTAGATTTGGCTTTTAAATATTATAATATTGCACTAGAAAATACAGAAGATAAAGAGTTAAAAGCAAAAATAACTTATCAAATAGCAAAAACAAAACTTGCATTTTTTGATTTAAACTATGATAAATACCCACAAGATTTATACTCGAATAGTGGTAGTCAAAAATGGAATTATAGTGATGATAAGTTTTATGAATCATTTTTACAAAAAGATGGTGCAAAATATTTTAATACATTAAAAAAAGATTTTAGTGATACTAAATATTATAAAGAACTTCTAAAAGAGTGTGGCGATTTTAGAACTTATATTAAAAATAAATAAAGGAGAAGTATGCAGTATTATGGAGAAATTGAGACAAAATATGAAGAGGTTTTTTTAACAAAAAGCTATATGTATTTCAATAAAGAAGATGAAATTATAAGCCCTAATGAGCTAAAGAAATTAATAAAAACGAAAGATGATAGAAAGAAAAATATTATTGGTACCATTTTTATATACAATCCAGTGGTTACTCCTATTGGTTTTGATTCTAATAAAGATCTTTTAAAGCAAGATTTTACACAATTTGAAACTCTAGTAGAGCTAAAGTGTGAAAATTATATAACTGCTTTTAAACAAGCAATGGGTGAACATTGTAGTGGCAAAATAGTGGAGATTAAGAATTTATTTAACCTAATAGAAGCTCATATTGATTCTGGAACACTACTTTCAAAATTCAATGAAGATTTAGAAAAATATAATTCAAGTCAAAACACTGAATTTGATAGAGATATTATGTATATTGATGCACAAAATTACACTCCTAATGGAAAATTTGTATATTTTTGCTGGGGAGATAAATTAAATGAAAAAGAGTTCCCTAATATTTTTAATTATGCAAAAACCTTATATACAAATAGCGTAAAAAGTGGAAAAAAAATAGCTTTTGTATTTAAAAAAGAGAAAACAGCAGAAGAATCAATAAAATATCTACAATTTTCAAATCCTATGCAAAATGTTAAAAATAAAAATGCAATTAGTTTTGCTCTAAAAAGATCATTTGATACTTTTCCTCCAAGTCCAGCTTTTTATGAATAATTTCATAAAAAGCCTATAATTTTAGCTATTCTTAATATTTATAATTATATAATTCCGTCCACTTAAATTATTGGGGTATCGCCAAGCGGTAAGGCAACGGTTTTTGGTACCGTCACCCGAAGGTTCGAATCCTTCTACCCCATCCAAATTTAAGTTCTTTTTTATGGTGAGGTTGGAGAGTGGTCAAATCCTGCGGACTGTAAATCCGCCGCCTACGGCTTCGAAGGTTCAAATCCTTCTCTCACCACCACTTTTTAAAAAATCAAAAAAATGGCTCGATAGCTCAGTCGGTAGAGCAAAGGATTGAAAATCCTTGTGTCGACAGTTCGATTCTGTCTCGAGCCACCATTTTGATTTATTCACACTTGTGCGAGTGTGGCGGAACAGGTAGACGCGCGGGACTTAAAATCCCGTTCCAGTTTTGGAGTGTGGGTTCGATTCTCACCATTCGCACCACCAATTTTAAGCAGAATATTTTATATTAAAGCAAGAGTTTTTCTCTTACTTTTTTTAATCTTCAAGATATTTTTCAATAATTTCTTTAGACTCTTTTGTCATCTCAAGTTCCATATGAGGTGCATCTTTTGCTTCAATTAACTCTACATTTAAACCTTTTTTCTTTGCAAGTTCATAAAACTCTTTATTCATTTGCGGTGTTGAAACATCATCTTGTGTTCCATATACAATAGCTATTTTTGTATCTTTTGATATATTATTTATTACATCAATTGCACTAATTAAGCTTTTATCATCAGGTACTTTTTTATGAATATCATAAATTCCACCTGCACAAACTAAATTATCAACTAAATTTGGTTTCAAACCAACAGCTGTAACACTTAGCATACATCCAGCACTATGTGCAATAATTGTTGTTTTTTTAGAATCAAATCTCTCTTTTAATGCTTCAATTAATGCTACAAAAAACTCTGCATATTCCTTTTTTGCAGCTAAATTTTTTACCTCTTTTGAACCAATCGCCTTTAAATTATTTGATGTACTTTTTGAATATCCAGGAAGAGCAAGAGCCAATGCTGTAATTTCACTACTCATAGATACATCTTCTGCAAAAGGAGAATATCTAGCAATAATATCAGTGCCTTCATCCCAAGTTCCATGAACAATAATAGTTAAGCCACTTTTTTCACCTTCAAAAGCTTTAAAATTGATACACTCTTTTTTTACATAAATAAAATCATCGCCTTTATTCTCACAATCTTCTTTTGTAATATTTGCAAATAAACAACTTGCAAATAAAATAGTTGTTAGTAAAACTTTTTTCATAATTTCTCCTTTAATAAGCTGTAATTCCAATATATCCACCAACTTGCCGCTCAATTACTTCTACTATTCCAGCTTGTGTATAAGATATATCATCTATAAAATCACTCTCTTTCCAATTCATAGTTTCCATTGTATTTCTACAAGCTATAAATTCAACATCATATTCCATCAAAGATTTTATTCTATCAAGTGTTGTTTTATCATAATCTTTTTTTAAAGCTCTAAGCCCTTTACCATAAGCAACTACAACTATTTTTAGACTCTCTGCTGGATACTCTTTTAGAATATTATACATTGAGCCAATAGTATGACTAACTGTATCAACATCCCCAACATATAAAGAGTAAACAACTTTTCTTGGATTTTCAAAACTAGGTTGTGGTTCATTAAATTTTGTTTGCCCAAACAAAAAACCACAAAAACAAACAATCAAAAATATTTTTCTAAACATTTTATATCCTTTCTACAATCATATCTTTTTCTATAATACCAGATTTTATTATCTTACAATAAACACCTCTATGTGACTTTAAAAGCTTTGGAAGTTGATTACTAAAAACAGTTAAATGTTTACAAATACTACAAACTATTGTCATTTCAATAATGGCCTCGCCTATTTTAAACTGTGTACCTTCACTATATTCATGAGGGTCAAAATCTAATAAAATATTTTCACCTAGAGTTCCATATACAATATTTATATCTCTACTTTTTGCCAATTCATAAGAGTTTATTCCAACAATCATAACAGTTTGATCAATATTTTTTCCAGCAAATTTATCAAATTCAATACCATAATCTTCTATTAAATTTAAACTTTCAACCTTTGGTCTTGGCATAGAACTCTCTTTTGTCCTTGCACTAAATGTATCTAAAACTTTTCCTAATATCATTTTATATTCTTCTTTAAAATATCTAAATAATCTTTTTTACTCCAAGAACCTGGATAATTAGCCTCTAATACTCCATCACTATTTACAATAAAAAAACTAGGAGTTATTTTTTTATACTCTTTTTGTAGAGAAAATGGCAAAGATGAATTTTCCATATCAACTTCAATAAAGATATATTTTTCATCACTAAATTTTTTAACTTCATCCAAAGATAAAACTTCTCTATCCATTTTTTTACAGAAAAAGCAAGTTTTAGATGTTGCATAAACTATAATTTTTTTATTCTCATTTTTTGCTTTTTCCAAAATCTTTTTCTCTTCATCAGATTTCAAAATAGGTTCTTTTACTACTACTTCTTCTTTTAAATTTGCTTTATACTCTAAAAAATAGTAGCTAAGATTTATAAAATCTTCATTTGTAAGTTCACCTTTCATACTAGGTTTATTATCATAATAATTCATAACTGTATCATCACAAATAGAATTAAACCTATCTGGATTTTCTAAATAATCTTTTAGAAACCTTTCAATTTGTAAAACCTGAATATCAGGTTCATTTGGATCTCCTATTTTATTTGGTCCATCCATCATAGCCCATACAATCATATTTGATGTTGGAGTTTTTAAATTTAATAAAGTATTGTCTTTTTCAAAATAGTTCTCTTTTATTAAATTTAAAGGTATATATTCCTTATGACAAGATGCACATTTTTCTAAAAAAACTTTTCTACCTTCATCATAGCTATTTGCAAATATGTTTATTATAAATAAAAAAAATATAAATATTAGCTTCATAAATCTCCTTTTTTCATTTTAAAAATATATATTTATATCTTTAAAATGAAAAAAGGCACAAAAGTGCCTTTTTAAATAATTCCAGGATTACCTTTAACTCCAACAATATCAGGAGTATCAACTTTTAAGTTTGCTATATGTTTTACATTTTTTAAATATGTTTCAACAGTCTCCCAAACAGGTTCTCCTTCAGATTTTGCTCCAACAGTTGACCAACCTGAGATTTTATAAGATTTAGAAGCATCTATTTTCTCTCCTGTTTTTGTTAAAACAATATCAGAAATTCTACTTCCCATTTTAGCTTTTGGATCTATTTTATATGATATTCCACCTGTTCTTACCATATCTCCACCTTGTTGATAAAATGGGTCTTCATTAAACAAGTTATCAGCAACATCCTCTAATATATCTTTTAAATCACTACCTTTCATATCTCTTACATAAGTTTCAGGATATGTCATAGCTGTTTGAGTCATTAAGTCATCAAAAGTAATAGTTTGACCCTTCATAACTGATGTTCCCCATCTAAATCCTGGACTTAAAGAGATTTCTGCTCCTTTTACCTCAAGTAAAGCATCACAAATAATTTGATCCCAAGAACCATTGAAGTTCCCTCTTCTAAATAGTGTCTCTTCAGTTGTAGCAATTGGTCTTGTAAGCTCTTTTATATATGGAAGTCTTACATCTTCAATATATTTTTTCATATCTTTATCTTCAGGAATTAAATCAGAGAATATTGGAAGAAGAGTAAATTTAAAATCTTTAATTTTTCCATTAGCAATATCTAAATCAAGAACATTTAAAAATTTACCATTTGAACCTGCATTACAAACATAAGTTGTACCTTTTGTATTTTTTACAGGAACTGCTTCTGGAACACCATCGTGAGTATGTCCACCCATAATAAAATCTATTCCTGTACAAACTTCAGCCATTTTTTTATCTGTATCAAAACCATTGTGAGATAAAACAATTACAGCATCAGGTTTTTCTTCAGCTCTAACTTGATCAACTAATTTTTGCATACTATCATCATAAATACCAAATGTCCAATCAGGAATAAATCTTTGTGGATTTGCAATAGTTGTATATGGGAAAGCTTGTCCAATAATAGCTACTCTTGCTTTTCCCATTTGTTTAATTGTATATGGTTTAAATGCATGTCCTGTATCTTCATCAAATACTGGAGCATCGTTCATTAAAGCATCTTCTTTTACAAAAATATTTTGTGCTAAAAATTCAGATTTTAAAGCTTTTACATTTTCTAAAACTTCTTCTGCTGTATATGTAAACTCCCAGTGACCAACACAAATATCAACACCTAAAAGATTTAAAGCACCAACCATATCTTTACCTCTAGTCCATAAAGATGTTGCACTTCCTTGCCATGTATCTCCACCATCTAAAAATAGTGTTTTATCTTTTCCATAACTATCTCTTAAGAAATCAACTACAGTTTTAATTTGAGCAAAACCACCAGTTTTTCCAATAACTTTTGCATGTTCTTCAAAATTTACACATGAAAATGCATACTCTAATCTTTTATTACCTTTAATTCCATAATAATCTAAAAACTTCTCACCAACAATATGTGGAGGTTTTCCTAAATTACCAAAAAGACCTAGATTTACACTAGGTTCTCTAAAATATACTGGAAGTAATTGTGCATGACTATCTGTCATATGTATAAATCTTGCATTTCCAAATGGCTTTAATTTATAATAATCTTCAATTTTTTTAGTAGTTTCTACCATTCTAGTATGTGAGTTTGCAAAAACAGGAGCAGCTCCTAATGCTGCCATCATATATACAAACTCTCTTCTACTTAATTTACTCATAATTTTCCTTTTTTATAAATAAAAAAAGTCAAGATAAAATCTTGACTTTTTAAATAACTTAAGACTTTTCTTAATACTTATATCCATCGCTAGGACTAGCTAATTTCCAATTCTCTTTTGATTGTAGCTCTTGAGTTAAAGCACTAATAGCAAAACTACAAGATCTCCAAGCTGAAAATTCAATAGAAACCATCTCTCCAGTTGGTTTAGCTTTGTCATCAACTATTGCAATCTCTTTAGCACCATTTTTTAAAGCTTCTTGAGTAGCTTCAATATATTGACTAGCTTTCATACCAAGTCTCATAAATTCTACTTTATGCTCTTTTGCAATAGCATTATATTTAGCAGCTGTTTCGATAACTTTTTCTACTCCATTTGCTTTTACATCACACTCTTTTTTAACATCAAGTTTTGAAAAATCTTCAGCTCCTAAAGATGTAAGAGATAAAGATAATATTGCAGAAATTGCTGTAATTTTTAAAACATTCTTCATAGTAAATCCTTCTATTTTCTTACATCTGGACCATCAACTGGCATTTCATTTGACATATAAGCTAAGAAATATAATAACTCTATCATTTCTTGACTCTCATCTTTTGGAGGAACTTGTCCTTGATCCACAACACAACCTGAAAGTCTTCTTTCAACTGTTCCTATATCTCCCCATTTTAATCTTACAACAGGGAAAGATGTAACTTGTCCTGTAAGTGGAGATAAAATCTCATTTCTAACTCTTTGACCAGCTCCTTGAACGTGACAAGTAGCACATGAAAGTTTTAAATATCCTCTTTGAGAATAATAATACTCTTTTCCTCTTTCATAAGCTGCTTTTTCAGCTTCACTATTGATTTTTATATCAAAGTTTTTACCAGCTTCTTTGCTCTCATTTACATAATATGCTTGAAACTCTGCCATAGGTCCTTTTTGAGTTCCCCACTCTTTTTCACCATTTGCTCTTAAACAATCATTAATAGCACTTGTTAAAGATACTAATTTTTTAGTTTTTGCATCATAATATGGATATGTTCCTGCATTTGTCAAATCAGGGAAACAAGTTTGTAATGAATTACCATTTGCAAACTTTTTAGTATATAACTCTTCACCTTTTTCAATTGCATAATCATATGGTGGCATCTCTTTTAGTTCTAAATATTGAAATTTAGCATCTTTTGCATAAGCATAACTTCCTATATTAAAGTCCATATGCTTAAGACCTTTATCGTATTTTGTTGCTAACTCTTCTTCATCAGAGTATGGAAAAAATCTATTTAAATTTTTCGCAGGATCTTCAAATTTTGCCTCAAAATATTTAATCATTTCAAGTCTATCTTTTTCTGCTCCTGCATTAAAATTTGCAGCACTCAAAGTAGTTGTTGCTGCAAATAATAAAAATGTAGTAGATTTAACTATTTTATAAAACATGTTACCTCTCCTTATTTATTTTAAATCAAATTATTTGATTTTTTCACTACTTGTATCTGTATTACCTTTTAAATCTGTCCATGTAAATACTATTTCGTCTCCAGCATTTGCACCTTTAAAATTAAATTTAAAATATGGGTCTTTTGATAAAAATTGACTTGTAGATGCTTCATATACAACTTTATCACCAACTTTTGCAATTACATAAGTAATGAAATTTGCTTCTTTTTTTGCTCTTTCAGCTTCTTGATAACTTAACATTTCGTGAGTTGCTAATGCTTTAACCTCTACAACACCATTTTTGTCTAATTTTGCTTTAATTTTTGTAGTTGCCATTTTATATCCTTTTAATCTTTTATATTTTATCTATTTTAGTTTATTTGTGAATTGTTGAATTATATCAACCTCCACATCCACCCATTGTAACTTTAATTTCTTTAGTAGCTGAATGTAATTTTCCACCAACTTCTGCTACAACTATTACTTTTCCTGTTTTTGCCATTTTAATTCTAAAAGCATAATCTAAAACCATATTATCATTTACTGTAAATACAGCAACTGCACTTTCAGGGTTTGCATCTTGGAATACTGCAATTTTACTTGCTTTTAATTCTGTATCAAAAGATACAGGAACAACAGCACCATTTTCTGCGATTTCTGGAGCTTTTAAGTTAATTCCACCTTCAGTTGTAGCACTTGTTCCAAAAATTTCTTTAATAGCTTCATCTACTTTTGTTGCTGTCCAAGCTTTTGGCTTACTTGCTCTAAAATCTTCTGCACTTAATTGAGCTGGAACTGTAGCAGCTGCTAATACACCTAATCCTAATCCTAAAAAATTTCTTCTATTTAACATAATTATTCCTTTTTATTAATTTATTGTTTTTAAATAAGCAACTACTGCTTTAATTTCATCTGGGCTTAACCAACCATTTCTTCCAAATGCAGGCATTGCTGTAATTGGATTTCCTGTTGATGGGTCAAATACTTTATCATATAAAACCTCTTCAGGCCATAATGCTAAATTTTCTAATTTTGGTCCCATATTTCCAGGTCCATCAATAGTTTTTCCATTTGCTGCATGACAAGCCAAACAATTACCTTTTGTATTTGTCATAAATATTTTTTCACCCTTTTTAACCAATTCATCATCAGCACTTGCACCAATGATAAATAAAGAACAAAGAGCAGCAGAACTAGCTAACTTTTTCAATACATTCATAGTCTCTCCTTTACTTACTAGAATTAATCATATAATCAACAATCTCTTTAAACTTATCATCGCTTATATCAGTTCCACCTTTTGGTGGCATAGCATTTATACCATTTATACCGTTAGAATACACTTTGTCTAAACCGTGAGAAGTTACTTTTGCCCAAGCATCTTTATCTCCTACAACAGGTGCTCCTATTGCTGCATTTGCATGACAAGCTGAACATCCAGCATTTTCATATTCTGCTTGACCTGGAATAGCTTTACTTGCATCAACTTTTGGTAAATCTCTAACAGTTGAAAGAGGTTCATTAGAACCTTTTGATAAATCATCTTGAATTCTTAAAACTAAATTATCAACTCCACCTTTAATACAATCCTTCATACATCTAGTACCTTTACCATAAATAGTAGGATCAGATAAAAGTTTAGTCATATTTTCAACACCCTGTTTTGGGTTTTTAGGAGTATTTGTCTCTGGATAAAAACCATTTGCATTTGGCATAACAATTTTTAAAAATTTCTCTTTATCTAATACATAATCATCGTCTAACTCTTCACCATCTATGGTGATATTATTTAATGATAATAAATACGCTGTTAAAGCATAAGTTTCGCTATTTGTTAAAGTTTTAGGTGCATTAAATGGCATTGATTCTTGAATATACCAAAAAAGAGTACTTGCATATGGCCAATATGAACCTATAGTCCTATCTGGAGCTTCTGGATTTGGTACTTCATCTGCTGGATTTAATCTTTGGTTTTTTAAACTAGCTACCGTTCCACCAGCTAGTTTTGGATAACCTTTTCCACCACTTCCGAAATCACCATGACACATAACACATTGAGCATCATAAAGTTCATTTCCTAACTCTACACTACCTTGTGCTTTTTTTGGCTTTCCATCATCACCAATTACAGGCTCTCCATGTTTCATATCATATTCAGGAAGTCCTGTTCCATCAAACATAATATCAAGGTTCCAAGCTGCAATTTCTTTTGGTGTTGCTGCTCTACCTATGTTAAATCCTTTCATATCTTGAGTATTTACATGGTATTGTGTATATTTTCCATCTTTTACTGGATATTTCACTGCCCCATCAACAGAAGAATTATTAGCTGCATTTGCAGAGCTTACTAAAAAAGTTGCTAATCCAATACTTAAAATAGTATTTTTAAGCTTTGTGATGTTTTCTAATGTGAACATTATTACACTCTCCTTTTTCAGTAATTTCCCAAGTTACAATAGCATTTCTATGATATACCGACTCAACACCAACTGCTTTTGTCTCTTCATCAATAGTTGGTTGGATATTTCCAAAGTCATCATAAGCTCTACTTGATAGGAATAGTGGTTTACCATCCCATTTATAAATATAGCTAAATCTTGTCCATGATTTTGGTAAAACTAAACCTTTAAGTTTTGCTTCAACCCAGTTATTTCCACCATCAAATGATATATCAACACCTTTAATAGTTCCATGACCACTCCATGCAATCCCTTCTATCTCCACCATATCACCTTTTTTAAGGTGTGTCCATGGTTTTTCAGGACATGGCTTTGTAATTACTGAATTTACTTCATTTACCCAGAAGAATCTTATAGCTCTTCCATCTTTTTGAAGCATAGTATATTTTGAAGTCTCTTCTTTTGCATGCCATGGCTTATCACTAAATTCAAGTCTATTTAACCATTTAGTATTTAAGTTTCCTTCCCAACCTGGAACTACTAGCCTTACTGGATAACCTTGTTCTGGTCTTAAAGCCTCTCCATTTTGACCCCAAACAACCATAACATCATCAAGAGCTTTTTCAACTGGAATTGTTCTTGGATTTGATGCATTATCACTTCCAACTGCTAACATCCAAACTGCATCTTTTTCTAAACCAATATCATCTAATATTGTTTTTAGCATAACTCCAGTCCATTGTGCTGAACTCATCATCCCTTTCATAAACTGTAAACTATTAAATTGAGGTGCTCTCCACTCAGGGCTTCCATTTGCAGGACACTCAATAAAATATGTTCTAGTTTCACTAGGGTATCTTTTTAAGTCTTCTAATGTTAGAACAACTTCTCTTTTAACTTTTCCATGAATCATTAATCTAAATTCATTTGGGTCAATTTGTGCAGTTCCACCATGATTTCTTGTAAAGAAAAGACCATTTGGAGTTGTTATTCCTTCACTTTCATGAATAGGACACATAGAAATTGATGCATAAGCATCACCAGAAGATAATAAATCGTGAGTTCTTCTAATATTATTATGCTCATATAAAGATGGTAATCCGTAAGGATTTTTATTTACTACATCACCTAACTTTTGCCCCCACGGTGCTTCGCTTATAATTGCTTTATCATCTGCTCTTAAAGAAACAGGCGATAAGACAGTTGCTGCACTTAAAGCACCAGCCGAGTAAATAGCAGTTTTTTTAAAAAAATCTCTTCTACTTGTAGCTTCTACAATAGATGACTCTTTTGTAGTTTTTAAAGCTTTACTACTACTCAAACTAACCTCCTATAAAATTTTGACTATTTTTTAAATACCAATGTCAGCTTACATTATAGATTTTATAAGTTAAAATAGAACTTAAAATATTAATTTTTCTTATATAGAATTTACAATTTTACACAGTAAAATAGCATAAAAATAGCATTTGTTACCAAAATAAATTATTGATTTTTTTTAATTATAATAATAAAAAGATTAGCTTATATTTACTATCTTTTTATTGTTTTTGTATCTGATTTTATATCAAGTTTGAAGTATTTATATAGCTTTCTAATAATTATCATAAGTAATAATCCATCTAGCATACTTGCAATAATAAAAGAGAAATATTCATCTTGTGTAATTAATTCATAATTATAAGAAATCATAGCAATTGCAACCGTAAATGTAAGTGGCATTGAATCACTAAGAGCAAACATAATAGTCTGTTTTGCTTTTAAATAATTTAAAAAAACTAAATATGAACTAATAATTCTAATAGAAATAATCGCACACATAATAAATATTGCATGTTGTAAAATATCAAGAGTAACCATTTCTAACTTTACAGTTGAACCTGTATAAATAAAGAATATTGGTGCAAAAAAACCAAACCCAAACGACTCTATTTTATGTAAAAGTTCCTGTTTTTGATTAAAAAACATTTTAAAGAATAGCCCTGCTGTAAATGCTCCTAAGACAACATCAATTCTTAAAATTAGCATAATTGATACTAAAATAAGTAAAAGAGAAATTGAAAATCTTATATCCTGATCATGCTTATCATCTACATTATCTGGTATTAAATATTTTTTAACCTCAGGAAACCACCAAAATACCATATATGAAAATCTAAGAAGTAAAATTGTAACAATAACAACAGCAAAAATTGTAAAAATTGAGGTAAAAAATTTACTACTAAATCCAAATTCAGTCCAACCACTAAAAAGAGTAAGTGCTAAAATACTAATAACTTCCCCAACAACACCAATAGATAGAGCAAGATTCAGCCAAGGTTCATCTTTTCCATACTCTTTTATAAGCATCATTAACATTCCTAAAGAGAAAATAGGAAGTGCCACAAAATATGTAAGCCCTAAATCAAATAACCAGCAAACAGCTCCAGAAATCGTATATAAAAGAACAAAATAAAGAATAACATTTATAGCTAAAGTGGCTTTTATTACTTTTACTAGTTTAAAATTTATTTCTAATCCTGCTAAAAACATAAGATAAATAAATCCAAATTTAGCAACAAGTTTTAAAGTTTCATCAGCATAAATAAGCCCTAAATATCCACATATTAACCCTAAACTTATCTCAACAACAACTACAGGAATTTTAAAAATTTTTGCAAAAATTGGGGCTGACATAATTATCATACAAACTGTTATTATTAAAACTATTTTTTCCATATTATCCTATTTCTACTCTTCTGGTTCAATATCTGTTTGCATTCCTGCTTCATTTAAAAATGGACTTGCTACAAAAGTTAATTTTTTTATTTTGTCATATTTTGCATAAGATAGATATAAAATATCTTTCGCTCTTGTAACTGCAACATAAAAAAGTCTTCTTTCTTCTTCTAAACTTCCACCTTTGCTCATTAGTTTTCTATTTGGAAATCTTCCATCCATTAAATCAATTACATAAACTTCTTTAAACTCTAAACCTTTACTAGCATGGATAGATAATAAATTTACACCATCCCCTTCACTAAGCTCACTTCCACCCAAAATCATAGAGTTTATAAATTTTGATAAATCAGAAAAATTTCTAGCTAAATTTTTTAAAAGCATAGCTTTTCTATTTATTTTTGCTAAAGCCTTTGTTTTTTGTATAGGGTTTATTTCTCCATCTTTTTGAGTTGCCCTTTTTGTAGATAACATATCTTTTATTTTTGAATATGCCATTGATGAACTTATCATTGAAAGTAAATTTTCTGGGTTTTTTGTTCTTTTTAGCTGCTTAAAAAGTAAGTATATATCATAAATATATTTTGCACCATCAACACTTAATTTTGGATGTTTTAAAATAGGGTTTGACAAAAATTGCTCTTCAAAATTACAATCTTTAAATTTTGATATACTGCCCAACTCTAAAAAATCATCAAAAAGTCCTAATTGATGATTTTTTGCTCTACTTACATATGGATTATTAATATCTTTGTTTGGAGAAAAAAAACCACTTAATAAATTTCCATCACCCAATTTAATTAAAGCATCGAAAATATCTTTTGCTATTGCTTTTCCTATCCCTTTTCCATGCTCAATTATATGTATAAATGCCATCATATCATTTGTAGATATTTGTAAAACTAATATATCAAGAAGAAATTTAACTTCAACTGCATCAAAAAAGCTCATTCCACCTTTTCTTTTTGCTGGAATACTAAACTCCCTTAAGTTAGCTTCAATTCCATCTGCACTAGAGTTATTTCGATATATTATTGCAATTTCACTATGAGGAGTTGAAGATTTTGAGATTAATTGTGAAATATATTCATATTGAGAAAAAAGTTCATTAAAGACCAAAAGTTTTGGCTGATGTGTATTTTGTTCTCTTACAACTTCAAGTTTTTTTGGATAAACTCTTTCATTAAATTCTATAACTTTTGTTGCTAAATCTAAAATAGGTTTTGTTGATCTATAATTTCTTTTTAAAGTAAAAACATTTGCATTTTTATATCTTGAAGCAAAAGTTGAAATAATACCTATATCTGAACCATTAAAAGCATAAATGCTTTGATCATAATCTCCTACACAAAACAAAGACTGTGGCTTAAAAGCATCAAGAAGTCTTCCTTGAAGTGGGTTTGTATCTTGATATTCATCGACTAAAATCTCTTTAAATTCAAAATTTTTTTCCTTTAAAACTTCAAGCATTGTTGTTAATAAATCATCAAAATTAACATAACCATACTCTTTTTTAAGAGTATTAAACTCATCTATTACATCTTCATAAATTAGAGTATAGCTTTCATGAGATGGATTTTTTTCTTTTATCCAAGAAGCAAAATCTTCATTATTATTTGAATTTAAATATAAAGAGTAAATATCGTATAAATAGCCACCATCATAAGGATTTGCTTCTTCATTTCTATCCATAAAAACTCTTTTTTCATAAACAGATTTAAACAATGTTTTAAGTTCATTTGGTTGCTTTAAAGTTATTTTTACATCTAACTCTTTTAATAGTTTAAAAGAAACCGAGTGAAATGTCCCTGCCATAATCTCTTTTGCAATATCTTTTGAAAAAATTTTAGAGACCCTATTTATCATCTCAATAGCAGCTTTATTTGTAAAAGTAAGAAGTAGTATCTCTTTAGGTTTTACACCACTATTTATTAAGTGTGCAATTCTTCCAACTATTGTTGAAGTTTTTCCTGTTCCTGCACTTGCTATTATTAAATTATATCCATTTTTACAAGTTGCTGCATTTAATTGTTCTGTATTTAGGTTTGATAGTGGCATAAATTAAGTTTTATATTTTTTGTTTATTAAGTATTTTCATTTTGAAATAGTAGTATAAAGGTAGTTAAAAAGAGATAAAAAAAGAGAGCCGCCTAGGGGAAGCGACTCTCTTCATACACAAGGAAACATAAAAATTATCTATTTAAGAAACTTATCTTAAAAAAATATTTTCTATAAATAAGCTATGTTATAACTTACTTATAATGAAATTATATATAGAAAAAGTTAACAAAAGGTTAATCAAACCTTCCATTTTGCTTTTTCTTCTACTTTTTTTTCATTTTCTACTAAAATAATAATATATTTTGAAGACCAAATAATTAAAGTTACTATTAATACAAAGGCTGATAAGTTAATAAATAACATATAGTCTAAACTAAAATTACTTACTATAGAGCTAAACACTCGAAGAAGTGTTAAAATCTGAACAGCTATAAAAATTGAAACTGCAAATTTACCTGTAGTAATTTTTCTTCCTGAGTGCCCTAAAATAACTCTTGTTCCAAATCCGATTAAAACTGTTATAAAATACCCAACCGCTAAAGTATGCAAAACTGCCTTTTCAAAGTAAAATTCTGGATTTATAAATGCCATTAATCCTTCAATAATTGAAAATAAAAAGGCAATAGGAATCCAAAAAAGCCCTATATGTAAAACCCAAACTATTGGAGGCATAATAGAAGTTGGAAACTTCCATCTAATAAGCTCTTTTACAATAAATATAAATAGTGGAATATCAGCTATTAAATTTAATTTTGGATTTTCAAAACTCAATAAAAAAACTTTTAGTATTAATAAAAGCATCAAAATATCAAGTAGTTTTGGGCTTTTATTTATTATATATTCTGGTGCCATAACTCTTGTAAAAAATGGAATCATTCTTTGAGAAATAGTAAAAATAACCATAAATAAAAACAGATAAAAACCACTATTTATTGCTATTTTTGAAACTAAATAAGATGAACTAAAATTAAATTCTGAAATTATAAAAAGTATATGAGAAACCAATCCAGCCATGAATGAGATTAATACCCATTTTGTATCATTTTTATCTTGCATTACACTTTTTTTATGAATGCTATAAAGAAGGTTAAAACTTAAAATCTGTGCAAATAAAAGTAAAATTTGAAAGATAAAAACAAATTTTGGAATAAAGATTATTGATAAAAAAATACCAATACTTGCTACAAAATAGATAAAAAACTGTTTCATATATACTTTTGGTTCAATTTCAGCTTGCATCAGAAATTTTGGGAATACAACAAATAAAAATCCTAAAAAGAACTGTATAAAAACAACAAAAACTAAACTATATGCATGATATGTCAAAAGTGTAGTATCCAAACTAATAACATTTGAATAGCTTAAAAGAAATAGCAACATAAATAGTGCAAAAAACAAAATTCCATTTGTAAAAAATGGTTGATGTGGTTGGGATGAAAATTTTTTATACCACGAATTCATAAAATCTCCTAAAATATATTATTTTAGAAGATTTTATCTACTTTTTTCTAATTTCTTCTTGATTATAGGCAATTCATAAGATATATTAAAATATTTATAATTTACTTAACTCTTCACAAGCTTTTTGGTTATTTAAACTACAAGCCTTATTAAAATAAATTTTTGCCTCATTACTATTTGGTACGAAATATTTCCCATCCAAATAAGCTATACCCAAATTGTAACAAGCATTTGAATATGATAAATCACAAGATTTTTGATATAAATTAATAGCTTTTATATATGATAATTCAACACCCTCTTCATTATAATATTTATATGCTAGGTTATAACAAGCTTTTGCATGGTCAAGATCACAGGCTTTTGTAAGAAATTCTACATTTTTAAAATTATCTTGTTCTTTTTGATAAATTAATGCAAGATTATAACATGCACTAGAATTTTTTTCCTCACAATAATTTTTATACAATCCAATTGCTCTATTTATATCTTTTTTTGTTCCTAAACCTTGCTCACTCATATATGCAATATTATAACATGCTTGAGAATGCCCTTCTTGACAAGCTTTTTCAAATAATTCATAAGCTTTTTCATAGTTTTTTGATATATTTTTCCCATCAAAATACATTAGACCTAAATTATAACAACCTGCAAATGCACCTTTATCACAAGCATTTTTAAAAATATTTGCTGCTTCAAGAACATTTCCTTTTTCAAGTTCTAAATAGCCATCTTCAACCATAGAAGCATTAGAAAAAGAAAAACTTAACATTAAAACCAACATAGTTTTTATTATTTTTTGCATAATTCATCCTTTCTTTGGAAATTTATACAATATTACAATTTTTTGATTAATATTAGGTAAAGAGAGAATTTTAGGCAAGGAATCTTGCCTAAAATATATTAGTTTTTAGTGACAAGACCCACAACAAGCTGTACTAGTTGCTTCAGCAGCAGCTGCTAAAACTGCATCATAGTTTGGCTCATCAGTAATTTCTGGAACAATCTCTTTATATGTGATTTTCCCTGATGGATTTACTATAAATACTGCTCTTGCAGTAAGACCTGCTAATGGTCCATTTGCTTGTAATACACCGTAAGATTTTGCAAATGCTTTTGCTCTATAATCAGATGCAACTTTTACATTGTTTGCACCTTCAGCTGCACAAAATCTTTTCATAGCAAATGGTAAATCCATTGAAACAATAACTACATCAACATGAGAAAGTTTTGCTGCTTCATCATTAAATCTTTTTGCTTCTTTTGCACAAACACCTGTATCTAAAGATGGAACTGCTAATATTATTTGAGCTTTTCCTTGTTGTCCACCAATTTGAATATCACTTAAATCAGCTGCAACACCAGTAACTACTGGTGCAATATCACCTACATTTAACTCTGTACCACTTAAATTAACATCTACTTCACCGTGGAATTTAACTGTTGCCATAAAAAAATCTCCTTATTTATAAAATTTCAAAATTATATTTTAATTAGGATAAAATTTGTCTTAATTACTTAATCTTATTTTATCACTTTCTAAAATTATAAGTTTATCTTCTAAAAGTTTTGTTAAAGTTGCTTTATATGCTTTTTTGCTCATTGCAAAAACCTTTTTTATCTCTTCAACATCACTTTTATATGTAAAACCAATGCTTCCACCATTTTCTTTTAAAATATCTAAAATCTTATTTGTATCTACTTTTTGTCCAATTTTCTGTAAAGAAATATCAAGTTTACTATCATCTCTTAAGTTTTTAATATAGGCTCTTTTTTTATCCCCTATTTTTAAATTTTCAAATATTTCAGAGTGAAAAATCATCCCTTCATAAAGATTATTTACAATTACTTTAAACCCTAATGGAGTTTTTGAGTACAAAATAATCTCAACTTCATCTCCTTGTTTAAGGTTTTTTGGTTCACTACTTAAAATAAATTTTTCACTTGCAATTAATCTATTTGTTTTAGTATCAAACTGCATTTGTAAAACTTTGTAATTTCCTACAAAAAAAGTACTGCTTTTTTGCCTATTTTTTGGAACAAGTAAATCTTTTGCTAAGCCAATATCCACAAAATACCCAAATTTTGCACTATCAACTATCTTTAAACTTGCAAATTCATTTAAATATAAATATGGCTTTAGTGTAGTTGCAACTAATCTATCTTCGCTATCTGTATATACAAAAACATCTACTAAACTATCTATATTCATCTCTTTTTTTACATATATATTTGGTAATAAAATTTCTGTTTCATCCCCACTTATTAAATATATCCCTGGCTGACTAACTCTATTTACTTTTAAAGTGTTTACAACACCTTGTTTGATATATTTATCTAATTTTTTATTTTCATTTTTCATCTGGTTTTTCCGTCTTTCATTTTTATTTTTTTAATATTTTTACAAGCCCTAAAGCAACAACACTTACCATAATTATACTAGCTCCTGAACTTATATCATATAAATATGAGAAGATAAGCCCAATAAGTGTAAATATTGTAGCTAAAATTGAGCTAATTATCATTAATGTTGATAACTTATTTGAAAAAGATTCAGCCATATAAGTTGGAATTGTAAGAAGAGCAATAACCAAAATAAGCCCAACAGCTTTTATAGCAGCAACAACACAAAGTGCTGATAGAATTAAAATCAAAGTATAAAAAAACTTAACATTAATTCCTCTAAGTCCTGCAAACTCACTATCATAAGATACAGCTAATATTTGTTTATAAAAAAATACAACTACAAAAACAATAAATAAATCAAGTAAACTCATATAAAGTAAATCAGAGCTTGAAACTGCAATTATACTTCCAAATAAATAGCTCATTAAATCTACATTATATCCAGGACTTAAATCAATTAAAACTATTCCAATAGCCATTCCACTTGCCCACATCATACCAATTATTGCATCTATTCTACTTCTATTTTTCATAGTTATAAAAGCAATTAAAATAGCAGTGATAACCGAAAAAATAGTAGCTCCAAATAAAACTGGAATTCCTAAATAAATTGCCATACCAATTCCACCATAAGCACTATGAGCTATTCCACCAGTTAGAAATGTAATTTTATTTACTACAACTAAACTTCCAATAATTCCAGCTGCAATAGAGATTAAAATTCCTGCAATTATTGCATTTTGTATAAAATCGTATTGTAAAATTTCAAACATTATATAATTTACCTTTTTTAGTGTTCATGATTACAACAAATTTGTGTTTTACCCAAAGCTGAAAGCAACTCAACTTCACACAAATGATCATCATTTAATGTAACATCTCTTTTTATATCTTTTAAACTATGATAAACTAAAGTTCTATTTACATGAGCTACATCTTTTGCATAATTTAAAAGTATCGATAAATCATGACTTACAACTACAATTGCAATATTTTTATTTAACTCTTTTAAAAGTTCATAAATATCTTGCTGACCTTTTACATCAATACTAGCTGTTGGTTCATCTAGCATTAAAATTTTTGGATTTGAACATAAAGCTCTTGCTATAAAAACTCTTTGCCTTTGTCCACCACTTAAATCGCCTATTTTTTTATTTGCAAAATTATCCATTCCAACTTGCTTTAAAGAGTGTATAGCACAAGATATATCCTCTTTTGCATATCCAAAAAGTTTTTTCTTTCTTTTTATATGTCCCATAAGTACAACTTCAAGAGCTGTAATTGGAAAATCTATATTTAAATTTGTGTTTTGAGGAACATAACCTACTTCACTATTTTTTATAT
Organism: Aliarcobacter sp.; assembly: GCA_039810345.1. GTDB lineage: Bacteria > Campylobacterota > Campylobacteria > Campylobacterales > Arcobacteraceae > Aliarcobacter. The sequence goes on along the minus strand of JBDHWU010000004.1, from coordinate 2,846 downwards.
TTTTTACAAATTTTCCATTTTGAAGAGGTAGAAGTTCTAAAATAAGCTTTAAAAGTGTTGATTTTCCACCACCATTTGGACCAATAATAGCCAAAAAATCATCACTTTTTATAGTAAGATTTACATTTTCTAAAGCTTTTGTATTTAAGTATGAGTACGATAAATTTTCTATTTGTATTAAATTCATATTAACCTTTATTTGCAACTTGGTTGCAATAATATCTAAAAGATATTTAAATATTTAAATTAATAGTAAATTCAGCACCAACATATTTTTGTTTATTATAAATAAAATCAACATTTCTTACAGTTATTTCACCTTTTAGTTGCAAAATAATCTCTTGAGTCATATAAAGTCCTATTCCAGTACCTTGTGATTTATCTTTAGTTGTAAAATATGGATTAAATACCTTAGAAATATTCTCTTTTTTTATTCCTCCTGCATTATCTTTTATAACTATATTTAAATAATTTCCTTTTTTCTTTATATCAATAAAAATATATTTTTCATGACTTTTATCAATTAACTCATCTCTTGAGTTATTAAAAATATTAATTAAAGCTTGAATTAGCTCATTTTCGTAAGAATTGATTTCTACATCTTCAATATTTTTAATTATAAAAATATCTTTTGCATTAAATTGAGCAGCTAATAAATCCAAAGTTTTTGTTACCGTATCTGATATTTTAAAATATTGTTTTTCTTTATTTGGATTAAAGAAATTTCTAAAATCATCTATTGTTTGAGATAAATAAGCAGCAGCACTATTTATTTTTTTTGAACCATCAACAAAGAACTCATCACTTAAGGCTCCCATCTCTTTTTGGATTAACATTCCACTTGTAGTTGCAGTTATTACACTCAAAGGTTGTCTCCATTGATGAGCTATATTTCCTATCATCTCTCCCATTGTTGCCATTTTTGATTGCTGAAACAGTAAAGCTTGTCTGCTTCCTATTTCATCTTTGTAATCAATAAATTTTTTTTCTATATATTTTGATACATAAAAAGAGATTACAAGTAGAATAATAATCAATAAAATACTAGCAACTAAAATATTTATAAGCTTATCATTAAAATCTTTATCAAGATGTTTTTTCATCTCTATAATATCAAAATTTACATCATCCTCATAAAATGAAGAACCTATTATCCAATTCCAGTTTGCTAAAGCTTTAACATAAGTAACTTTATTTACTTTATAATCAACATTCGAATTATTATAGCTCTCTTGATATTTATAAAAATTATCATCTTTTGAGTTTGCAGCTTTTATTAAACCGTGAAGATTATCTTCTCTTGATTTTAAAATATCATCAACAACATAATCAATTTTTTCTAGTTTACTATCTTTGCTTAAACAAACACCATCATTTGTTACTATAAAAATATGCCCACTTTTACCAAATTGTATACTATTTATGTAAGATATTACCTCTTTTTGAACTTTTTCATTGTATTCATCAAAATACTCTCCCGTTCCTATTGCTAGGTTAAGTGGCTCAAAATATTTATAAAAAGCTATTTTTCTTGATGATAATTTAGTAATAGGGTTTTTCCAATAATACTCATCAAATCTTTCACTCTTATTTTTTATAGTATCAACTATCGTTTTTACAAAAGTATAACCTCTATCATCTTTATATTCAAAAAAGTTTTTACCTTCATTTTCTTTATCTAAAGGCAATAAAAGTTTATTTCCAAACTCATCATCTAAATAAAAATATCCCCTTCCGTCATTAAATCTTATTTTATCAAGAGTTGTTTTTATTAGCTCAAAAATCTCATCTTTACTTTTTGTATTTTTGTATTTTTCATAAATATTTGTTGATATTGCATGAGCTTCATATGCTCTATTCTTAATTGATTCTTTTAACTCTTTTTCTGCATTTTCTTGAATATATTTTACATAAGAGTAAGCTCTATTTACTTCATCTTTTATTTGATTTGCATTTTGTAAGTAAAATTTCTCTTCTAAATCTTTTTTTGCCAAATTAAATAGTTTTTTATTTTCAGTATATAAAAAAAGTAGTAAAACCGTAGCAATTAATAATATTAAAATAACTGGTGCATATTTTATTATTTTTAAAAGTTGTTGCTCTTTTTCTTTGTCCATTCTTGGTACTTCTTGTGTTAATTTTTTTATTATTTACACATTATATAAAATTTTTTATAAATTTTGCTTTATTATTTAATTTACTTTCATAAGTTATAATAAGAATTAAAAAATTTATAAGGATTTATATGCCAAAAATAGGAATAATAGTTGCTAGTTCAAATAACAATTTAAAACTGGGTTTAAAATTTCAAGAATTAGCAAAAGAGTTGAATATTGATACAGATTTAATAAATTTAGTTGATTATAATCTTCCACTTTATAGCACAAATGAAGAAGAAAAAAATGGAATTCCAGAGTCTGTTTTAGATTTAGCAACAAAAATTATTGATTTAAAAGCATTCATTGTTGTTGCACCTGAATACAATGGTGTTATGCCTCCTGTTTTAAATAATGCAATGGCTTGGACATCAAGAGCTACAAAAAATTGGAGAGATGCTTTTAATGATAAAGATGTAGCTTTGGCAACTCATAGTGGTGGAGGAGGACAAAAAGGTCTTCAAGCTATGAGAATTATGTTTCAGCATTTAGGAGCAAATATTTTAGCAAGAGAAATTCTTACTACTTATGAAAAACAGTTAAATGAAGATAGTGCAAGAACTGTTTTACAAAAACTTTCAAAATTAGTAAACTCTTAAGATTTATCTTAAGAGGGACCGTTCATAATTTTGTGTCAATTAGGTAAAATAAAAAATACCAAAGGACACAAAAATGAAAATAGAGATAGAT
>JBDHWU010000003.1:0-117876 GCA_039810345.1 Aliarcobacter sp. | reverse complement strand
AGTGACTTAAAAATAACTGCAAAGGCTCTATTTATAGGATTTTATTTTTTTATGGAAAAAAAGCGACGAAGTCAGGAAGAGTGTGAAAATAGTATTAGTCTTGTAAAAAATGAGATAGAAAATAGAATATTTAATGAAAAATATATTGATAAAGTAGAGATACTAAAAAAACTATTAGATATTTTAAATAAATAAAAACAAATCCCACTTTGCTTTATGGGATTTGTATCAATATTTAAGAGATTGGACTATAAAGTCCAATTTCCTATTTAGATTTTCAATACAGCCATAAAAGCCTCTTGTGGAACATTTACTTTTCCAATAGCTTTCATTCTCTTTTTACCAGCTTTTTGTTTTTCAAGAAGCTTTCTTTTTCTTGTAATATCCCCACCATAACACTTAGCAGTTACATTTTTTCCCATAGATTTTACAGTTTCTCTAGCAATAATTGTGCTTCCAATACTAGCTTGTACTGCAACTTCAAAAAGTTGTCTAGGAATTAGCTCTTTTAGAGCTTTTACAAACTCTCTACCTCTTGAAACAGCCCTATCTTCAGGCACTATGATTGATAAAGCATCAACTATATCTCCTGCAACTCTAACATCAAGTTTTTTTAAATTCCCTGGTCTAAATCCCACAGGTTCATAATCAAAAGAGGCATAACCTTTTGTTGTAGATTTTAACTTATCGTAAAAATCCATTACAATTTCATTCATAGGAATATCATATTCAAGAAGTACTCTTGCTCCTAAATAATCCATTTTTAACTGAATTCCTCTTTTATCGTTTAGAAGTTTTATAACATTTCCCAAAAACTCATCAGGAACTAAAATTGTAGCTTTTACATAAGGCTCAAAAATCGTATCTATATGGTTTGGTTCAGGAAGTTCGCTAGGATTTTGGATTATTACTTTTTCTCCATCTTTTTTTAATACTTCATAAACAACAGTTGGAGCAGTTGCAATTAAATCTAAATCAAACTCTCTTTCTAGTCTCTCTTTTATTACTTCCATATGAAGCATTCCTAAAAAACCAGTTCTAAAACCACTTCCAAGAGCTAAAGAGCTTTCAGGCTCAAAAGAGATAGATGAGTCATTTAATTTTAATTTATTTAAAGCTTCTCTTAAATCTTCAAATTTATCTGTTTCTATTGGATAAAGTCCTGCAAAAACAAATGGTTTTGCAGGTTCAAAACCATCTATTACTTCACTTGTTGGATTTTTTGCATCTGTCATTGTATCTCCAACGGCTATTCCATCAAGAGTTTTTAATCCAAGAACTACTATTCCTATCTCTCCTGTTTTTATTTCAAGAGTATCTTGCCTTTTTATTGGGTGTGGGTACATTAAACTTAAAACTTGATGTTCCACTTTTGTATTCATCATTCTTAAAGTTTGACCTTTTTTTATACTTCCGTCATAAACTCGCACAAGTGCCAAAGCACCTAAGTAGTTATCAAACCACGAGTCATAAATAAGTGCTTTTGTTGGAGCAGTTTCATCTCCAATGGGTGCTGGAACTCTTTTTATAATTGATTCTATTAAATCTTTTACACCCAAACCTGTTTTTGCAGAGATTAAATTGTGTTCTGTACAATCAAGCCCTATAGCCTCTTCAACTTCTCCTAAAACTCGCATAGGATCTGCACTTGGTAAATCTATTTTATTTACAACTGGAAGAAGTTCTAAGTCATTATCCATTGCAATATAAACATTTGCAATAGTTTGTGCTTCAACCCCTTGAGTTGAATCAACTATAAGCAAAGCTCCTTCAGATGATGCTAAAGAACGGCTAACTTCATAAGAAAAATCTACGTGACCTGGAGTATCAATAAGATTTAAAACATATTTTTCCCCATCTAAAGTGTAGTTTAATCTTACACTTTGAGCCTTTATTGTAATTCCTCGCTCTTTTTCTATATCCATATTATCCATAACTTGTGAAGTCATCTCTCTATCACTTATTGCTCCACACTCTTGAATAATTCTATCTGCTAAAGTTGATTTTCCGTGATCAATATGTGCAATAATACTAAAGTTTCTAATATTTTTTTGCAAGTTGTTTTCCTAATTTTTGTTTGTTGTTTTTCTAAAATAGTGCGATTATACCTAAAAAAGTGTAATTTTTGATTAAAGGTTTATTTGTAATTAATAAAGCTAGGTTATGATTTCAAATATTTTATATTTAGGAATATTTTATGAAAGCCCAAAAATTTGATATAAAAGGTATGACTTGTAGTGCTTGTTCAAATGCTGTTGATAGGAGTATGAAAAAACTTGAAGGTGTAAGTGAAGTAAATGTAAATTTACTAAACAATAGTATGAGTATAAAGTACGATGAGAGCTTATTAAATTATGAAAATATTATAGAAGCCGTACAAAATGCTGGTTATGAAGCAACACTACAAGAAGAGAAAAAAATAAAGATAGAGAAAAAAGAAAATATCGCACTTTTAGAGATAAATGAGTTAAAACAAAGGTTATTTGTATCTTTAATCTTTGCTTTGCCACTTTTTTATATCTCTATGGGACATATGCTAAATTGGGCTATGCCACAGTTTTTTTTAGGAGTAAAAAACTCTATGACTTTTGCCTTTACGCAATTTTTACTAGCTCTTCCAATAGTTTTTATAAATAGAAAGTTTTATACTATTGGTTTTAAAACACTATTTAAAGGCTCTCCAAATATGGACTCTTTAATAGCAATTGGTACAGGTGCTGCCATGCTTTATGGAGTTTACTCAATTTATAAAATCTCTTACGGCTTTTCAATAGAAGATTTAGAGCTAGTAAATAGTTTTGCTATGGATTTGTATTTTGAGAGTGCTGCTATTGTTTTGACTTTAATCTCATTTGGAAAATATCTTGAAGCAAAAGCAAAAGGAAAAACAAGTGAAGCTATAAATAAGCTTTTAGATTTAAGCCCAAAAAAAGCAACTCTAATCAAAGATGGAAAAGAGTTTGAAGTAGCTATTGAAGATTTAAAAGTAGGGGATATTATAAAGGTTCGTCCAGGGGAGAGTATTGCAACTGATGGAGTTATAGTAAAAGGCTCTACAAATATAGATGAATCAATGCTCACAGGTGAGAGTTTGCCAGTTAGCAAAACTATAAATGATAGTGTAATTGGTGCAAGTATAAATAAAAATGGCTCAATAGAGTTTAAAGTTACAAAAGTTGGAAGCGATACTGTTATTTCTCAAATTATTAAGCTAGTTGAAGAGGCTAGTTCATCAAAAGCTCCTATATCAAAACTTGCAGATAAGATTAGCTCTATTTTTGTGCCAACAGTTATAGCTATAGCCATTATTAGTGCTATTGCTTGGCTATTTTTGGGAGCAACCTTTGAGTTTGCCTTAAGTATTGCAATTGCAGTTTTAGTTATCTCTTGTCCGTGTGCTTTAGGACTTGCAACTCCAACTGCTATTATGGTAGCAACAGGAAGAGGAGCAGCAAATGGAATTTTGATAAAAAATGCACAAGTTTTAGAAAATAGCCATAAAATAGATACAGTTGTGTTAGATAAAACTGGAACTATAACAAAAGGAGAATCAGAGCTAGTAAATATTGTGCCAGAGAGTGAAATCTCAAAAGATAGTTTGCTTCAAATTGCCTTTTCTTTGGAGAAAAACTCTGAACACCCACTTGCAAATGCGATTATAAAAAAAGCAGAAGAGCTAGGGTTAAAAAGATTAGAAATTGAAGATTTCAAAGCTTTAAATGGACTAGGAATTGAAGCAAAAATAGATAATAAAATCTACTATATAGGAAATAAAAAGCTACTAGATAGTAAAAATATAGATTTAAAAGAGTTTGAAAAAGAGTCTATAAGTTTTGCAAATAGTGGAAAAACTCCAATTTTTGTAGCTTCAAGTGATAAGATTTTGGGACTTCTTGCAATTAGTGATAGTATAAAACCTACAAGCCAAAGAGCTATTTTAGAGCTTGAAAAAAAAGGCTTAGAAGTAATTATGCTAACAGGAGATAATACAAAAACAGCAAATGCTATTGCAAAAGAGCTAAATATTAAAAAAGTTTTTGCAGAAGTTTTACCACAAGATAAAGATAGAGTGATACTTGAACTTCAAGAAAGTGGCAGAAAAGTTGCTTTTGTAGGAGATGGAATAAATGATGCAGCAGCTCTTGTAAGGGCTGATGTTGGAATTGCAATTGGAGCTGGAACCGATATTGCAATAGAAAGTGCAAATATAGTTTTAGTTAAAAGTGATTTACTAGATGTTTTAACAGCAATTGAGCTAAGTAGTGTAACTATAAAAAATATAAAACAGAATCTATTTTGGGCATTTTTCTATAATATTTTAGGAATACCTCTTGCTGCTGGTATTTTTTATAGCTTTTTAGGATGGAAACTAAGCCCTATGTTTGCTGGAGCTGCTATGAGTTTAAGTAGTGTAACAGTAGTTTTAAATGCTTTAAGACTTAGATTTTTTAAACCATCAATAGCTTATATAAATGAAGATTTAAATATAATTGAAGATAAAAATATAAAGGATAAGAATATGACAAAAAACTTTAAAGTTGATGGAATGAGTTGTGGACATTGTAGTGGAAGAGTTGAAAAAGCTTTAAAAGCTCTTGATGAGGTTGTAAGTGTTAAAATTGATTTAGCAACAAAAGATGTAGAAATTGAGCTTTCAAAAGATGTGGAAAATAGTGTTTTAGAAAATGCTATTAAAGAAGCGGGGTATGAGGTTATATAAGCTTGAAAATAGAACCTTTAAAGGTTCTATCTATTTATTTTCTAGCCTCTTTTAAAGTATTAGCAATCATAAATGATAACTCTAAAGCCTGATCAGCATTAAGTCTAGGGTCACATTGTGTGTGATACCTACTAGCTAAATCACTCTCTTTTATCGCAGATGATTTACTTCCCGTACACTCTGTAACATTTTGCCCAGTCATCTCAAGATGTATTCCACCTGCATAAGAACCTTGTGCTTTATGAATTTGGAAAAACTGTTTAACCTCTCCTAAAATAGCTTCAAAATCTCTAGTTTTGTAACCATTATCAGCTTTTATAGTATTTCCATGCATAGGATCACTTGACCAAAGTACTTTTTTACCCTCTTTTTCAACTCTTGCCAAAAGTTTTGGAAAGTATTCAGCAATTTTTTCATTACCCATTCTAACAATTAGGTTTAATCTTCCAGCTTCATTTTCTGGGTTTAGAGCATCAATTAGTTTGATTAACTCATCTTCTTTCATAGAAGGACCAACTTTACAACCAATTGGATTTTTAATTCCTCTAAAATACTCAATATGAGCACCATCAAGCTCCCTTGTTCTATCTCCAATCCAAAGCATATGAGCTGAACAGTTAAACCAATCGCCTGTAATTGAGTCTCTTCTTGTAAGTGCTTCTTCATAGTTTAATAAAAGTGCTTCATGTGAAGTAAATAGCGTTGTTTGGTTTAGTTGAGGTGTATTTTCACTTGTAATTCCACAAGCTTTCATAAACTCTAAACTCTCACTAATTTTATTTGCCAACTCTTCATATTTTGCACCTAAAGTATTATCTTTTACAAAATCAAGATTCCATAAATGAACTTGATTTAAATCAGCCATTCCACCTCTTGAAAAGGCTCTTAAAAGGTTCATAGTTGCTGCACTTTGATTATATGCTTTTAAAAGTTTTTTAGCTTTTGGTTCTCTTGCATCACTTGTAAAATCCATATCATTTATAATATCTCCTCTATACGATGGAAGAGAAATTCCATTTATATCTTCAAAATCAGCACTTCGTGGCTTTGCAAATTGACCTGCAACTCTTCCAACTTTTACAACAGGGCAACCACCTGAAAAAGTAAGCACAACTGCCATTTGCATAATTACTTTAAATAAATCTTTAATATTTGCTGCATTAAAAGAGCTAAAACTCTCTGCACAATCTCCACCTTGAAGTAAAAATGCTTCACCATTAACAACCTTAGCAAGTTGTTTTTTCAAATTTAGTGCCTCTCCTGCAAAAATAAGTGGTGGATAAGAAGCTAACTCTTTTTCAACATTTTTTAAAGTTTCTATTTCATTATAAGTTGGTTGCTGTTTTATTGGAAAATCTCTCCAAGAACTAGGATTCCAGTTTTTCATATTTTACCTTTATAAATTTATTAATGGATAAATTTTATCCAATATATCTTAAATCAAAATTAATGTTTAAGTTTTGATAAAAGCTCTTTAAAAGAGCTTTTAAAAGCTTCTAGCCCCTCATTTAAAAGTTGTTCACAAACTTCATTTATTTTAATACCATTTGCTTCAAGTGTAGAGATAAATTTATTACAATCATCTTCACTTAAAATAATGCTTTGCTCTTTTTTCCCATCTCTTAACCAATTCTCAATAGTTCCTATTGGAGCAGTGTTAATGCTATTTGGATAAATTAGATTATCTATATAGTAGCTAGGAGTTAGTTCATTTCCTTTTACTCCAGTACTAGCAAATAGTGTTCTAATATTTGGGTTGTTAAGTTTATTTACTTCATGGTAACATTTTGTAGCATTTACAATTCCAAGTTTTGAAGTTTGTAACATTTTAGCACTCAAGCTTGTATCAAGAAGTCTATCAAATCTTGATACAAATACAGAGACTACACATTTTGTATCTTTGTTTGAATCTTTGATTCCTTCATCAAGAGCCATTGCACATTTTTTTGCTTGTTCAGACGAAAAAATTAATGTAGCATTTACATGAATTCCTCTACTTGTAAGTTCTCTCATAGCAATATATCCTGCATTTGTTGCAGGAATTTTTATCATAACATTATCCGCATTTAAGCTTTTATAAATTCTAAGACCTTCTTCTATAGTTCCAGCAGCATCATCACAAAGCATAGGATCTACTTCTATTGATATAAATCCATTGTCTGAATTAATTTTATGAAGAGGCTCTAAAAGTGTAGCAGCTCTTTTTATATCTGTAAGTGCTAATTCCTCATAAATTTTTTTTTGTTCATTTGCTTGAAGCATATCAAGCTGTTGTTTGTAAGCAACAGAACCAGTAATAGAAGCTTCAAAAATAGCTGGATTTGAAGTAGCACCTTTTATTGTTCCATCATTTATAATATCTTGAAATCTATTTTCTAAAAAATCTCTTTCAATAAAATCACACCAAATTGAGTAGTTTATATCTTCAAATTCTTTCATTTCTTAAGCCTTTATATGTTTTAAAATTTCTGTTAAATCTTTTGTATCAATTACGATATTTGCCTCTTTTTTTAGTACTTCTTTTGCACAAAAGGCAATTTTTGTAGAAGCTTCAGCAAACATTGATAAATCATTTGCACCATCTCCACAAACTAAAGTATTACTTTTTGTAACACCTAAAAGATTTTGTAATCTTCTTATCATATCACCTTTTGAATACCCAAACATCATATCTCCACCAACAAGCCCTGTTAAAACACCATTTTTTTCATGTAAGATATTTGAAAAATCAGCATCTAGTCCTAGTTTTTCTTTAGCTGGGCTTGTTCCCACTCTAAATCCACCACTAAAACAAACCACTTTGTAATCCATTTTTTTAAGTTCAGTTACAATCTCTTTTGAACCTGGCATTAAAGGAAGGTTTGCACAAATATCAATAACTTTTTTATAATCCATCCCTTTTAAAAGAGCAACTCTTTGAATAAGTGACTCAAAAAAATCAAGTCTTCCACTCATAGCTTCTTCAGTAATTTTTTTAACTTCATCGCCTAAACCAAACTCTAAAGCTAAAATATCAATTGTCTCTCCATCCATTAAAGTTGAATCAAAATCAAATACAGCTAATTTCATAAATATCCTAAAATTAAATATTAAAGGGTATAATATTAGCTAAATTTAACTAAATAGTTTAAAAGGAATATTTTTTTATGTTTGAAACACTAATTTCAAAGCTTCAAGAAGACAAATACTTAACACTTGAAACAACACCACAGCATGAACCATCTATGCATAATATAATTGAAAAGATTAAAAAATTTAAACTAGATTCAAAAGTAGATGGTTTTACTTGTACAGATAACCCTTTGGCAAAGCTTAAGTATTCATCAATTTTGGCTTCACTAAAACTTCAAATGGAGTTTAAAAAACCTGTAATTGCAACGATGACTATGAGAGATAGAAACAAAATAGCTTTGCAATCAGATTTGCTAGGAGCAAATGATTTCGATATAAGAGCTTTTTTGGCTTTAACTGGAGATCCAGCACATATGAGTGATCAGCCAAATAGTAAAGGTGTTTTTGAGGCAAACTCTTTGATGCTATTAAAGATGATAAAATCTTTTAATTACGGTATGGATTTTGCAGGACGACCTTTTAAAATTGAACCAAAACAAATTTATCCATTTGCAGTTGTAAACTCTTATGCAAAAAATTTTGGTTCATTAGAGAAAAAGATGCATCAAAAGATACAAAATGGAGCAGTTGGAGTTATTACTCAGCCAGTATTTGATATAGAAAATGTTAAAAAATTGCTTGAATATTTTGAAAGTGCAAAAGAGAATGTTGAGGGCGAAAAAAGAAAATCTCAATTAATTCTTGGACTTTTTCCAATAACAAAACTAAGAACAGCACTGTTTTTATCAGCTCAAGTTCCAGGTATTCATGTGCCACAATTTTGGATTGATGAACTTGAGAAAGCTCATAGTATTGGTGAAGAAGAAGAGTATAAAGTAGGAATGCAATTAAGCCAAAACTTATATAAAGAGATAAATAAAATTCATCCAAAAATACATTTGATGACTTCAAATAATAAGTTTGATGTTGCATCAGAGATTATAGATTGAAATTAGCTTGTATAGATGTAGGATTGAAACGAATTGGGGTTTCAATTTGTTTAATGAACGATATTGTGACTCCAAAAAATGCAATTTTACGAAAAAATAGGAATCAAGCTGCGCTTGAAGTAAATAATTTTTTAAAAGAGTGGGAAATTGAAAAGCTAATAATTGGGCTTCCTAGCTCAAATATTGATACACAAAATAGAATAAAACACTTCACTTCACTTTTGGAATTAAAAATTCCTTATGAGTTTTGTGAAGAAAACTTAAGCTCTATTGAAGCAGAAGAGCTTATAAAAGGTGACATAAAATACAAAAGAGATGGTAGAGTAGATTCTTTGGCATCTAAAATTATCTTAGAGAGATATTTAAATAAATTTAATAAAGGATTTTAAATATGAACTTTGTATTTAATGGCTATTATACTTTAATAGCAGCAGTTATAGTTTTACTTATTGGTAAATTTTTGGTAAATAAAATAGAGTTTTTAAGAAAATATAATATACCAGAACCAGTTGCAGGTGGACTTGTAGCAGCTATTTGCACAACTATTGTATATAACTTTTGGGGTCATAGTATCACAACTAGTTCTGAACTTCAAACTAGTTTTATGCTTATATTTTTTGCTTCAATTGGTCTTAGTGCAAATTTTTATAAATTAAAAGAGGGTGGAAAGAGCTTAATTTTGTTTCTTTTTGTTGTTTCATTTTTTATAATTATTCAAAACTTTGTAGGAATTTCTCTTGCAACTATTTTAGGAATTGACCCTTTAATTGGTCTTGTTGCTGGTTCAATAACTCTTACAGGTGGACACGGTACTGCTGGGGCTTGGGGAGAGATTTTGGAGACAAAGTATGCAATTGAAGGGGCAACAGCTCTAGGAATGGCAGGAGCTACATTTGGACTTGTAATGGGTGGAATTATTGGAGGACCTTTAGCAAAATTTTTAATTAATAGATATAAATTAGCAAATGAGACAAATAAAAAAGATAATAAAAATGAAAAAGAAGAAAAAGTAATAGATGAATTTGTACCTTTTGAGTACCCAAAAGCTGTAAGGCTTATTACTACAAATAGTGCAATTACAACTTTGGGACTTTTTGCTGCATGTTTAGCTTTTGCTGATTTTATGACTGGTATTGCAAAAGGTACATCTTTTGAATTGCCTACATTTGTTTGGGCATTGGGTGGTGGAGTAGTTTTAAGAAATGTGCTTGAAAATATCTTAAAAGTTGAGATTTTTGATAGAGCAATAGATGTTTTTGGTAATGCATCACTATCTTTATATCTTGCTATGGCACTACTTTCATTAAAACTTTGGCAATTATCAAATCTTGCTGGAGCTTTAACTATAATTTTGGTTTCTCAAGTTGTTGTGATGATACTATATGCATATTTTGTGACTTTTAGGGCAATGGGTAAAAATTATGATGCAAGTGTTTTAGCAGCTGGGCATTGTGGTTTTGGTTTAGGTGCAACTCCAACTGCAGTTGCAAACATGCAAGCAATTACAAATATGTATGGTGCATCTCATAAAGCTTTTTTAATAGTTCCTCTTTGTGGAGCATTTTTTGTAGATTTAATAAATGCTTCAATCATCCAAACAATTTTGAAATTTTTTGGATAAATAAAAGGCTATAAGCCTTTTATTAAATTGTCTAATCTACTTTTTACTGTTTCAAAATTTGAGTAACCAATAGATATAGCGATTTTACTATTTTCATTTACAAAAATTAAGCTAGGGAAAGATGATGATAAACTTCTTGCAAAAGTAAACTCATCTTTTAGATTTTTATCTATTAAATCATCTTCAAATAATTTAGAAAATTCTTTAAAATCAAGCTTTAACTCTTCACATATAGTTTTATAAAACTCTAAATTTTTACTATCTTGCGAAAGAGCATAAAATTTATTTTGAATTTTTGAGAAAAATTCTAAAACTATTTTTTGATTGTTTTTGCTTAAAATTTTTGCTATTAAAACAGCTTTACAAGCTGGTGTTGTATCATAGTCGTAGTTTTTTAAATCAAATATAGAAAAAGAGAAGCTTTTACCTGTTGTAGCTGATATTTTTGTCCACTCATTTTTAAGAAATGATTTAAAGTTATCATCCCATAAAACTTGACCGCTACTTCGTAATCCACCTAAAATAGTTTGAAATTTGATATTATTTAAAGAAGAGTATTTTTGAACATCTTTTAAAACATCTTCCATACCATAACACCAAGAACACATAGGATCTCCTATATAAAAAAGAGTTGAAGATGATTTAAAATCTTTTTCCAACTCTTTTTTTATAGAAAAGTTTGTAGGAGTACAAACTCCTAAATTCTCATCACAAATCATTAGTATGTTAAAACTTGTTTTGCATTTATTGTCCATTCACCCAATAAATCCAAGCTTCCTCTTATATCTTCATTTAAATATGGCTCATTTTTATAAAGGCCTGATCTTTTTAAACTTGTTCCACAAGCTTTAATTGGAACTCCAAGTTCAAGAACCTCTTTTATCATAGCTTGTAAATCTATATCATAAGAGTCTGGTTTTTTTGCAATTGCCCTTACTAAATCAACAGCATCACTAATACAAAAGATTTTTACCTCTTGTTTCATCTCTACAAGTTTTTTAACTAATCTTAAAGCACCATAAATATTGTCGCTTCCATCGTACGGTTTTGTACTTAAAATAAAAAGTATCACTGTAAACTCCTTAGTTTAAAATTTTTACGACCTTATCTTTGTATTGTAGCAAAATTTCACTAACTCTTTTTTGCCAAGCAGCTCCAAAAGTTTCAAGCTCCTCATTTGTAGCACTTCCTTGAAGTCCTTTTTGCATTAAACTTCCATCAAAACCACTTAAAGCTACATTTGATAAATCATACATAACTTCCACACTAGAGCCACTATCAAGTCTTGTAAATCTCATTTCGCCTTTTATTGGTGCTTCATATTTAAGTAAGTTGTTTCTAAAATATTTTCCTTGAAGCCCTTTAAATCCATCTTCTTCTTTTGCTCCAGTAATAAATGAAGCAACATTTGCTAAAACTCCAGTTGTTCCTGCATTTTTTGCATCTCTTAGCTCAACTTTGATTTCGCCACGAACTGGTAGTTCATCTTTATACAACTCTTTTAAAGCTTTTAAAGTCATAAGATAAGCTCCAGCAACTGTTGGACAAGAGTGACCACTTAGCTTTACAGCATCTTTAAAAGTATAAGAAAAGTCTTCATCAACTCCTAAAAACGAGCCTAGTTTATCTTTTAAAACTATTTTTTCAACATCATTATAAAAATCTATATTTTTCATTTTTTGCCCTTTGAGTAATAATTTGATAGAATTTTGCAAGATGGGTTTATTAGGAGAGATTCAGGGGCAAACCCATCGTTGCAAGCTCTTTTTATAGAGTTGTGTATTTTAATATATAAAATTTCCGTAGACATTGATATATATCAAACTACTTTTTTAACAAATTTGCAACAACAGCTATTGCAAAACCACCATCATGAGTAATACTTAAGCTTGATTTTTTTATTTTAAACTTTTTTCGTAAAGCTTTACTATATTTAATTTTTGGAGCATTGTTTTTATCTTTTTTTATTTTTATATCATAAAAAGAGCAAATTTCACCAATTCCTGTACCTATTGCTTTACTAGCAGCCTCTTTTGCTGCCCAAAATCCAGCTGCATTTTGAGTAGATTTTATAAATACTTTTTCATCTTCACTTAAAAATCTATCATAAAATTTATCACCAAATTTTTCATAAAGTTTTGTTACTCTATTTATGCTTACTATATCTATTCCTATCATTTAAACCTATCTTTTGTATAATCTATCTTATGAAGCTATTTTTTAAAAAATTATTATATCTTATTGTTATGCTATTTATTATTAGCCTTATATCTTTTATTGCTATAAATGTAGCTCCAAACTCATTTTTTGCAAGTGGAGAGTTAAATCCAAATATAACTCCTGAAGCAATAGCAGAATTAAAAGCAATTTATGGACTTGATAAACCTTTATATATTCAGTTTTTTTCATGGATTTTTTCTATTTTAAATCTTGATTTTGGAATATCTTTTGCAAGTGGAGTAAAAGTAAAAGATGAGATTTTAAGCCGTATAAATGTAACTTTGACTATAAATATTATCTCTATGTTTTTGATTTTTATTATTTCATTATATTTTGGAATAAAAGCAGCCATGAGTCAAAATGGTTTTTTTGATAGATTTACAAAACAACTTTCACTTTTAAGTTTTTCAATGCCATCTTTTTATCTGGCACTTATTTTGGTTTTGGTTTTTTCTATTAAGTTTGAACTTTTTCCAATAGCTGGACTGCACTCTGTAAAAAATGATGGAAGTTTTGCCTACTATTTAGATTTTGCTTGGCACTTAGCCTTGCCTATATTTATAATAGTTTTTGGTGGAATTGGAAGTTTAATCTTATATATTAGAGCTTTAACTTTGGAAATATTAAAAAGTGATTATATTTTCTTTGCAAAGGCTAGAGGATTGAACCAAAAAACGATTTTAAGATACTATATTTTACCAAATTTGTATCCACCTGTTATTACACTTTTGGGACTTTCTTTGCCAGGAGTAATTGGTGGATCTGTGATACTTGAAACTATATTTTCAATAGATGGAATGGGCTTACTTTTTTATCAAAGTGCTTTAAGTCATGATTATCCTGTAATTATGGGAATACTAATTATTGGGGCATTTTTGACACTTCTTGGAAATATGATAGCTGATTTAGTGCTACTTAAACTAAATCCAAACTATAATGAAAAATAAATAATATTAAAAAGGAAAAAACTTGCAAGTTATTAAAACTATAAAAGAGTTACAAGATATTAGAAAAAGTTTAAATGGAACTATAGGTTTTGTACCAACTATGGGGGCATTGCATGATGGACATATAAGTTTAATAAAAGAAGCTAGAGCAAATAATGATTTTGTAATAGTATCAATTTTTGTAAATCCTACACAGTTTTTAAAAGGCGAAGATTTAAGCACCTATCCACGAAAAGAGGAAGCTGATATAAAAATTTGCCAAATGTGTAAGGTTGATTTTCTTTTTATGCCAGAGATTTCAACTATGTATGAAAAAAGCGAAGTTTTAATCAAAGCTCCACAAAATAGTTATGTTCTTGAAGGATTTACAAGACCTGGACATTTTGATGGGGTTTTACAAGTTGTACTTAAACTATTTAATCTAACACAACCAACAAATGCTTATTTTGGTAAAAAAGATGCTCAACAGTTAAGTTTAATTATGCAAATGGTAAGAAATCTATTTTTACCAATAAATATAGTTCCTTGCCCAATAATAAGAGAAAACGATGGTTTGGCGATGAGTAGTAGAAATGTATATTTAACAAAAGAACAAAGAGAACAAGCTTTAAGATTGTCAAAATCACTTTATATGGCTGGAAATTTAATCTCAAAAGGTGAGAGAAGTTCAAAAGTCGTAATTGATAAAATCTATGAGATTTTAGAAGGGCTTGATATTGAGTATGTAAAAGTTGTAAATCGAAATTTTTATGAAGTTGAAGTAATTGAACCTGAAAATACAATTATATTACTAGTTGTTAGATTTGGAAATACAAGATTACTTGATAATATTTGGATGTAAAACCCATAGTTGGGTTTTACAAATTAAAATGTTTATTTAATAACACTTTCTATTTTATTTGGGTTATCTAAAGCGTATTTGAATTTTTCCATATCAATTTTTTTATCCCAAACTCCTACAACAACAGCTGCAACAGCATTTCCACAAAGATTACCAACAGCTCTTAATTCACTCATAAATTTATCAACTCCTAATAAAACAGCAACAGTAACCATAGGAATTGCTCCTCCCATAGCACCTAGAGTTCCAGCAAGTACTATAAACCCACTACCTGTAACACCAACTGCACCTTTTGAAGTAACCATTAGAATTAAAATAATAAAGAGTTGTTGCTCTATTGTAAGAGGAAGATTAAAGGCTTGTGATAAAAATATTATTGATAAAGCAAGATAGATATTTGTACAATCAAGATTAAACGAATAACCTGTTGGTAAAACTAAACCAGTAACAGATTTATTAAGACCTGCAGCTTCAAGTCTTCTCATAAGTGGTGCAAGTGCTGATTCACTAGAGCTTGTAGCAAAGACAATTAATACTTCTTTTTGGATATATCTCATAAATTTAAAAATATTAATTTTAAAGAAAGCTGTAATAATTCCAAGAATAACAAAAATAAATGCTAAAACAGAAATAAGCATAACACCTAAAAGACTAGCCATATTTATTAAAGAATCAATACCAAATTTACCAATTAAAAATGCCATAGCACTAAAACTTGCAATTGGAGAGAACCACATAATAAATACTAAAATTTTAAAGAAAAAGTTTTGAGCAACTTCAACTGGTTTTAAAATTTTTGCTTTATATTTACCACCAAAAATAGATATTAAAATAGCAATACTAAGGGCCATAACTAAAACTTGAAGAGTTTGACCATTTAAAAATGGTGTAATAGGATCTGTTGGTATAGCACTTTTTAGTATTTCCCAAATATCACCAACTTTATTTGGATCTACACTTGTGTATTTCTCTACACTTTTAGAATCTAGTGCAGAAACATCCAAATTCATACCATCTCCAGGTTTAAACCAATTCCCAAAAATAACTCCAATTGCAAGAGCAAAAGTACTTACAATTTCAAAATATATAAAGGCTTTAAAACCTAAGCTTCCAAGCTCTTTTAGATTTTCTAAACCAACTATTCCATATATAATTGTAAGAAAAATAATTGGTCCAACTAACCACTTTAATATTTTAATAAACCAGTCTATTCCAGGTTTTGCTTCAACACCTAAAGCAGGATTTACATAACCTACAATGACTCCTAAAATAATTCCTAAAATAACCCAAAAGGCTAGACTTTTTAAAGTGTAGTCCACCCAAGATTTTTTTTTGATTTCTTCTTCCAAAGTTTGCATCCTTTTTTTTGAATAAGTTGCGATTATATCTAAAAAAGGTTAAAATTTATTTACCTTTAAGTATAATTATTTATCTTATTTTGATAGCAAATAGAGGTAAATATGCAAAAAATCCAAAATATCGTAGCTATAAAAATGGCATTTTTGTTTGTAGTATTTTGTAATGCTTTTGTTGATGTTTCCCATAAAGTTTTATTACAAAATATTGCTTTTAAAGTTTTTGATGGTTCAACACAAGTTATTTGGGTGTCTATTATAAATGCTTTGATTATAATTCCATTTTTACTATTATTTACATTTAGTGGATATTTAAGTGATAAATATAATAAAAAAGATATTTTGGTATATGGTGCTTTATCTTCTTTTTTATTATCTGTTTTTGCTATTTTCGCTTATAATACAAATAATTTTTATTTTGCTATGTTTTCTCTTTTTTTACTTGCAATTCAAAGTGCCATTTATAGCCCAGCTAAATTTGGAATAATTATGGATATTTATGGGAAAAAATATTTATCAAGAGGAAATGCTGCTTTACAAGCCATATCCATAATTGCTATATTATTCGCAATAGGAATTACTTCATACTTTTTTGAAAATATATATTTATCAAATAATCTTCATCTTTTAACTACAAAAGAGGAACTTATGAATGAGATAAAACCTCTTACATATTATATTTTGATTATAGCTTTTTTAGAAATGACTATTTCATTTATATTTTTAAATAGAGTTTCTAGTTCATTTAATTCAAATAGAAATTTAATACTTAATAAGAAAGCTTTACTAAAAGGAAAACTTTTATTTGATAATTTAAAAATAATAAAATCATCAAATGCTATTTTTTTAAGTGTAATTGGATTATCAGTATTTTGGGGAGTTTCTCAAGGAACAATGGCAGTTTTTCCAGCTTATGCAAAAATGTATTTACATATAGATAATACTTTTGTTATAAATGGAATAATAGCATCTTCAGGAATTGGAATAGCAATAGGTTCAATAATCTATGCAAAAATTTCAAGGCACTATATAGAACTTGGAACTATTCCATTAGCATCTTTTGGTATGGCTCTTACTTTGTATTTTTCAACTATTATAGAAACTCCTTTTATGTTGGGAGTAAATTTCTTATTTTTTGGTATTTTTGGAGGGCTTTTTGTTGTTCCTTTGAACTCTTTGATCCAATTTAATGCTAGAAAAAAAATATTAGGTACAGTTTTAGCTGGAAATAATTGGTTTCATTCACTAGCTATGTTTTTAATGTTATTTATAACAACATTTGTATCTTTTTATGATTTAGACTCGTTAAATACACTATATTTGATACTTTTAATAATTATTTTAGGAACACTTTATACAGTTATAAAACTTCCTCAATCTTTGGTTTTATTGTTTTTAAAATTTTTTGTTGGGCTTAGATATAAACTTGAAATAAATGGTATAAAAAATATTCCTTCAAATGGTGGAGTATTGCTTTTAGGAAACCATATTTCATGGATAGATTGGGCTATTGTTTTAATATCTGTTCCTAGAGAAGTGAGATTTGTAATATATAAGCCAATTTATGAAAAATGGTATTTAACTTGGCTTTTTAAACTAGTAAAAGCTATTCCTATTTCAAGCAGTGTTAGTAAATCTACAATTTTAACGGTTGCAAATGAGCTTGATGCAGGGAATGTTGTTGTTTTATTTCCAGAAGGAGCAATTTCAAGAAATGGGCATTTAGGAGAGTTTAAAAGAGGCTTTGAAAAGGTTTTAGAAAACACAAAAACAGATATAAAAATAGTTCCTTTTTATATTAGAGGTTTGTGGGAAAGTATGTTTAGTAGAGCAAATAAGAAGTTTAAAGAGTCAAAGAAAACAAATATTTTAACAGTTTGTTTTGGAAGAATTATGCAAAAAGATGAAGCAAATATTGTTAGTGTTAAAAATGAAGTTATGTCTTTATCAAATGAAGCATGGAGTGAACATATAAAAGCCTTAAAACCTTTAAATGAAGTTATATTTGAAAGATTGAAAAATTTAGGAACAAATACAATATTTACAGATTCAACAGGTTCTAATTTAAGTGGAATTAGATTTTTAATAGCTTCAATACTATTTAAAAAGATATTTAAAAAAAGGTTGAAAGCAAATAATATTGGACTCTTGCTTCCAACAAGTAGTGCAGGAGCATTTATAAATTATATGGTACTTTTAATGGGTAAAACAGCTGTAAATTTAAATTATACAGCTTCTATAGATAGTTTAAAAATATCAGTTAAAAAAGCAGAGATAAAAAGTATTATTTCTTCAAGAAAATTTATTGATAAGCTTGAGGCAAAAGGGGTTAAAATTGCTGAAGTTTGTGAAGGAATAGATATATTTTTTCTGGAAGATGAGAAAATAAAAATAAAAAAAATAGATGCTATTTTGCATTATTTTTATATAAGATTTTTACCAACATATATTTTAAAAATACTTTATTTAACAAAAACAAAAAAAGATAATACAGCAATAATTTTATTTTCTTCAGGAAGCGAAGGAACTCCTAAGGGTGTTGAACTTAGCGGAGATAATATTTTGGGAAATGCAGAGCAAATTGCAAATATTTTAAATGTGAATGAAGATGATGTTATTTTAGGTTCACTTCCTTTGTTTCATGCTTTTGGAATAGTTGTAACTACATATTTACCTTTAATAGAAGGAATAAAGTGTGTTGCTGTAGCTGATCCTACTGATGGATTAATGGTTGCTAAAATGGTAAGTACTCATAAAGCTACTTTTATGTGTGGAACTTCCACATTTTTTAGACTATATACAAGAAATACAAAGATTCATCCTTTAATGTTTGATAGTTTAAGACTTGTTATTGCAGGAGCTGAAAAATTAAGAGAAGATGTAAGATTTGAATTCAAAAAAAGGTTTGGAAAAGATATTTTAGAAGGGTATGGAACGAGTGAGACCTCTCCTGTTGCCTGTTGTAATTTGCCTGATAAAATTTCTGAAGATTTTGAGGTACAAATTGGTCAAAAAATAGGAACTGTAGGTATGGCAATACCTGGAACAAATATAAAAATTGTAGATCCAAATACACTTCAAGATATAGATATAGGCAATGAAGGAATGATTGCTATATCAGGAATACAAGTAATGAAAGGTTATTTAAATGATATTGAAAAAACCAATGAAGTTTTAAAATATATAAAAGGAAGAGTTTATTATTTAACAGGTGATAAAGGAAAACTTGATATAGATGGATTTTTAACAATTGTAGATAGATATTCAAGATTTGCAAAAATTGGTGGCGAGATGGTTAGTTTAGGTGCAGTTGAAGAGAAAATATCAAAACTTTTAGATGATAATAATATTGATTTTGTAGCTTTAGCTCTTAATGATGAAAAAAAAGGTGAAAAGATTATTGTACTTATTTCAAATGTAGAGGAAGATTTTATAAAAGATTTAAGAGAAAAAATAAACAAAGATTTTGATAATAAACTAGCAATTCCACAAGATATAAAAATAGTTGATGAAGTACCAAAATTAGGTAGTGGGAAAAAAGATTATATAAAAGCAAAAGAGTTGTATTTAAATTTAGCAGTTAGTTAAAGATTATAAAAATTGGTATTAAAGCATATAAGAAAATAGTAGTTGTATTTCACAACTACTATTTTTTGAATTATTGGTTTATATAACCAACAACTCTTCTATTTTGTGCTCTTCCTTCTTCAGTATCATTTGAGGCAATTGGTTGAGACTCACCAAAACCTACAGATTCTAAAGAGTATTTATCAACACCTTTATTAACAAGTGCATTTACAACAGAAGCTGCTCTTCTTTCAGATAATTTTTGATTATAAGAATCACTTCCTTTTGAATCAGTATGAGCTTCAATTCTAGCTTCAAAAGCTCTATTTTGCTTCATAATATTTGCAAAGTTTACTATAATTGAATCGTATTGAGGTTTTACATCTGATTTGTTATAGTCAAAGTTTATTTTTAATTCAACTGTTTCAACACAACCATCTTTATTTACTTTAACACCTGGGCTTGTATTTGGACATTTGTCTAAATGATTTGGTACTCCATCTCTATCGTCATCATTTGACCAATCTTTTTCTTGAGCAATTGGTTCTTGAACAGTTGGTTCAGCTACAGGAGTACTATCAACTACAGGAACTTTTGCTTCAACAGGTTCATAAGATTTTTTACCTAAAGGCATACCAAGACCTAGTGTGTACATAAAGTCATTTTGACCTTCTCTAGTTGCATAAATATGTCTTACATCACCTTTTATTGCCATTCCATAGTTTGGAATATCATATCTTAAACCAACACCATAGTTAAGTAAAGCAGAGTCTTTATGTTTTAAAATAGGGTTTGTTACATCTTGATAACCAGCTCCTACAAATCCATAAGCAGCAAAATTTTCAGTAATATCAAATCTTTTAATAGCATTTAAAAGAAATTTATTAACATGAGTTGTTTTACTTGAGTCTAAATATTTAAGAATATCGCTTCTTATGTACATCAACTCTATTTGATTTATAAAATCTGTATCAAAGTTTTTAGCTAAAGATATACCAAGGTTTGCATAGTGGTCATTTTTTACTCCAGCTTTACTATCTGTTAAAATACCAGAAGCAAATGGAGTTACTTCATAACTATATGTTTTACTAGGATCATGTGCAGCAAAAAGTGAAGCCACACACAAAGCAGACGAAAGTACTATTTTTTTCATACGTTTTTCCTTATATAAAATAATTTAGAAGATTATAACTTAAAAAATATATAAATACTATTAATTTTAGGTTAAATATATAAAAAAAAGGGTTTGAGAATAATCTCAAACCCTTTTTTGAAGAATAATATAGAAAAATCTATGATTATTTAACCATTACAGCTTGTACTCTTCTATTTTCTGCTCTACCTTCAGCAGTTTCATTTGAAGCAACTGGTTTGGATTTTCCATAACCAACAGCTTTTATTCTATTTTTCTCAACACCTAAACCATTTAAAGCTTTAACAACAGAAGCTGCTCTTCTTTCAGATAGTTTTTGGTTATATGCAACACTTCCTACAGAATCTGTATGTCCTTCAATATCAGCTTTCAATCTTTTATCAACATTCATTACATTTGCAAATTCGTGAATTCTTGTACTGTAAATATCTTTAATATCTGATTTATCAGTATCAAAGTTTACATTTAAGTTAATTAATGTAATACATCCAACTGAGTCAACTTTTGCACCTTTTGGAGTATTTGGACATTGGTCTAATCTATCAATAACACCATCACCATCGCTATCTTTATCAACAGGAGCAGGAGCTACAACAGGAGCAGCAACTGGAGCTGGTTCTGCAACAACTGGAGCAGCTTTTGTTCTTTCACCAAATGGAACAGCAAGACCTAATGTATATAACATTGTGTTATCACCGTGATTAAAGTTTATTAAATGTCTAACATCAAATTTAAGAGCTAAACTATCAATTAATTGATATTTCATTCCTAAACCATAGTTTCCAAATAATCCATCTTCTTGGTGGTGACTTAATTCGTGATCAAAAAATTCAACACCTAATCCAGCTAAAGCATATAAAGAGAAATCGTTTGTTAAGTTATAGTTTTTAACTAAGTTTCCAAATACTCTAGTAATTGCTGTATCTTTACCTTTTAATTCTCTTTTTCCATCAACATCTTGAATAGTTCTTAAAAAACCTAATTCAAATTGGTCAATTAAAGAACCAGCTTCTTGATTGAAACCAAAAGCTAAACCTGCATTTGCATAGTTTCTCTCTACTTTATGATTACCTTCACCTAAACCACCACCAATTAATGGAGTAATTTCATATTTGTAATCACTATTTGCAGCTAATGCTAAAGAAGCACAAGCTAATGTAGATAATAAAATTTTTTTCATTTTTCTTCCTTTTAGAAATATAATTGGCAAAATTATATCATTTTTTTATTAATTTTTTATTAATTTTTACTTAACTATTAAAAATTGAGTTCACAGATTCATTGTTGTGAATTCTTCTAATAGCCTCACCAATCATTGCTGATGCTGTTAAAACTGTGATATTTTTTGCATCTTTTTTTGTTGGAATTGTATCTGAAATTACAAGTTCATCTAAAACTCCGTTTGCAACTCTATCATAAGCTGGTCCACTTAAAACGCCATGTGTACAACATGCCATAACACTTGTTGCTCCTCTTTTTTTAAGAACTTCGGCAGCTTTTACTAAAGTTCCAGCTGTATCAACCATATCATCTACTAATATTACATCTTTTCCTTCAACATCACCAATTATATTCATAACTTCAGCAACATTTGCTTTTTCTCTTTTTTTATCTACAATTACTAAATCGTATCCTAGTTTATCAGCATATTGTCTAGCTCGTGCTACTCCTCCAATATCAGGACTTGCTATAATTGGGTTTTTAAGATTTTTACTTTTTATATAGTTTACAAATAAAATAGATCCAAACAAATTATCAGCAGGAATATTGAAAAACCCTTGAATTTGAGCAGCGTGTAAATCTATAGTTACAACTCTATTAATTCCAGCTTTTTCAAGCAAATCAGCAACTAATTTTGCAGAAATTGGAACTCTAGGAGCTGCTTTTCTATCTTGTCTTGCATATCCATAATATGGAATAACTGCATTTATTGATTTTGCACTTGATCTTTTTAGTGCATCAACCATTATTAAAAGTTCCATTAAATTGTCATTTGCTGGTGCACAAGTTGGTTGTACTATATAAACATCTTGTCCTCTTACACTTTGTGTTATTTGAACAGATATTTCGCCATCACTAAATTTATTTAAAGTAGCATCAGATACTTCCATTCCCAAATAATTACCAACTTTTTTGGCAAATTCAGGGTTAGCACTTCCACTAAATAGTTTAAAAGTAGACATAAAAATTCCTCTAATTTCTTGATTTTTGTAATCCAAAATAGTACCAAAAAACTTCTTAATAAAAATTTTATGTGGGTTAATCAAAAATTAACAAAGAATTAATAAAAAAAAAGTATAATTTCGAGTTTTAAATAATGATAACTTTTATCAAAAATGGAGAAGATAATTATGAAGAAGAGTTTAATATTAAGTGCTTTAATTTTAGGTCAAACATTTATGTTTGCAAATGAAGGGCATGAAAATCATAAAGAAGCTACTAATATAAATGAAGCAATAACTCAAGGTAAAATAACGGGTGGTTTAGCTTTATATGGTCAAAAATTTGATTATAAAAATCAAGACAATAATAAAAACTTTGCCTATGGAAATGCTCATTTAACTTTAGGTTATGAGACAAATCCTTTGTATGGTTTTAGTATTGGGGCTGAATTTAAAGGAAATGCAAAATTAGGTGAAAAACATAGAGGAGATTATATTTATAATGCACCATTTCAAAATGAAGCACTACTTTCACAAGGTTTTATAAATTATGGTATTTCTGATATTGTAAATTTAAGAGTAGGAAGACAAGAAGCAAAAAAAGAGTGGTTAAGTGATTATCAAGAAGCTGCTATTTTGGATATTACAGCTATAAACAACACTATTTTAAGCCTTGGGTATTCGCGAAAAAAAGCTGAAAGTGGTATGGACTTAAGTGAACATTTTTATAAACCTACACAAAAAGGAATCTATTTTGTAGAACTTGAAAACTCAAGTTTAGAAAATGTTACTTTAAAGCCGTATGTTTATACAGCACCTGATAATATAACTTTTTATGGATTAAAAGGTGAATTTGAAATTGAAAATTTAGATTTAATGGTACATTATGCTACAGGTAATGTAAGTAATAAATATGAAGATGAAAATGGAAATAAATTGGATAAAAATACAGCTTTTCATACAGAGGCAAATCTTGAAATTATTGAAGATTTAAATGCAACTTTAGGATTTATAAAAACTGACAAGAAAGATGGTGCAAAACTAATGTCATCTTATGGAGACAATCTTTCTCCTTTTGAAGATGCAAAACAATCTTATGGTGCAAATGCAAGAACATATTATACAGGTGTTTCTTATGATTTTGCAAGTATTAATACTGCTATTTTATATGGAATTACAAAATATAGTGAAGAAAACTTAAAAGAAAAAGAGTTGAATTTAAGCTTAGGATATAGTTTTACTGAAGAGTTATCTGCTTCTTTAATGTGGGTAAATGTAAATGCTGACAAAAATGAGTCTTATCCAAACTATAATAAATATTTAGCAAATGTTGAATATAAATTTTAATTAAAAGTGCTTAGGCACTTTTAATCTATTTAGAGCTTACAATAAAAGCACTTCCTATTACTTTATTTTTATTATAAAATACTGCTAATTGCCCACAGGCAACTCCAAAAGCTGGTTCTTTTAAGCTAATCAAGGCTTTATTATCTTCTATTTTAACATCACAAGGTATTGTAGAACTTCTATATCTTAGTTTCACTCCACATGAAAACTCTTTATTAGCAATATACATATTTAAGTTATTACACAAAACTTCATTTATCTCTAAAGCTTGTTTTTTACCTACAACAATAGTGTTGTTTTTTGGATTTAATTTTGTTACAAAGTGTGGTTCTTGAGCCCCTTTTACTGTAAATCCTCTTCTTTTTCCTATTGTATAGTGTGCATAACCTTTATGCTTTCCTACAATATTTCCATCTTCATCTAAAACATCACCTTCAATATCAATGTTTGAGTGTTTTTTAATTACATCTGTATAAACAGTCTCTACAAAGCATATCTCTTGAGATTCATTTTTTTCTGTTATTCTTTTATAGGCAACATCTATTTTTTCGCCCATTTTTATAATATCCTCTTTTTTAAATGAGTTTAAAGGAAACATCATAAAAGGAAGGGCTTCTTTTGGAACTTGTGAGAGAAAATAGCTTTGATCTTTTGTAATATCATCTGCAACATAAAAGAAGTTTCCATCAGTTTTTACATAGTGTCCAGTTGCTAAAAAACTAGCACCTTGCCTTTTAGCAAAATCCATCATAGCACCAAATTTTATATTTTTATTACATTTTACACAAGGATTTGGAGTAGAGCCTTCTAAATATGAGCTTACAAAATAGTCATAAATCTCTTTTGTAAATTTTTCTGTCAAATCCAAAATATGGTATTTTATGTCCAAAAATTTTGAAATATCTTCAATATATTTTAGATTATTTTCATGGTATCCATCTGTTCTATTATGAAGTTTTAGATAAACACCTTCAACTTCATATCCCTGTTGTTGTAGCATATATGCCGTAACTGAAGAGTCAATTCCACCACTTAAGCCAACCATTACTTTTGTTTTTTTCATCTTAAACCTTATTTATAGTAAGAGATAAATCCACCACCAAGGCAATAATCACCTGAATATAAAACTAAACTTTGACCTAAAGTTACAGCTCTTTGAGGAATATCAAATTCAACTACAATTTTTTCATCACTTGACTCAATTACTGTACAAGCTTGTTTTTGTTGTCTATATCTTGCTTGTGCCATTAATTTATCGCCAACTTTAGGCGGAGTTCCTAATACAAAGTGCATCTCTTTTGCTTCAACAATTTTACTCATAAGTAATGGATGATTTGTATCTTGAACTATTGTTAAAGTATTATTTACTACATCTTTTGCTGCTACAAACCAAGGTTTGTGAGTATTGTTTTCACTCTCATTGTTTTTAATTCCACCAAGCCCTATACCTTTTCTTTGACCCAGTGTATAGCAAACTAAGCCTTTGTGCTTTCCTAAAACTTTTCCGTTTTCATCTATAATATCGCCTGGAATTGCTTTTAGATGTTGAGTGATAAACTCATCAAATTTTTGATTCCCAATAAAACAAATTCCTGTACTATCTTTTTTGTCGCTAACTGGAAGATTATTAATTCTAGCTATTTCTCTAACCTCTTTTTTTGTTAAATCTCCAAGAGGAAACATAGCTTGAGAAAGCTGATCACTTGAAAGTGCATGTAAAAAATAGCTTTGATCTTTTGAACTATCTTTTGGAGTATCTAATACAAAATGGTCGTTGTATTTTGCAATTTTTGCATAATGCCCAGTTGCAATCATATCTGCACCCATATTTTTTGCTTCATTTAAAAATACATTAAATTTTATTTCTCTATTACATAAAATATCTGGATTTGGTGTTAAACCTTTTTCTAGTCCTTCTAAAAATACATCAAAAACTCTATTTCTATACTCTTGTACAAAATCTTTTCCAATTACTTCAATTCCAATTAAAGCACCAACTTTTTTCGCATCTTCAAACTCTATACGATTTGGACACTGGCTTCCTTTTATACCATACTCCCAATTTCGCATAAATAACCCAACAACATCGTAACCTTGTTGTTTTAATAATAGTGCCGTAACAGATGAATCAACTCCACCTGACATACCTACAACTACTTTTTTATTTTTGTTCATTTTTTACCTTTAAAACTTTTTTAAAACTGTACTTACAACAATTTAGTTTTTTGTATATATTTTAAAGGAATAATCACGGACTCTCTGTTTGCCCAGTTTTTATGTGGAATAATTAAGTTTTGTTTATTGATTTTTCTATTATCAAAAAAAATAATATCTATATCCAAGGTTCTAGGCGCATCTTGAAAGGATCGCTTTCTTCCGAATTTTTTTTCATAACTTTGCATTGCTCTTAGAAGTGAACAAGGGCAAAGGTCTGTTTTGAATACTATTATACCATTTAAAAAATCACTTTGTTCTAAAAAACCAAAGGGTGGATTTTTTAATAGTGGTGATGACATAAGCAAAGAAAATCTTTTGTCTTTACTTAAAGATAAGATTAATTTATCAAAGATTTTTTCTGTATTTCCTACATTGCCCCCAATTCCAATAGTTATAGTGTGTTTGTAATTTGAGTTATCATTAAACTTTTTTGGAAAATTGCTAGTATAAAAAAGTGTTAAATCTTTGGATAATTTTTTTTTCAAATTTCTCTCTTTTTTTATTTAAAGTATTACAGCTTTACCATTTTGTATTGCAACTGTATCTTCAATTCTAACACCAAACTCATCTGGTAAATAAATACCTGGTTCAATTGTAAACACCATATTTTCTTCAATAATTAACTCATTTTTTGTATTAATATTTGGAAACTCATGAATATCAAGCCCAACACCATGACCTGTGCTATGTACAAAATATTTTCCATATCCAGCTTTGTCTATATAATCTCTTGCAATTTTATCAACTTCAAGTGCCCTCATACCAGCAATACTGCTTTTTATAGTTTTTTCTTGTGCTTTTAAAACTATATCGTAGATTTTTTGATGTTTTTTATTTTTGAATTTTTGCTCTCTTTTGAAACTAAAATTGTCAAAATCAGCAACACTTGTACAAGTTCTATCAGAACAATATCTTTTATATTTAATTCCAGCATCAACTAAAATTAAATCATTTTTATTTAATTTTTTATTTGTAGGAAGTGCGTGAGGTTTTGCTGCATTTTCATTTATTGCTACAATAGCTTCAAAAGATATATCATATTTTGCTTTTTGACTCATGGCTTTGTAGTTTTCAAAAAATAGCTCTTTTTCACTTTTTTTATGCCCAAATTTTTTTATGTATTTTGCAAAATTATCAAATCCAACACGACCAAGTTGGGCTGCTTTTTTTAATAATTTAATCTCATCATCACTTTTTATAATTCGTTTTGTTTTTGAGAAATTTGGCTCTTCTATAAACTTTGTTTCTAAATTTTCAACAAGATTTTTGAAGTTTGCATATGAGAAATCAAAAGGGTCAAAAACAAGTTTTTTGATTTTATTGTTTAGAAGCAACTCTTTTGCACTTGCTATTAAATCAGAGCTTTCTATAACTGTGCAGTTTTTTGCATACTCATTTGCTTCAATTGTATATCTTGCATCAGTTATAAAAAACTTTTCACTTCCTAGACTCAAAAAAATAACATTATCACAAGAAAAATTTGCTTCATAATATACCGCATTTTCATTTTTTAAAATATAATTTTCCACTTAAATTGCCTTTTTTTAGATGCTTTAACAAAAATTTTAATATAATCTTACCAAAATTAATTAAAAGGAAAATAATATGAAAATAGCAGTTATCCAAGGACCAAACTTAAATATGCTAGGAATTAGAGAACAACATATATATGGTGGTATAACTTTGGAGCAAATTCATGCTCAACTTCAAAATGCAGCTGAGCAAAATGGAGTTGAATTAGAGTTTTTTCAATCAAACTTTGAGGGTGAAATTGTTGATAGAGTACAAGAGTGTTTAGGAACAGTTGATGGAATTATGATAAATCCAGCAGCATATTCACACACTTCAATTGCTATTAGAGATGCTTTAGCAGCTGTAAATATGCCTGTTGTTGAAGTTCATATTTCAAATATTTATAGAAGAGAAGATTTTAGACAAAAAAGTATAACAGCAGGTGCTAGTACAGGAGTAATTACTGGATTTGGTGGATTTGGTTATCATATGGGATTAATTGCTTTAATGCAAATGATTGGTGAGTTAAGAGCTTTAAATGAAGCAAGAAATACTCAAACTGCTGAATAAAAATGAAAATAATTACTGCATCTTATGTTTTAACATTTGATGAAGACTTTAGCATCATAGAAAATGGTGCTATTGTTTTTGATGAAAAAATTATCGAAGTTGCAACTTTAGAATATATAAAAGAAAAATACCCAAATATTGAAATTTTGGAGTTAGAACAAAACTCTGTTTTAATGCCAGGATTAATAAACACACACATTCACCTAGAGTTTAGTGCAAACAAAACCTCTTTAAAATATGCAAATTTCTACTCGTGGTTAAACTCTGTTATAAAACATAGAGAAAATTTAATCGAAAAAGCTACAAGTTCTTTAATAGAGCAAGAGTTAAAAAAGATTTTAAAAACAGGAACTACAACTATTGGAACAATCTCATCATACTCTTTTGATTTAGATGCACTTGTAAAAAGCCCTATAAATAAACTATTCTTTTGTGAAGTAATAGGTTCAAAGGCAGATATGATAGATACACTTTTTGCTGATTTTAAATCAAGACTTAAAGAGGCACAAAAACACAATAGCAAAAACTTTGAAGCAGGAATTGCAATTCATTCCCCATATTCAGTGCATCCATTTTTAATAAGAGAAATTTTAAATATTGCAAAAAGTGAAAATTTAGCTGTTAGTTCACACTTTATGGAATCAAAAGAGGAAAAAGAGTGGCTAAATAAAGATGAGGGAAGTTTTGTGGAGTTTTTCAAAAACTTTTTAAATCAAACAAAAGCTACAGGTAAACCTTTAGAATTTTTAAATCTTTTTAAAAATGTAGAGAGACTATCATTTACTCATTGTGTAGAAGCAAGTATCGAAGAGTTTGAAAAAATAAAAGAGTTAAATGCCACAATAAACCACTGTGCTGTATCAAATAGACTTTTAAATAATAGTAGGTTAGATATAGAAAAATGTTCAGATATTTCATTTAGTATTGGAACAGATGGGCTTAGTTCAAATAACTCTTTATCTATGTTTGATGAGTTAAGAAGTGCTTTAAATATTCATTATGAAAAAAATATTATAAAGTTCTCAAAAACTTTACTAAATGCTGCAACTAATGGTGGAGCAAAAGCTTTGGGATATGAAAAAAGTAAAGGAAAAATATCTAGCGGTTTTGATGCTGATTTGATTTGTTTTAAACTTCCAGCAAGAATTGAAGATATAGAAGATATTTATATGCATATAATTTTACATACGAAATATGTAGATAAGACAATTATAGGAGGAGAGTTTGTTTGAGTTTTTTAGAAAACTGTTTTCGCCAATTACCGCTATTTTAGATTTTATTACAAAATATTTTAAAACTATAGTTTTTTTAACAATAGTATATTTTGTTTTTTTTAGTTCTCCAAATGAAGAGGGTTTAGCAAAAGAGTTTGCAAATCTTCAAAAAATTGAGCTAAATGGTGCAATTATGGATGTAAGCAAGGTTTTAAGCGATATTGAAAAAGCAAAAAAAGATGAAAATATAAAAGGTGTTTTATTTGTAGTTGATAGCCCTGGTGGTGCTGTTTCGCCTTCAGTTGAAATAGCTTATGCAATAAAAGAGTTAAAAGAACTTAAACCAGTTGTTACATATGCAAGTGGAACGATTGCTAGTGGAAGTTACTATGCTTCTATTTGGTCAGATAAGATTATAGCAAATCCAGGAAGTATGGTTGGGTCTATTGGGGTTATTATGCAAGGTTTTGAAGCTAGTGAGCTAATGGAAAAAATAGGTCTTAGTGTACAAACTGTAAAAGCTGGAAAATATAAAGAAAGTGGAACACCTACAAGAAAATGGACAGCTTATGAAGAAGAGCAGCTAAAAAGTGTGATAAACGATACATATAATATGTTTGTAAATGATGTAGCAAGTGCTAGAAAACTAAAAGTTGAAAATCACACAAGTTTCGCAGATGCAAGAATATTTACTTCAAAACAGGCAAAAGAAGTAGGGCTTATTGATGAGGTTGCAACTTTAAGCTATGCAAAGCAAAGTATCATTGAACTATCAAAAGTTGAAAAAGCTGTTTGGAAAAAAGAGGATAAATTTGAGAAATTTATGGATAAGTTTTTAAGTGAAGTAATCTCAAAAGTTGTTATAAGTTTTTCAAGTTCTTTAAAAGCGATATAATTTTGAAATTTTTGTAAGCTTTCAAGTTAGTGTAAAATAGCCTATCTTGAAAGTTCTTTAAGTTTCAAAAACATCATTGCGGTCATAATTGCATCATTTAAAGCATCATGTTTTCCCAAAAATGGGATATTTAAGTATTTCATAATAGTGTCAAATTTTAGGTCTAAAAAACCATTATTAGCTATTTTTTTTCTATGGTCATAATATATTCCAGAAACTTCAATAGCTTGATTTGGAAGTTTCACACCAATAATCTTTTTTGTATATTTTGAAATCATAGCAATGTCAAACTCTATATAGTATCCTACAATAGGTCTTGAACCTATAAAATTTAAAAGTTGAAAAATAGCAATTTCAGGTTCAAGAGCATTTTCTAAATCAGTCTGCCTTAAATGATGAATTTTAATTGATTCTGGGTTTATAAGTTTTGAAGGTTTAACAAAAATATTAAAAGTTTGCCTCATTAAAATTTTGTTATCTTTTATTAAAACTGCACCAATAGATAAAATCTCATCTTTTTTTGGGTTTAAACCAGTTGTTTCACAATCAAGACTTACATATTCATTTGGTGGTGGAGTCTCAAATAAAGTTTCAAACCTTTTACTTTTTAGTTTTCTTTTTTCTAAATTTCTTAAAATATTTTTAAACATTAGTATATCTTATCCAATTTAAATATATAAGAGATAAACTTTTTAAACTCTGTAACAATTTTTAAGCTCTCTTTTAAAAGGTCTCTCTCTATTTTTCCTAATGAATTTGTATCAATATCATTTGAAATTGCTTTTGCATTATTTATTGCTTCAAGATGATGTTTTAATCTTAATGTATTTACAATTTCAAATGCTTCAATTAGTTCTTCAGCCATCTTTTTTTCAATTATTTTTCTCTCTTCAAGAATTTTAATTCTTTTAACCGTAGTTGTCTCTTTTATCTTCTCTTTTAGGCTTAAACTTCTAATTCCTTGAACTATAGGGAAAATAGCAGCTTTTTTAATATTTATTAAACTATTTTTACCAATAAAATTTGATATAGCTGTTGGAGTTTCAAATGCTGTTGTAGATTTTGCAAAGTATGCCAAAAATAGGTCGTTTTGAACTTTATGAAATAGATATTCTTTTAGTTTAATTAAAAGTTCTTTATCTCCTGCAACTGCAAAAGAGTCAAAAAATATCGCTAAATCTAAATAGCCTTTCATATCAGGATTATTTATCCATTTTGCAATATCATTTTTAAAATCATTGGAGTTTTTGCACCAAGCTGGATTTGAAACCATTATATTACCTTCACAAGGAGGATAACCTAAAGTGATTAAATCTTCAGTTATTTTTTGCATATAAGGTCTATATTGTTCTACATCTATACCATCTTTCACTATTAATGCATTATCTTGATCGGTTTTTATTATTTGTTCGTTTCTTCCTTCACTTCCCATTACAATTAAACAAGCTCTTTCTTGAAGTTCAATTGGAATTGTAAGGGCATATAGTTTTTGATATACTTTTGTATTTAATTGACCAATTAAATTTGAAATATGATGAATTTTTACACCTTTTGCTTGTAAAGATGTGATAATATCAAGAAAATCTCTACTTGCATTTTTTAAATCTTCAATATTTTTTGCATTTTTTATTTTCGATTCAATAACATAAGTGTGGTTTGCAAAGTGAGATAATATGTCTATTTGCTCTAAAATTCCAATCATTTCTCCTTCATTATTTACAACACCAACTCTTTTTATATTTCTTTTTACTAAAATAGTTAAGGCTTCAAATAAATAATCATCTTTTTTTATAGAAAGAAGAGGAAAAATTGCAATATCTTTTACAGGAATATCCAAATCTCTTCCTTGCAAAAGAACTTTTACTTTCAAAAGAGAATCTGTGATTATTCCATATTCATTGTCTTTTGATTTTACAATTATAGTTGAAGTTTTAAACTGCATAGATTTTTCAATTGCATCTATTAATTTTGTATCTTCATCTACAATACAAGCCTCGTGAATTAGAGTATCTTGAACCTTTGCTATCATAAAAGACGATAATTCTGAAGTATATTCTTTGTCTTTTAATGTTTTTATTTTGTTTACTAAATCTTTTAAAAAGAAATCTTTAAACTCTTGATTTTTTTCCATCAATGATAAAAATGCTTTTTTATCTATTTCATAACAAATTAACTCTTCATGGACTTTAAAAGTGTGTTCACATTTGCCATAAATCAAGGAGTTTGAATCAAAAGAGTCTTCACTTTGGTAATCCATAATTAAATTATTTTCTTTATTGTACTCAAAAACAGAACCTTTTATAATTATGAAAAATGTATCAGGAATTTTATTTGGACTAATCAATATTGTATCTTTTGGATAGTACGCTATATCCATGTGTTGAAGACACATAGACATTTGACTAGGACTTAAATGCCCAAATGGATGGATATTTGATAAAAATATCTCTTGATCTTGAATACTCATACAGCTCCTTTATGGCTTTCTTATATTGTTGATTAAAGAAATAACCTCATTTGGTACTTTTGAGGTGAATTTTGATACAACAATTGCAACAAATACATTTATAACTGCTCCAAAAGTACCAATTCCTATAGGCATAATACCAAATAAATAGCTATTAAAAGAATAAATATCATTATTTATAAAGCAAAAATAAATTATATACACCAAAATAAACACTAAAGAAACTATTAGCCCAGAAATAGCTCCTTGTTTTGTGATATATTTAGTAAAAATTCCAAGAATAATTGTAGGAAAAAGTGTTCCAGCAAGGATGGTAAATGATATTGTAATTGTTTGGATAATTGTATAGTTTGGAATAGTAAAAAATGTTGCCAAAGAGATAATTATTAATAAAAAAATCTTAGATAAGATTCTATATTTTTTTGTATTGTAAGCTATTTGTTTCTCTTCAAAAAATATTAGAATAGAGTTTGTGCTTATTAGTATTAATCCTGTCATAGTTGATAGTGCAGCTGCTAATGCTCCAGCTAAAATCAAAGCTATTGTCCAGTTTGGAAGATTTGCTATTTCTGGATTTATAAGAGCTTGAATATCAGGATTGATATATAGCTCGTTTGAAGATGATTCATTTATTTGTATCTTTTTATCACCATTTTTATCATAAAATTGTATTTGTCCAATATCTTGCCAAATTTTTAACCATTTTCCATTATTTTCTAAGCCATTTTGATGTTTTGTTTCATTTAAAATAAACTCTTCATAATCTACATTTTGAGTATGTTTAATGTTATTTATTTTTGATAATGCTCCTAATGGAGACATTGCAGTATAAATTATAGCTATAAAAACCAAGGCCCAAAATGCAGATTTTCTACTATCATTTACACTAGGTGTTGATATAAATTTAACTAAAATATGTGGAAGAGCAGCCACACCTAGCATTAAAGATAAGCTAATTGTAAAAATATCAAATGGATTTAAAGCTTTAGTATAAGAAAAACCAAAATCACTCAAACTATTATCTAAAACATGAAGAAGAAATGTTCCTTCTTCTATTATTTTTGTACCCGTATCAAAAGCGAAAGTTGTTTTTGAAAATAGGGCAAGTTGAGGAATAAAACCATTAGTAAGCTCTAAACATAAAAATATAATTGGAGTTATAAATGTGAATAAAATAATTATATATTGTGCAATTTGTGTGTATGTAGCTTGTCTTATACCACCAAAGAGTGAGTATAAAAAGGAAACAAATATTGCAACAACTAAAGCAATATCTTTATCTATTTGAAATATCCTTGAAAATACTATTCCAATGCCTTTCATTTGGGCAGATATATATATAAATGAGACAATAATTATTATAAAAATGGTTAAATTTCTAGCAAATCTTGAGTAGAATCTCTCTTCAATAAATTCACTTAAATGAAATTTACCAAATTTTCTTAAATAAGGAACAATTAAAAGAGCTAAAAGCACAAATCCACCTGTAAATCCCATGATATAAGCTGAGCCTGAAAAGCCTAAATATGATATAGTTCCAGCAAGAGCGACAAATGTAACTGCACTTATGAAATCAACTGCAATAGAAATTCCATTTACAACTGGACTAAAGCTATTTTTTGCAATATAAAAATCTTTTGTTGATGTTGATTTTGTCCATAAGGCTAGACCAAAATATATAGTAAAAGATACCCCAACAAGAAGATAAATTAAAGATTGTAATTCCATTTTATTCGCTTAAATAGTATTTTTCATCTAGCTTTGAAATCTTTTTTAAGTAGATATAAATGATTAAAATAAAAAAGAGTATAGAACCTTGATTTGCTAAAAAGAAACCAAATTTAACACCAAATAATTCAAATTGATTTAAAAAATTTGCTCCGAAGATGGCAAGTCCAAAGGTAATTATTGCCCAAAAAATCAATAGTTTTGCAATAAGTAAAATGTTTTCTTTCCAATATTGCTTTGCAAAATATTCTTCTTCTTTCACTAATAACTCCTTTAAAATAGGAGATTATAGTGTTTTTTAGTAGCAAAAACATAGCAAAAAACTATGAATTTTTATACTGAGTAGTATCTATCTATTTTATATCCAAGACCTCTAATATTTTTTATAAAATCTTCTTTTAAAGATTTTTTAAGTCTTGAAATTTCAGCTCTAATTGTAGGATTATCTATATTTTCAGCATCCCAAACATCTACCCTAAATCTTTCAAAATCAACAATCATATTTATATTTAATGCCAAAATATGAATAATTTCTAGCTGTTTTTTTGTAAGATTTTGTGGTTCACCATTAAAATAAAGTGTTTGCTTATCTTTTGAATAAGAGTAGTTTTCAGAAAATCTAATATGACTTGTATTATTTTGCTCTTTTTTTAGTATTTGATTTATTTTAATTCCTAATTCACCTAAGTGAAAAGGTTTTTTCAAATACTCTCTAGCACCTAGATTGTAAGCTTTTGTAATATCTTCTATATCAATTTGTGCTGAAATAAAAATTGTTGGGATATGTATTTTTTTAAGATTTAATTCATTTAAAATCGAAAAACCATCTATATTTGGAACATTTACATCAAGTATTAATAAATCATAGCCATTTTCAATACTATTTAAAACTTCTGCTCCATCCATAAAGCTTTCAACCATATGCCCAATTCCCCTTAAATATTCGCTAATAGCACTATTTAACATTAATTCATCTTCAAGAAGTAGTATCTTCATTAACTTTAAACCTATATATAAATTTTGTTTCTTTTGTATCTGATTGAATATTGATTATAACTAAATTCTTATCACAGATCTCTTTTACGATTTTAAGACCTAAACCAAAGCCACCCCTTGCTTCATTTTCTCTATAAAAATCATCAAATATTTTATCAACATTTTCAATTTGTTTTGAGTTTGTTGTAACACTAAATTCAATCTCATCATCACTTAAATAAGCAAGTTTAACAAAAATAGGAGATTTGCTAAATGAGTATTTAACAGCATTTGAAATGTTATTATCAATTACTCTTTGAAGTTCTGTTTGATTAAATTTTAAATAAACATCTTCTTCAATGTTTTTTATAAAGTATAAAGAGTTTGATTTTACAATTTCTTCAAAAAAATCGAGCCTTTCATTTAGGACTCTTGAAAATTCAATATACTCTTTTTCATAAATTACTCTATCTTTTTTTATTAAATATGATAAATCATCATAAATATATTGAATTGTTTTTGAGCCTGATTCTATGTTTGTAATATAGTTATTATTTGGAATTTTCATTTTTAATAGATCTATATTTGTTCTAATTATTGCTAAAGGAGTATTTATTTCGTGAACAGAGTTTTTTAAAAACTGTTTTTGAGACTCTACAAGATTTGAAAGCTCTTTTGTTTTTTCATTTACTTTGTCTTCAAGATTTTTGTTTAACTCTTCTAGCATAGAGCTTTTAAGCTTCATATTTGTCATTGCATCATTTGCATAGTTTGCAATTACTTTGAACTCTCCAAAAATAATTCTATTTTGGTTTATTGGATTGTCATTTTTTTGTGATTCTTTAAAGTAATTTCCTATCTCTTTTACATCATTTACAATTAAAATAGTTGCATTTTTATAAATGAAAATAGAGTATAAAATAAGAAGTATAGTAAGAGAAGTAATTTGAAGAGTATAGTTTGATATTTTTTTATTATACTCTTCTTCTTTTTGTTTGATTAGTCTGTCAATTTCGTCAAGATAGACACCTTTTCCTATTGTCCAATTCCAAATCTTAAAAGAGCTTACATAAGATAGTTTATTTGTCTCTTTTGAAGCTTCTGGTTTTGTCCAAAAATAGTTTACATATCCACCTTGCTCATTTTGAGACTCTTTTATTAGTTCAACTATTGGAAATTTTCCAGATGAATCTTGTACATTTAAAAAGTTTTTTCCAATATTTAATTTTTCACTCGAACTTAAAATAACATTTCCATTGTAGTCGTAAATAAAAATATACTCATTTGGATTGTTACTTAATTTTAACTGGTTAATTGCTTCTATTACATCTTTTTGTATTTTTAAAGTAGGTTCTTTAGTTATATTCTCTTTATTGTAATATTCAATAAATTTAATAACATAATCAACATGATTTTTTAGTAGGGCTTTTTGGCTATTTGTATAATCTGTTTTGAGTGTATGAATTTTTTCTTGAAGCTCTTCATGAGCATTGTTTATTATAGTAAAGGTAAAAAATGAAATTAAAATAATAATAAAAACTATACTATATACAATTAAGTGATAAAGACTTTTTGCTTTTAACATTTAAACTTGCGACCTTAAATAAATATATAGTAATAATAGCTAGATTTAGATAATAAAGAAGTTATATAAAAGATGGCGCGGCCAACGAGACTCGAACTCGCGACCTCCTGCGTGACAGGCAGGCATTCTAACCAACTAAACTATGGCCGCACCTTTTAAATAATGGTGGTCGATGCAAGACTCGAACTTGCGACATCTACCTTGTAAGGGTAGCGCTCTACCAACTGAGCTAATCGACCAAAAGTTGCATATTTGACCTTGGTGACCCCTAGGGGATTCGAACCCCTGTGGCATGGATGAAAACCATGAATCCTAACCGTTAGATGAAGGGGCCAAGTATATAACAAAAAAATGGTGACCTGTGATGGATTCGAACCATCGGCCTCCTCATTAAAAGTGAGATGCTCTACCGACTGAGCTAACAAGTCATAAACAAAAAAAGATGGCGCGGCCAACGAGACTCGAACTCGCGACCTCCTGCGTGACAGGCAGGCATTCTAACCAACTAAACTATGGCCGCACCTTTTAAATAATGGTGGTCGATGCAAGACTCGAACTTGCGACATCTACCTTGTAAGGGTAGCGCTCTACCAACTGAGCTAATCGAC
Source organism: Aliarcobacter sp. (assembly GCA_039810345.1). GTDB lineage: Bacteria > Campylobacterota > Campylobacteria > Campylobacterales > Arcobacteraceae > Aliarcobacter. The sequence goes on along the minus strand of JBDHWU010000003.1, from coordinate 80,111 downwards.
CAAAAGTTGCATATTTGACCTTGGTGACCCCTAGGGGATTCGAACCCCTGTGGCATGGATGAAAACCATGAATCCTAACCGTTAGATGAAGGGGCCAAGTATATAACAAAAAAATGGTGACCTGTGATGGATTCGAACCATCGGCCTCCTCATTAAAAGTGAGATGCTCTACCGACTGAGCTAACAAGTCATTCCGTTTTAAGCTTTTTACTTAAATTGGACTGGAATTATAGTGCAAAATATTTTAATTGTCAAGGGTTTTTTGTACAAATTTTAAAATTTCTTTTAAAGATGTTTTTGCGGCTTGAATTTGTACCTCTTCTCTATTACCATTAAAATGATAAGTATGCACGATTTTATAGGCTTTATTGTCAGATATTCCAATTACAACTGTGCCTACTGGTTTATTTATTGTTCCACCATTTGGACCAGCAATTCCAGAGATTGCAATCGCAAAATCTGCTTCAAATTTAGAAATAACACCATCAAGCATCTCATTTACAACTTCAATGCTTACTGCTCCAAACTTTTGTAAAGTCTCATTTTTTACATTTAACTCTTGATTTTTTATCTTATTTGAATAAGTTACAATGCTACCATTAAAAATATCACTGCTTCCACTAATTTTTGTAATCATACTTGCAACTAATCCACCAGTACATGATTCTGCTGTTGTGATTGATTTATTGTGTTTTCGTAAAAGTTCTTGAAGTTCTATCATATTGTTTGTAGAAAATATATTATCGTACATAAAATTCCTAAATAGTTTAAAATATGGTTTAAAGGATTTTAGAAAAAAGTATATAAAATAGAGATAAATTAAAAATGTAGTTTTAAAAGGAAGTTTTTTAGAAGAGATTTACTCTTCTAAAAATTATTTGTCATCTGTAAAGTCAGCTAAGAATTGATCTTCATAGAAAGTTTTACCTAAATAACTAGTTACAAGTTTAATATCTCTTTCTGCATTTCCTAGACAAGAAGTTGCTCCTGGAGATGGAGTCATGTTAAATATAATTCCTTGTTCTTCAGTAATTGAAGCTTCTCCAAGCATTAATTTTTGCTCTTTTTTGTTTAGAACTTGAGGTCTTACTCCACCAAATCCTTTTGCATACTCAATATCATCTACACTTAATGATGGTACAATTTTTTGTGCATCTTTAACAAATAGTTTTTTGTTAATTCCAGGAACTTCAAATAAGAAGTTTTTGAAAATATAATTTCTAATATCACTATCTTTTAATAGATCCCAGAAGATTTTTACAATATTTCCATCAAAATTCATTGTTTTTAAGCATTGGAAGAATGATTTTCCACCTTTGTATCTTTCAAGAACTAAAAGTGCAAGAGCTGTTGGTCCAAATCTTGTTTTTCCATCACATAAAATATCTGGGTCTCCATGAAGAGCTGCAAATGGAAGTTTGTCGTTTTGTACCATATAAACTTTTCCATTTAAGTATGTACCATTTGTAATATAAAATGATCCAGCCATAGAAAGTGAACCCATATGTTTACCATATCCCATTTTGTGTGCTAAATATAGTGAGTGAGCACCAGCATTTACAACAACAAAATCAGCTGTATAAACTGTACCATTTGTAGTAGTTAATTTAAATTTATTACCTATTTTTTGAATTTCATCAACTTCAGAGTTAAAATAAACATCAGTTGTTTTAGAACTATTTGCATTTTGACCAGCTTTTACAAGCTCTTTTGTCATCTCTCCAAAATCTACTGTTGTATATTGGTCATTTGTACCCATAGCAACAATTGGTTCAGGTCTATCTTTTGTTTGTTCTTTGTCAGCATAAACTAAAAGAGGCTCTTTCTCTCTTAAAGCTTCTTTATCCCATAGTTCTAAATATGGAAAAATCTCTTTAAATTTATTATATCTATCAGTAATAAATTGAACTTCTTTTTCTCCAACTCCAAGAGCCATTTTTTGATGTTTAAACATAATTTTTTCTTGAAGATCATACATAAGATTAAACTTCTCAATCATTCTTGCAGTTCTTTTTGTGATCTTTGCTTTATCAAAAGTATAGTTTGTCTCAATATCCCCAACGTGAATTGTTTGAGAATTACTTGTTCCTTTAGAGTTTAAAGTTGCAAGGTCATCATACTTTTCAAGTAAACAAATATTATTAACATCAGAATATTTCGCTAATTCAAAGAATAAAGCAGCTCCTGAAATTCCTCCACCAACAATTACGACTTCATAGTGTTTTTCGCTCATTTTTTCGTCCTATATTTTTTTTGTCAAAATTTGGCAACGATTTTAGCATATAAATTTTTAAATGTTATATAAATTATTAGATTTATATATTATTTTAAGCTATTAAATTAAGAATTTAAACAAATTTAGATAGAATATTTGCTTTAAATATAGTTATAAATAACAAAACTAAGGTGATATAATGGATTACAAAGAGAGTTTACTTCTTCCAAAAACAGATTTTCCAATGAGAGGAAATCTCCCAAACAGTGAACCACAAAGATATAAAAAGTGGGATGAACAAGCAGTTTATGAAAAAATGAAAAAAAATAGGGTAGGGTGTCAAACTTTTACTCTTCACGATGGACCTCCTTATGCAAACGGAAATACTCATATAGGACATGCTTTAAATAAAATTTTAAAAGATATGATAAATAAATTTCATTATTTTGATGGAAAATCTATTAGATATGTTCCAGGATGGGATTGTCATGGTCTTCCAATTGAACAAAAAGTTGAAGAGAAAATAGGAAGCGAAAAGAAAAAAACTATTGCAAAATCAAAGTTAAGAGAACTTTGCCGTGAACATGCAAGTAAATTTGTAGATATTCAAAGAGATGAGTTTAAAGCTTTAGGTGTAATTGCAGATTGGGAAAATCCATATTTAACAATGGATTTTAGATTTGAAGCAAATATATATAGAGAACTTTGTGCAATTGCAAAACAAGGATTATTAGTTCAAAGAAGTAAGCCAGTTTATTGGTCATGGGCTGCTCAAACAGCACTTGCTGAAGCAGAAGTTGAGTATGAAGATAAAGTTTCACCATCAATTTATGTGGCATTTAAACTTCAAGATATGGATGCAAGTGTAATTATTTGGACTACAACGCCTTGGACACTTCCTGCAAATCAAGCAATTGCACTAAATCCTGAAGAAGAGTATGTATTGACAAGCGATAAATATATAGTTGCAAAGAAACTTTATAACTCTTTAGTAGAAAATGAAGTAATCTCTGGAAAAATAGAAAAAACTATAGATGTAAAAGAGTTGGAGTTAAAAAAAGCTACAAATCCACTAAATGATAGAGATTCTATAATCGTATTTGGTGAACATGTAGAAATGAGTGCTGGAAGTGGTGCTGTTCATACAGCTCCAGGACACGGGGAAGATGACTATAAAGTTTGTTTAAAATATGGTATTGAAGTAATTATGCCTGTTGATGCTTTTGGAAAATATGATGAAACAATAGTGCGAGAAAAACTTTTCAAAGATACAGAAAAATATCTAGGAGTACTAGTTCACAAAGCAAATGATATGGTTTTAGAAGATTTAGGAAGTTCACTACTAAAAAGAGTTGATATAAAACACTCATACCCACACTGCTGGAGAACTCACACACCAATTATTTTTAGAGCTACAAAACAGTGGTTTATATCAATTGATGATAAATATGGAAAGAAAAACAAAACTCTAAGAGAAAATGCACTTGAAGTTGTAGAAAATCTTAAATTTTATCCAGAGTGGGGAAGAAATAGATTAAAAGCAATGCTTGATGGAAGACCTGATTGGTGTATAAGTAGGCAAAGAGATTGGGGAGTGCCAATTGCATTTTTTAGAAATAAAAAAACAGATGAGATAATCTTTGATGAAAAAGTATTAAACTTTACTGCTATGATTTTTGAAAAATATGGTTGTGATGCTTGGTATGATATGGAGATTAAAGATTTATTAAATCCAGCAAGTGGCTTAAACCCTGATGATTTAGAGAAAACTTTAGATATTTTAGATGTTTGGTTTGATAGTGGAAGTACACAAAATGCAGTTTTAAGAAGTGGAAACTATGATGCTGGAACTTTCCCTGCTGATATGTATCTTGAAGGAAGCGATCAACATAGAGGTTGGTTCCAAAGTTCTCTTTTAACAACTTTAGCTAGTAGTGAAGTTGCACCTTATAAATCAATCTTAACTCACGGATTTACTGTAGATGAAAAAGGTGAAAAAATGAGTAAATCTAAGGGAAATGTTGTAGCTCCTGATAAGGTTTTAAAAGAGTATGGAAGTGAAATTTTAAGAGTTTGGGTTGCTATGAGTGATTATCAAAGTGATCTTAAAATATCTGATAATATCTTAAAACAAAATGCTGAACTTTATAGAAAAATACGAAATACAGCAAGATTTTTACTAGCAAATATTGATGGGCTTGAAACAATTGTTGAAGTAGAAAAAATGGGAGTTTTAGATAAATGGATACTTGCAAAAGCAAAAAGAGTATTTGATGAGATTGAAGATAGTTTCAAAGTTTATGAGTTCTCAAAAGGTTTAAATAAACTTAACAACTTTTTAGTGGCTGATTTAAGTGGTGTTTATCTTGATGTTTGTAAAGATAGATTATATTGTGATGATAAAAACGATATTCATAGAGTTGCATCTCAAAGTGCGATGGCAATGATTACAAAAAAACTAATAGGAACTCTTGCTTGTATTTTAACATATACTATGGATGAGCTTTTAGATTTTGCACCAGCTATTATAAAAGGTGATGCAAATGATATTTTTGATTTTGCAAAATTTGAACTTCCAGAAGTAAAATCAGATATAAATGATGAGTTATTTATAGAAGCAAAAGAGAAATTCTCTGAAATTAAAGATAGTTTAAGTAAAGAAAAGATAATTAAGTCTACACTAGAGTTAGAAATAGTTACAAATAGTAAAGAATTTTTGACTTTAGATGAGGTTGAATCAAGTGATTGGTTCTTAGTTAGCAAGGTTTCAAATGCTACTTCAAATGGGGAACTTTTAGGAAGTTTTAAAATTGATGAAAATGAATTTAAAGTATTTAAAGCAAGTGCTTGTAAATGCCCTAGATGTTGGAAATATACTTCAACAAAAGAAGATATTTTATGCCAAAGATGTGAAGAAGTAGTTAAATAATGTTTGAAAATGAAGTTACTCTTGCATTTATATTTCAAACAATAGCTGTAATATTGTTAATGACAGCTATTGGAGTATATTTTGTAAAGAGATATGAAAAAAAGAGGTAAAACTATGTTTCCATTTAGTGATGAAGATTTACAAGAACCAGTAAAAAATATAATAATGAAAAAAATTTCTCCAATGTTAGCACGAGATGGTGGAGCAATTGAACTTTTAGAAATTAAAAATGCAAAAGTATATATACAGTTAAAAGGCGCTTGTGTTGGATGCAGTGCTAGTGGTAGTACTTTAAAATATATAGTAGAAAAAGAGTTAAAAAGTGCTATTCATCCAGATTTAAAAATAGTAAATGTTCCTATTGGAAAAACTGATTATTTAGAGGATTGATTTGATAAACGAAACTAGAGTATTAGAAGAGGCAAATTCATTATTTATACAAAAAAAATTTCAAGAAGCACTATTTTACTACTCTTTGTTAATTTCTACTTTTCCACAAAATAAAGAGTATCCTATGTATGCTCTTTTTTGTGATATATCTTTTGAAGATGAGAATAAAGCTATATCTTTGTTTGATTATTTTTCTATACTAAAAGATGATAATTTAGAAGATGCAATAAAAGAGATAAAAGATGTAATCGAAGCTTATGATGGCGATGTAGAAAAAATGATGAGTTTGTTGCAGGATATTACAAGTCAAAATATAAATAGCATTGAAGCTATAAATTATAGTGATTTTTTAAAAACTGTAGAGCAAAGAGGCTCTTTTAAACTTGCTTTTGAGGATATTATGTTTTCTACTAAGGTGGCAATAGATAATAGAGAAGATTTTTATAATTTTGTAGAAAATTTAATAGATAATGGTTTTGATAACACAGCTTATAATTACCTTGATGGGTTTAATGAGTATTTTAGTTATGATAAAGAGATTATGGAATTATATAAAAGATTAGAAGAGAAACAAAATGAAGCTAAACATAAACGGTAAGATATTTACAGATAATACAAATGAGCTTGAAGAAGGCTCTTTATTTGTAATTTCAAAGCAGAATGAAAAATATAAAGATGTTGTTTTAAGTGGTGGTTATGAGATTGTAAAATCAAGTGAACTAAAATATTATTTAAATATGAGTAGTATAAAGATTATAGGAATTACTGGAACAAATGGTAAAACAACAACAGCTGCTTCTATTTATTCAATACTATTAGATTTGGGCTATAAAGTTGCACTTCAAGGTACAAGAGGATTTTTTATAAATGGAAAACAAGAAGAAGAGTACTCTTTAACAACCCCTGTTCAATTGGGAAATTTTGTAAATATTCAAAAAGCTATCTCAGAAAAATGTGATTTTTTTGTGATGGAAGTAAGTTCTCATGCAATAGAGCAAAATAGAATTGAAGGCTTAGATTTTGCTTTAAAAATTCATACAAATATTACTAGAGATCATTTAGATTATCATAAAACTATAGAAGAGTATATAAATGTTAAGAACTCTTTTTTAAGTGATGAGAGTTTAAAACTTATAAATGTTGATGATAAAATTGTAAGATTTAATCCAAAAAATGCCTATACATACTCTTTGGACAATATTTCAAACTTTAAAGTTGATGCTTACTCTTTTAATAAAGGTATGCATGTAATGTTTAATCATAATAAAACTCCATATGCATTTTCATCTTTAATGATGGGAATTTTTAATATCTATAATCTAATGGCAAGTGTTGCAGCTGTATCTTTGGTAACAAATAAAAAGTTAGAAGATATTTGCAATGCTTTAGAAAATTTTGGTGGAGTTAGTGGAAGAATGGAGATAATAAGTGTTGAACCACTGGTAATCGTAGATTTTGCCCATACACCAGATGGGATGGAAGAAGTATTAAGAAGCTTTCCAAATAAAGATATAATATGTGTTTTTGGAGCAGGTGGAAATAGGGATAGCTTAAAAAGACCTCTTATGGGAAAAGTTGCTGCAAAATATTCTAAACATATTATTGTTACAAGTGATAATCCTAGATTTGAAGACCCTGATTTGATTATAAATGATATTGTTGCTGGAATTCCAGAAAATAGTAGTTTCGAAATAGAAATAAATAGAAAAGAGGCTATTAAAAAAGCAATATTATTAGCAAATAATGAAAATAGTGTTGTTTTGCTTCTTGGAAAAGGAGATGAAGCGACACAAATAATTTATGACCAAAAGCTCCCTTTTTCTGATAAGGAAGAAGTTTTAAAGATTTTAAATAAAATATAATTTCATTAATCACTATTTTTATAATTTAAAATAGTGATTTTTGTAAAATTCTCTAGTTGTTTTCTCTATTTATTTTAGAATTATATAAGAATATTGAAATTTATGGATATAAAGAATTTTTAGACAATATTGATAAATATTTAGAAAATTTAAGAAAACAGATAAAAGAGTATGATTTAGAAAAAATCATAAAATAGGGCTTTTTCTTTTAAGTTGAAAACCAAGAAAATATTATTGTGGTGCAGATAGGGGGAGTCGAACCCCCACAGATTGCTCCATACGCACCTCAAGCGTACGTGTCTACCAATTCCACCATATCTGCAAGAAGAAAAAAGGTCAAGAAGATTTCTTCTTGACCTTTTTGTTTATTAAATCTGTATAGATTTAGCTATTATAGGAATGGATTTGCATATAATGCAATCATTGCAACAACAAGTGCATAAATAACTTGTGCTTCGATCATCGCTAATGCAATGAACATTGTTGTCATTAATTTTCCACCTAAACCTGGGTTTCTAGCAGTTCCAGCAATAGTTGCAGCTGCAGTATTACCCATACCAATAGCACCACCAAGAGCTGCTAATCCTAATCCGATACCAGCAGCTACTACAGAGTAAGCTTTTAAAGTTTCATTAACAACTGCTTCATCAGCAGCAAATGCAAAACCAGCAATAGCTAGCATTAAAAGAACGATTTTTTTCATTTCTTTTCCTTTTATAAATTTTTTCAAAGCAAATTCGGCTTGCGTATCCCTACTAAATACTTTGACGGCTGTGATTATAAAAAAATATTGCTAAATATTAGCTAAAAAATTGAGCTATTATTATTTCTTTGTTATAATTTTGGGAATTATTTAAAAAGGTTTTGTATGAAGAAGATTTTAATAACACTTATTTTAATAGTTTTGTTATCTATTTGTTCAGTTTTTTGGTTATTTTTTACAAATTCTGGTAACTCTTTTATTTCATCTTATATAGAAAGTAGAGTAAATAGTGAACAAGATAAGGTTAAATTAAAGGTTGAAAAACTAAAAATCACATTTAAAACTTTAGATTTTAATGCAAATATTGATGATAATTCATACATAAATATAAATGGCGATTTTGAAATATTTAAAAAAAGAGTTGATTTAAAATATGATATAAAAATAAATGATTTGGAAAATTTAAGAAATTTAATAAATTTTGATTTAAAAGGCTCTTTTTTTACAAATGGAAGTTTTGTTGGAGATAAAAATAGCTCAATAATAAATGGAATTTCAAATTTTGCAAGTGGAGAAACTATATACAATATAAATTTAGTAGATTTTGGTTTGGATAAAATAATAATTAATTCAAAAAATTTAAAACTTGAAGAGTTATTATTTTTATTAAATAAACCAATTTATTCAAAAGGAATTTTAAATTTAGATGCAAATATAAAAGATTTTAAAATAGATAATTTAGCAGGAGATATAAAAGCAAATATAATAAAAGGGCTTTTAAACAATGAAATTATAAATAAAGAATTTAATCAAACTTTATCTTCAAATGTTAATTTTGATACAAATTTAAATAGTAATTTTTTAGGAAATAGTTTAATATCAAATATTGATTTTAAAAGTTCAATATTTGATTTGATTTTTGAAAAGTTTGAGTTTAATTTAGAAAACAAAAATTACTTTGGTAACTTTAATCTTTTTGTGAAAAACCTTGAAAAACTGGAAGGGTTAATTGGTCAAAAACTTAAAGGAGAGTTTGAAAGCAAAGGAATTTTGAAATCAGAAAATAAAATTATAAATATAAATGGAAATTCAAATATTATTGAAAGTGAAACAAAATATAATTTAAATATAAAAAATAATAAATTAGATAATTTAGAATTTAGTGTAAAAAAGGCAAAGATAGAAAAATTATTAAAACTTTTGGATGAACCTGTTTATGCTATTGGAGATTTTGAAACGAATGGATATATTAGTAATTTAAATGAATTAAATGGAAATAGTTTAGTGAATTTGAAGAATGTAAAGCTCGTAAATGAGGTAATAAATGCAGTTTATAACCAAGATTTAAAAGAAAATATTATTTTAAATGGCAAAATAGATACAAAATTTGAGAAAAATATAGCAATTTCCAAAGTTGAAGCTTTATCAAATATAGCTGATATAAATATTGATGAGTTAATTTACGATATAAAATCTTCAAGCTTATTTGGAAAATATATTTTTGTAGCTAATAATTTGGCTAAGTTAAAGGATTTTACAAAAATAGGATTACAAGGTAATATAAAAATATTAGGAGATATTAAAATTGAAAAAAATAGAACTTATATAGATGGAAAATCACCTCTTGCAGGAGGAAACTTTGATTTTGTTTTAAATGATAATATTTTAAATGCGAATTTAAACGATGCTAGTATGAGAAAAATAATGTATTTGATTAATCAAAAAGAGAAATTTGATTCAAAAGCTAATTTAAAATTAAATTATAATCTTTTAACAAAAAAAGGCGATTTAAATGGAGATTTCTTAAATGGTCATTTTTTAGAAAATGATTTTACAAAGATTGTAAATCAGTTTTCTAAAGTTGATTTAACGAAAGAAATTTATGAAAATTCAAAATTAAATACAAAAATTGATAATAAACTTCTAACTTCAAATCTTATAATGCAAAGCCCAAAAAGTAAAATTGAAGTAAATAATTCTAAAATAGATTTAGAAAAAAATACAATATTTGCAAGATTAGATACACAAATAAAGGATAATAAATTTGCTGTAACTTTGGAAAATGATTTAAATAATCCAACTTTATCATTTGATGTAAAAGATATTTTAGAGAAAAAAATAGATAAAAATATTGATAAATTGGGTGAAAAGTTGAATAAATTTTTAGGAAAAGAGAAGAGTGATGATAGTGGAAAAGAGATAATAAAGGGGCTAAAAGGCTTATTCTAGTATATCTTGATAATTATTATCATTTTAAGTTACTTCAAAGTTTTTTTTTGATTTAATTTCCAAATCAAAATTAAAGGAATTTTATGAAATTTGGGAAAAAACTAATTATTAGCTTATCAATATCAGCTTCTTTAGCTCTTGGTGCAGCTGCGAGTGAAAATAAAAATAATACGAAAATTATTCAAACAAAAAACAGCTCATCTTTTCTTGAAAGCTATGCAAATATAGCTTTAGATAACTATACACAAGCACTAAATGATGCAAAACTTTTACAAAAAGCTATAAATGATTTTGCAACAAATCCTACACAAGAAGGACTTGATAATGCAAAAAAAGCTTGGCTTAACTCAAGAGAATCTTATGGAAGTACAGAGATTTTTAGACTTTCAAATGGTCCAATTGATGCGGAAGATGGATGGATTGCAGAAACTTATGGAAGTTTAGAGGGGCAAATAAATGCTTGGCCACTAGATGAGAATATGATTGATTATACAATTGATTCTGAAGGTAAAAAAACTAGCGGAAATATCATTGATACTATTGGAAAGTTTAATCCTGGTGGAGAGGATTCAAAAGAGGTTGATGTTACAAATATAACTGTTGAAGCTTTAACAGAACTAAATGAAAATGGCGGAGAAGCAAATGTTGCTACAGGGTATCATGCTATTGAGTTTTTACTTTGGGGGCAAGATCAAGATTATAATAATTTCCTAGAAGATAAAATCACAAATGGTGCAATGACGGCTGGTCAAAGACCTCTTAGTGATTTTACATCAGATAGTAATAAAGATAGAAGATTAGAGTATCTAAAAGTTGTAACTTTAAAATTAGTTGAAGATTTAGAAAAAGTTACAAGTGCTTGGCAAAAAGATATAAAAGGGGATGCAGGGCTTTATAGAGCAGCACTTTTAGGAAAGCTTAAAGATAAAAAGAAAAATATCTCTAAAAAAGATGCTACAAAACAAATAATTGCTGGAATGGGAGTATTTATAAAATCTGAACTTGCAAATGAAAGAGTTGCAGTTGCTGTTTTAACTCCTAGTGAAGAGGATGAACACTCTTGTTTTTCAGATAATACTCATAGAGACTTAGTAAAAAATTATGAAGGTTTTAAAAATATTTTAACTTCAACATACAACGGTAAAAAATATGGAGATTCTTTACTTGATTTAGTGAAAAAAGAGGATAAAGATAGAATCTTAAAACTAATGAGTAGTATTGAAGAAAAAATTTCTCAAGTAGATAATGTTGCAAAAACACAAGCTCATTTTGATTATCAAATAAGACCAGACCACCCTATGTCAAAAGTTCTAGTAAAGCTTAAAAACGAGCTTAGAAAACTAGGCGATGAGATGGTAACTGTTGCAAAAGCAAATAGTATAAATCTTTCAACAAATGATGTTACAGACCCTGAAGAGACAAAATTATAATTTATGTTTAAAAAACTACTACTTTTAAAAGCTCTTGCAATATTTTTTTGCATAGAGCTTTTTTCTATGAATATTGATGAAAAATATATTTCAAATAACAAAGACTCAAAACTTCTTTTAAAACAAAGAGATGGTTTAAATGATGAAGAGAAAGATACTTTTATACTAGGAAGAAGTTTTTTTAATATTCCTTGGGTAAAAGCTCCTAGTATTACCTCTGCAAGAGATGGTTTAGGACCACTTTTTAATGCAAACTCTTGCATCTCTTGTCATCCAAATAATAGCAAAGGAACACTTTTTAATAAAGATTTTACAGTTTCAAGAGCTTTAGTTGCTAGATTATCAACAAATAAAAAGCTAGAAAACCATGATGAAGTTTTTTTTAAAAAGGGATTTATTCCACATGAGGTTTATGGAGAGCAACTTGCTATAAATGCTGTTTTTGGAGTACCTTTTGAAGGAAATATAAAAGTTGAGTTTGAAGAAAAAATTGTAGTTTTAAATGATGGCGAAAAAATAACTTTACAAAAACCAAAATACTTTTTAGAAAATCTTAATTATGGCTCTTTGGATAAAGATACAGTAGTTTCATATAGAATGGCTCAAAGCTTAAATGGTATGGGATTAATCTCTTTAATAAAAGATGAAGAGATTTTAAAAAATGTTGATTTAGATGATAAAGATAATGATGGAATTAGAGCAAAAGCAAATTTTGTTTACTCACCAATTACAAAAAAATATGAGTTAGGAAGATATACACATAAAGCAAGTGTTTCAAAACTAAAAGAGCAAGTAGCCTTTGCTGCTTCAAATGATATGGGACTTACAACAACACTTGAGCTAGAAGAAAAGTGTACAAAATTTCAAAAAGAGTGTCTTGAAGCTCCAAAAGCAAAAGATAAAATAGATTTACCCGATTTTAGGCTTGATGCGATTAATTTTTATTTGCAAAATTTAAAAACTTATAGTACAAATAAAGATACAAAAGAGTATAAAGATGGCTTTGCCATTTTTGAAAGCTTATCTTGCAACAAGTGTCATATAAGTAGTTTTAAAACAACACTTGGTTTTGAAGTATCTCCATTTTCAGATTTTTTGCTTCATAATATGGGTGAGGATTTAGCTGATAATAGAGTTGAGTTTAATGCACAAGGAAATGAGTGGAGAACAGCACCACTTTGGGGAACAAAAATAAATCTTCTTACAAATAAATCTGAAGCTAGATTTTTGCATGATGGAAGAGCAAAAAATGTGCAAGAAGCGATTTTATGGCACGGTGGAGAAGCAAAAGGAAGTCTTGAAGCCTATAAATCTTTGGATAAAAAAGATAGAGAGAAGTTAATTAAATTTTTAGAGGAGTTATAGTGAAAAAAATAGTTCTGGTTTTTTTGATGTTTTTTATAAACTTATTTGCAGAAGAGTCAATTTTTCAAAGTGTTATAAAAAATGTTTCAATAGTTGATACACAAAAGGCAATAACTAGTGCAAAAATATTGCAAAAAGAGGTAAATGATAAGAATTTCAAAGATTTTGTATCATCTTGGAAAAAAGTTGAAGCAAACTATTTTGCTGGTGAAATAAATAGTGATTTGTTGGATACTCCACGATATATCGATATTTTTAACAACTTAAAAGAGGATTTGAATTCTCAAATGAAAAGAGTAATAGAGGGTCAAACTGAAGTAAAAAAAGCTTTATTTAAAAACTCATTTAAAACTATTAATGCTTTGGAGTATGTTTTATATTCAAAAGAGAGTATCTCAAATAGAGAAAAAGAGTTGGCAATTGAGATTTTAAACTCTATAATATCACATCTTGAAGAAATTAAAGAGGCTTATTCAAACTACCTTTTAAACCCAACAAAAAGTGTAGCAGAAGAAAACGCTATTTTAATTAACTCATTAATCGCATCTTCATATAGATTAAAAGAGTGGAGAGTTGGAAACCCTGCAGGACTCTCTTCAAAATATAAAAATGATTCAAAAAATAGTCGTGCTGAATACTTTTTAAGTCAAAGCTCTTTTGAAGCAATAAGAGCGATTTTAGATGCACAAAATGAGTTAATAGAAGAGAAAAATTATAAAAACCTATATACTTTGGCAAAAGAGAAAAATGCTTTAAATGAGATAAATATGGTTTTAAAAAATATTAAATTAGCAAAAAAAGAGTTAGATAATTTATCCAAAGATGATTTTTCAAATGCTTTAAATCTTTTTAATACAGTATCAAAAATACATGATTTATATTATGTAACAATTATTGAAAAATTGGGGCTTAAAGCTGAGATATTAGATGCAGACGGAGATTAATTTTGGAGCTTGTTGCACTAGATTTTTTAACTAACCCAAATAAAAGAGTATATTGGCTGTATCTATTTAGCTCTTTATTTTTGGCTATTTTGTATTTTTATTTCACAAAAAAAAGTACAAGAGTTATTAGCTCTTCAAAACTTTGGTTACATCCTAGTGCAAAATTAGATTATATTTACTTTTTTTTATCAAATTTAGTAAATATTTTTCTAATAATACCTTTTATATTGAGTGCAAAAAGTGTTGCTTTATTTGTAAATAAAGCTTTATATAGCTATTTTGGTTTTTTTGAAACCTTTAATTTCTCTTATTTTCAAATTACACTTTTATACACTTTTTCTATATTTATTTTTAGCGATTTTACAAGATATTGGCTTCATAGATTTTTGCATATAGTTCCCATTCTTTGGGAATTTCACAAAGTTCATCATAGTGCTAAGGTTTTAACACCAATTACTTTTTATAGGGTTCATTTTGTAGAAAATTTTTTGTTTGGACTTAGATATGCTTTAAGTGTTGGTTTAGTTACTGGTATTTTTATCTATTTATTTGGTGCAAAAATAGATATTTATATGATTTTTGGAGTAAATGCACTGGTTTTTATCTCTTCAATTTTTGGCTCAAATTTAAGACACTCTCATGTTCCATTTGCATATTTTTCTTTTATTGAAAAGTGGTTTTTATCTCCAAAACAGCATCAAATACATCACGATAAAAAGCATTTTAATAAAAATTATGGTGGTTATATAGCTATTTGGGATAGAGTTTTTGGAACTTTAGCTCTATCAAAAGATATAAAGGTTTTAAAATTTGGAATTAGAAAAAACCAAATGAGTGAGTATAAGACTATAAAAGATTTATACACAAGACCTTTTGTCAATTTATTAAAAAAAGGAGGATATTTTGAAAAAATTAAGCTTTATTCTAGCAAAAATGCTACTAATCTCAACTCTTAATGCTGATGATTTAACAAAAGAGGAGTTAGGAAAAACTCTATTTTTTGATGTAAACTTATCAAAAAACAGAACTCAAAGTTGTGCAACTTGCCATAATCCACAAGCAGGTTTTGTGGATGATAGAGATAATGGAGTGCAAAAAATGGCATCTTTGGGAGATGATTTGAAATCTTTGGGAGATAGACAAACTCCAACAGCTTCTTATGCAAAATTTTCTCCAAATTTTCATTTTGATAAGAAAAAAGGAGTTTTTGTAGGTGGGCAGTTTTGGGATGGAAGAGCAGCAACTCTTGAAGTTCAAGCTGGAGGACCTCCACTAAATCCTATTGAAATGGGGATGAAAGATGAAAAAGAGGTAGTAGAAAGAATTAAAGAGAATGAATTTTATGTAGAAAATTTCAAAAAACTTTTTGGAGATGATATTTTTCAAAACGATAAAAAAGCTTATGAAGCTATGACAAAACTAATAGCAAGTTATGAAAGAAGTGAAGAGTTTAGTCCTTTTGATTCAAAATATGATAGATATTTAAAAGGTGAATATGATTTAACACCTCTTGAAGATTTAGGAATGTCAATTTTTTTCTCAAATAACAACAACTCATGTGCAACATGCCATGTATTAAAAGGTGAAGATAAAGAGGGTGAAACTTTTACAAACTATGAGTTTCATAATATTGGAGTACCAATAAATAAAGAGTTAAGAGCAAAAAATGGTGAAAAAAACAAAGATTTAGGACTTTTAGCAAATGGCTCTATAAAAAACCATAAAAATAAAAATGAGCAAATAGGAAAATATAAAACTCCAACTCTAAGAAATGTGGCAGTAACTGCTCCATATATGCATAATGGAGTTTTTAAAGAGTTAAGAACAGTTGTAGAGTTTTATGATAAGTACAATAATAAAGATAGAGTTTTAAATCCAGAAACAAATCTTCCTTGGGATGAGCCAGAGCATAAAAGCTCAATTTCGTTAAAAGAGCTTAAAGCAAATGCACAAAATGATAGAAAAATAGATGCTTTGGTTGCTTTTATGAAGCTTTTAACAGATAAGAAATATGAGTATCTTTTAGAAAATAAAGATTAAAGAGAAGAACCTAGGCTCTTCTCTTTACCAAAAGGAGTAAAACAACTCCAATTATAGCAGCACTTATAGAACTAGCAAATATACCAATTTTTACAGCACTTACAATAGAGTTATCAGTAAATGCTAAATGAGATATGAAAATCGACATTGTAAATCCAATTCCACCCAAAAACCCTACAGCTATTATCTCTTTCCAAGTTACAGTAGCAGGTTTGGTAGCTATTTTTAAATAACTTGCAATAAAGGTAAATAGAAAAATCCCAATTGGTTTTCCAATTACAAGCCCAAGAGCAACACCTAAAACTATCTGTTTGTGTTCAATAACACTTGAAAAATCAATCTCAACTCCTGCATTAGCTAGAGCAAATAAAGGCATTATTACAAAAGCACTAAAATTATGTAAGGCATGTTCTAGTTTTATTAAAGGTGCATTGCTTTCATCTGTTTCAATGTTTTTGATTTTCTTTTGCTTAAGTGGAATTGTAAATGCAAGTAAAACTCCAGCTATAGTAGAGTGGATTCCAATTTTATGTACAAAAATCCATAATAATACTCCTAGAATTAAATAAGGAAGAAGTCTTTGAACATTAAAATAGTTTAAAAGCATTAAGATAGAGTAAACAACTAAAGCATGTATGAAAAATAGGTAATTTATCTCGCTAGTATAAAAAATAGCAACTACTACAATTGCTCCTAAATCATCTACAACAGCTAAAGTTACTAAAAATAGCTTAATAGACATGCTAACACGATTTCCTAAAAGAAGCAGTATTCCTAGTGCAAAGGCTATATCTGTTGCCATTGGAATTCCAAACCCAGTTGGATACTCTTTATTTAAACTTATGTAAATAATAGCTGGAACAATCATCCCTCCAATTGCTGCAATAATTGGGAATGAGGCTTTTTTCACACTAGAAAGCTCTCCTATTAACATATCTCTTTTTATTTCAAGACCAACAACTAGAAAAAATATTGCCATTAAAACATCATTTATCCAGTGAAGAGTACTCATTGAGAAAATATTTTCACCAAAACCAATAGAAATAGGGCTTTTTAATATATTAAAATAAAAATCTGAAAAACTTGAATTTGCAATAATTACAGCAAAAACAGTAACTGTAAAAAGCATAAATCCGCTAAGAGTCTCAATAGAGATAAAATTTTTAATAAAGTTATATCGTCTTTTTAATTTTACAATTTGTTGAAGTTGTCTTTTTGTTAAAAAATTACTATTCATTTATTGCACTCCTTACATTTTCCTTTTAGAATTATCGTATCTATTTTGTAATCACTAAGAGTAAAATCTGTATTTTCATATATGCACTCAATAGTTGAACAATTTGAGCAAATAAAGTGAATATGCTCTTTATCTTTGATTTCAAAATATCTTTTTTTATCATTTGATTCAAAAGAATTTATTAGATTTTCCTCTTCAAAATAGCTTATATTTCTATAAAAAGTTGCTTTATCCATAAAGATTTTATCTTTTAAATCTTCATAACAAAGTGGTTTTTTTGACTCTAGTAAAATATCTAAGATAGATTTTCTAGCTGTTGTTAATTTTATATTTGAAAAATTATTTTTTTGTATTATAGTATCCATAAATCTAGTTTAGCAAAAAAAGTATTAAATTTGCCACTAAGTTGCATTAAAGTTTAATCTGAATAGAATTCTAAAATTTTTTTGCAACTTAGTTGCATATATAGGAGAAATTATGAAAAAATTTATAATAGCCGTTTTGTTTTTATCAATTAGTTTATTTGCTAAAGATGAATTAACAGTTACAATTTTGCCTCAAAAGTATTTTGTAGAAAAAATAGTAAAGGATAAATTTGAAGTAAATGTTATGGTACCACCAAATAGTTCACCACATAATTTCGAACCTAAGCCTTCAAATATGAAAGCTTTATTTAATTCAAAATTATATTTTAAAATAGGTGAGCCTAGTGAAAATGTTTGGATAGAAAAGTTTAAACAAAATGCTAAAAATACAATTTTTGTGGATACAACAGATGGAATTGAAAAAATTATGATGCTAAATCATAGCCATGAGAATGAAGAAAAAGGTCATAAACATGAAGAAGAAGAATCTTTAGATCCTCATATTTGGCTTGATCCAATTTTGATAAAAACTCAAGCAAAAAATATTTATGAAGCTATTATTTTAGCTGACAAAGAAAATAGTGATTTTTATAAGGCAAATTATGAAGAGTTTATAAAAGAGCTAGATATGTTAGATAAGAGCATAAAAAATATTTTAGAACCTCATAAAAACCGTGCTTTTATGGTATTTCATCCATCTTGGGGATATTTTGCAAAAAGATATAATCTTGAACAAATTGCAGTTGAAAATATGGGTAAAGAGCCAAAACCAAACGAACTTGTAAAATTAATAGATGAGGCTAAAACACATAATATAAAAATAGTTTTTACCTCTCCACAATTTTCAAAAAAATCATCTGAAATTTTAGCAAAACAGATAAATGGAACAGTTGTTACTATTGATGCTTTAAGTGAGAATTGGAGTGAAAATTTGCTTAATACTGCAAAAAGTATAGCTAAAAGTTATGAATAATTATATTTTGTTATTTAAAAAATTAAACAAATCTTAATTTTATTTAGATATAATCGCCTTTCTATTTTACAAAATTTCAATATTTTGAATTTAGAACCTCACATGTGTCAATCCTTGTACGGGTTGTGGCAAATAGATTTGGCATTAAGGGACACAGAGGCTAAACCCTGTATAAAAAATAAAACAAAACATAATTCAAGGAGAATTACTCATGGTTACAATGAAAGACCTATTAGAGTGTGGTGTACACTTCGGACACCAAACAAGAAGATGGAATCCAAAAATGAAAAAATTCATTTTCGGTGTTAGAAAAAATATCTATATTATAGATTTACAAAAAACATTAAGATATTTCAGATATACATATAATGTTGTAAGAGATAGAGCAGCTGAAGGTCAAACAATGATTTTTGTTGGAACAAAAAAACAAGCTAGTGAAACTATCAAAAAAGCTGCTGAGAGCTGTGGAATGCCATATGTAAACCACAGATGGTTAGGTGGAATGCTTACAAACTTTGGAACAATCAAAAAATCAATTAGAAAATTAGAAATTATTAAAAAAATGAGAGAAGAAGGGCAATTAGACCTTTTAACTAAAAAAGAAGCTTTAATGCTTACTAGAAAAGAAGAGAAATTAGAGTTATATCTTGGTGGAATTAAAGATATGAATAAACTTCCAGATATGATGTTTGTTCTTGATGCTGTTAAAGAAAAAATTGCTATTCAAGAAGCAAGAAGATTAGGAATTACAGTTGTTGCTCCTTTAGATACAAACTGTGACCCAGATGTTGTTGATTTACCAATTCCAGGAAATGATGATGCTATTAGAAGTATTCATTTATTCTGTAATGAGATGGCAGCAGCTATGAATGAAGGTAAAGCAGCTCTTACAGATGGTGAAGAAGTTGTTGAACCTATTTCACAATTAGAAAAAGACGAGCTTATAGCTGAAGCAGTTGCAGAAGGTGAAGAGTTTAATTTTGCAGAGGGAGAAGAAGCATAATGGCAGCAACTCCACAACTAATCAAAGAATTAAGAGAGATGACTGGTGCAGGAATGATGGACTGCAAAAATGCACTTAATGAGACTGGTGGAGATTTAGAAAAAGCTGTTCAAGCTTTAAGAGAAGCTGGTCTAGGAAAAGCTGCAAAAAAAGCTGGAAATGTTGCTGCTGAAGGTCTTGTTGCTATTGAAATAAATAGTGATAATACTAAAGCTGTAATTTTAGAGTTAAACTCTCAAACAGACTTTGTTGCTAAAAATGAAAATTTTATCAACCTTACAAAAGAGATTACAGGACATGCATTAGCAAATGGTATTAAAAATGCTGAAACTTTAAACTCTTCAACAATAGATGGAAAAGATTTTCCTACATATTTAGCTGAAAAAATTGCAACTATTGGAGAAAACCTAGTTGCTAGAAAATTAGAGGCTGTTGAAGGTCAAGTTGTAAATGGTTATGTTCACGTAACAGGAAGAACAGGAGTTCTTCTAGCTGCAAAATGTAATGACAATGTAAAAGATAAAGCAACAACTCTTTTAAGAAATATTGCAATGCATGCAAGTGCTATGAAACCAACAGTTATATCTTATAAAGATTTAGATCCTGCTTTTGTTGAAAGTGAAAATAGAGCTATTAGAGCTGAGATTGAAGCTGAAAATGATGAGCTTGTAAGATTAAAAAAACCTCTTAAAAAAATTCCAGAATTTGTTTCAAGAAGTCAATTAACTGAAGAAGCTATTGCTGCTGCAAAAGCAAGATTTGAAGATGAGTTAAGAGCAGCTGGAAAACCAGAAAAAATCTGGGCAAATATTATTCCAGGACAAATTGAGAGATTTATCACTGATAATACTCAATTAGATGGAAGATTTGCACTTTTATCACAAGCTTATGTAATGAATGATAAACAAACAGTTGAACAAGCAATTGCTGAAGTTGATGCTTCAATTGAAATTACTGCTTATGTAAGATTTGAACTAGGTGAAGGAATTGAAAAGAAAGAAGAAGATTTCGCAGCCGAAGTTGCAAAACAAATGGGTAAATAATTTATAGTTTTTAAAAAACTATTATAAAAAGGATATGCAATGAGTGAAAAAATTAATAATAGACCACTCCTTGCATCCACACTTCTTGAAGCAAAAAATCTATCTCACAACTTTGATTATGAACTTTTCAAAAATATAAATCTCTCTTTACAGAAAAAAGAGTCAATAGCAATAATAGGAACAAGTGGAAGTGGAAAATCTACTTTACTTAACATTTTATCTTCACTTTTAAAGCCAACAACAGGGAATGTTGTTTTTCAAAGTAAAGATATATACTCTTTAAAACAAAATGAGCTTCTAACAATAAGAAGAGATGATTTTGGTATTATTTTTCAAGCACACTATTTATTTCGTGGTTTTAGTGCAATTGAAAATTTGAATATTGCAACTTTTTTAAGCCATACAAATATTGATAATAATCTTTTAAAAGAGTTAAATATTGAGCATGTTTTAAATCAAGGTGTTGGAGAACTTAGTGGTGGACAACAACAAAGGCTATCTATTGCTAGGATATTGATGAAAAAACCAAAAGTTATTTTTGCAGATGAACCAACAGGTAATTTAGATAAAGAGACTGCAAAAGTAGTTATGAATACACTTTTTAATTATATAAATGAAAATGATGCAGGTCTTATTTTGGTAACTCATGAAGAAGATTTAGCTTTTAGATGTGATAAAGTTTATAAACTTATTGATTTAAAACTAGTGGAGTTGAAATGTTGAAAAAAGTTCTTTTAATTTGTGATACAACAATAATTGAACATATTTTTGCTCTTGTTTGTAAAAAAATGGATATAGATTTAACTATTCAAAAATCTACAATCGTAAATGAAGAGTATGATTTTATAATTGTAGATCATCCTTTTATTGATGATAATTTCAATAACTATAAACAATATACAAAAAGATTAGGAGCTATATCTTCAGAAGAACTTTCTTTTAGTGTGGCTAGAGATTTTATAATTCCAAGACCATTTTTACCAACTAAATTAGAATCTATTTTAAATGAAGAGATAGATATTTTATATGATGATGAGCTAAATTATAGTAGAAGAGAGAAAAAATATAGTAATTTTGAAATAGAAGATAAAACTTTTATAATTCAAAAAAATAGTGTAAATAATAATTCCATTTTTTCAAATGAAAAATTTGTTGAAGATAGTATTAGTGAAGATGAATTCTCTTTTATAGATGAAAGTTTAGTAAGTGTTTCTTCTTTAAATAATGGAGGAATTCTCGATAATAATGAATTAAATAAGATTAATAATATTTTAAAAGAAGAAAAAATCCAAAATGAAATAGAGCTTGAAAAAAATGATTGGAAGGATATATCTTCTATTATTGATGATGCTCTTGAAGAAGTAAGAGAATATGAGTTTGATTTAAACCAAAAAGAAGAAAAAAAATATAATTTGGTTTTAAATAAGTTTGCTATTGAAGAGCTAAGACCATTTTTGGAAAAGTTTGACCAAAGCATTATAAATAGACTTGTAAATGGTGAAGTTGTTGATGTTAAAATTAGTTTGAAAGAGGAAAAAAATGGAAAATAAAGGTGCAATACTAATTCTATCAGGACCTAGTGGATGTGGAAAATCAACACTTTTAAAAGAAATTTATAAAAATATAGATAATTACTATTTCTCTATTTCTACAACAACAAGAAAGCCTAGAGAGGGTGAAAAAAATGGAGTCGATTACTATTTTGTAACTAAAGATGAGTTTGAAAAAGATATTGAAGCTGGAAATTTTCTTGAGTGGGCAAAAGTTCATGATAACTATTACGGAACATCATTAAAACCTATTATTGAAGCATTAAATGATGCAAAATTAGTAATTTTTGATATAGATGTTCAAGGACATAAAATTGTACGAAAAAAATTAAATTCTTCTGTAACTTCTGTTTTTATAACAACTCCAAATTTAACTATTTTGAAAGAGAGATTATATAGTAGAAATAGTGATAGCGGTGATATTATTGAAAAGAGATTAATAAATGCTAAAGAGGAGATAAACTCATTTTTAGATTATGATTATCTAATTATAAATGATGATTTAGAGAAATCTACAAAAGAGATTTTAGCTATTGCTAATATTGCAAGAAGAAAAACAAAACTATTTTCACAAGATGAGATTGTAAATAATTGGTTAAAGTAAAGAATATAACCTTTTTTAATTTTTACAAATAACTCTTATTCTAATTCACAATATTTCTACAATATTATATAAAACTTCCAATTGCAATAGCACAATTAAAGAAAAATATTAAGCCTAAAAAAAGAAAAAAAAGCTAAAATACTTTTCTTAATTTTTAAGGAGAATACAATGAAAAAAATAGTTTTAGCAACAGTAGCTTTAGCAGCTTTTGCATTTGCAGATGCACCAGCTTCTTATACAGCTTGTAAGGCATGTCACGGAGTAAAAGGAGAGGTTAATACAACAACTCAAAGTAAATCTCATGTTCCAGCTAATTTAGCGAAAGCTGATATTGAAAAAGCATTACATGGTTACAAAGATGGAACTTATGCAAATGCTGGAAAAATGGCTGCTCTTATGAAAGGTCAAGTAGCAAAATTATCTGATGCTGATATTAAAGCATTAGCTGATTATATTGGAAAATAATTTAAATTTATTTTTTCAATTAAAGAGGAAGAGTTTTACTCTTCCTCTTTTTTTTGTTTATTTTTTTGTCTTTTTGCCTCTTTTATAGAGTCCTCTTTTTTTATAGCATCATTTAAGTCTTCAACACTATCAAAAAGCATTCCATTTGTCATTCTTGAAGCATCATCAAATTGACCAGATTTAGCAGCCCATATAAATAAAAATAGCATTCCTGCAGAAATAATTAATCCAACAATTAGCATAAAAAATAGTGTATCATCTATCATTATAAATTTCCTTATTTTAATTTTATTCTTAAAGAGTTAAACACTACTACAAGTGAGCTTAAACTCATTGAAAGTGCTGCAAATAATGGAATGATATACCCTAACATAGCTATAGGAATTGTAAGGGCATTGTATATTAAAGAAAATGCTAAATTTTGTTTTATATGCTTATAAGTCTTTTTTGAAATCATAAAAGCATCTTTTAGAGCTTTTAATTTTGAACTTAAAAGAACAATATCTGAAACCATCATAGATATATCAGCTCCATTTCCCATGGCAATTGCAACATCACTGTAACCTAATGCTACACTATCATTTACACCATCGCCAACCATTACAACAATATTTTTATTTTCTTTTTGTTCTCTTACAAAATTTGCTTTATCACTAGGGCTTAGATTTGCTCTAAAATTATCAATTTTTAGTTCATTTGCTACTTTTGAAGCTACATAATTATTATCACCTGTTAGCATTACAACTTTTATATTTTCATTTTTTAAATACTCTATTAAATCTTTTGCATCATCTTTTATTTCATCTTTTAATTCAAAATTTGCAATAACATTTTTATTTATAGCAAAGATATATAAAGTAGTATTTTCTTCCTTATTAAAATCAATTCCAAACTCTTTAAGAAGTGCTAAATTTCCACCTAAAAGCTCATTTGAACCATATTTTGCACTTAGTCCTTTTGCTTCAATATTTTTTATACTATTAAGCTCTAAAGCTTGAAGTTTAAAATTTGTTTCCATATATTTTTTTACTGCTTGGCTTACTGGATGGTTTGAGCTACTTAATAAAGAGTATAAGAGATTTAACTTCTCTTCATCTTTACTGAAAAATTCTGCATTGCAAACTTCAAGTTCTCCTTTACTTAAAGTCCCTGTTTTATCAAAAACAACCATTGTTGCATTTGCAAGACTTTCAATATATTTTGCCTCTTTAAAAAGAAGAGATTTTTTTGCTAGTTCATTTATTCCAACTAAACTTGCCATTGGAGTTGCAAGAGCTAAAGCACATGGACAAGCAATAACAACAACAGAAACAGCAGTTATAAATGACCTTTCAAACTGGTTTGTTCCCTCAAAATAGAAGCCCAAATCAAGCCCAAAATTGTACCAAACTAAAAAAGTGGCAAATGCAATACTTAAAATTATTAAGCTAAATCCTCTTGAAAGCTTATTTGCAAGAGTTTCTATTTTTGGTTTTGAACTTAAAGAGTCTTCCAAAAGTGTTACAATAGATGAAAATGTTGAGTTCTTGAAATCTTTTGTAACTTCAAAATGAATAAGTGAGTCTAAAATAGCAGTTCCACTAAAAATAGTATCTCCAGCCTTTTTATAAACTGGAAGAGATTCTCCTGTTAGAGTTGATTCATCAAAAGATGCACTTCCAAAAACTATTTTCCCATCTACTGGAACTTTTTCTCCTATTTTTATCTCTATAATATCACCTATTTTTATTTCGTTCAAAGCTTTTACTATTTTTTCTTTATTTTCTATAACTAAAGCTTCAAGAGGCAAAGTAGATTTTATTTTATCCAAAGTATCAATTGCTGATTTTTTTCCAATAACTTCAAGATATTTTCCAACTAAAACAAAGGTAATAATCATAGAAACAGAGTCAAAATAGCTCTCTCCTTTTGCCCCAAACAAAACAAACAAAGAGTAAATATAAGTCATTGTTGCACCTGAACTTACAAGTAAATCCATAGTTACCATTTTATTTTTTAAGCCAAAGAAAGCACCTTTATAAAAAACAAAACCACTATAAAATAAAACAGGAGTTGTAAGTAAAAACTCTGCAAAGTGAATCATATGCTTAACATCAGCACTCATTCCTGTAAAAAAACCTGTGTATTTTGCAACGCTTAACATCATAATATTCATGGTACAAACAACAGCAACCATCATTTTTATGAAATAATCTTGTTTCGCTTTACTAGCTTTTTTATCTGCAACACTAGAGTCATAAGCATAAGCATTGTAGCCAATACTTCTAATTTTTTTTATAATTTCACTTAGTTTTATTTGCTCTTGATTAAAGATTATTTTAGCTTTGTTTGTAGTGAAATTTATATTTGCTTCAATTATACCTTTTGTATCATATAAAATTTTTTCATTTAACCAAATACAAGCAGCACAATGAATTCCTTCAAGTATTAAATCTACTTTTGTAAAACCATCATTTGTAAGAGATGTGTAGTTGTTTAAAAAATTTTGTGAATCAAATTTATCTAAATCGTCATTATTTACTTGTAAAGGAGCTTTTATAGACTTATTTCCAAGTTTTTCGTAAAATGAGTCTAAATTTTCACTTTTTAAAATATGATATACATTTTGGCAACCACTACAACAAAAATTTAAATCATTCTCTTTTATCATTATTTCTTCGCTAAATGATAAATGACAATGATTGCATGTTATTTTTGACAAAAATTATCTCCTTTGGTTCTTAAAAATTATTTATTCTAAAAATTACTTATTTTTTAAGTTTTTTTGTGTATTATATCTTATTATAATTCAAAGAGTGGTTTAATGATAGACAATATTGATATTCTAAAAAACATTACGATTTTGTATGCTGAAGATGAAGCTGACTTAAGAGATGTAACATCTTCAATCTTGAAATCTTTCACAAAAAATCAATATATAGCGACAAATGGTAAAGAGGCTTATGAACTTTTTTTAAAATATGAAGATGAGATTGATTTAATTATTACTGATATAAATATGCCAGTTTTAAATGGTTTAGATTTTATAAAAAAATTAAAAGAGACAAATTTAAATATACCTGTTATTGTAACAACAGCATTTTCAAACAAAGAGTATTTGCTTGAAGCTATTGATATTGGTGTTGATAAATATGTTTTAAAACCAATAGATATAACAAAACTTCTTCAAGCTATGAGCCAATCTTTGATTTATCATGAGTTAAAAGATTTATATACAGATAAACTTACAAAACTTTCAAATAGAAATAAACTTAAAAAAGATTTACAAAAAAATGAATCAGATTTAGTTGCTTTAATAGATATTGATGAATTTGCAACAATAAATGACCTTTTTGGAGAGGCTATTGGAGATAAGATTTTATATGAATTTACTCTAAAATTAAAAGATTATTTTCCAAGGCAAACTTATTCAATTTATAGAATAGAAGCAGATAAATTTGCTATTTTATCAAAAAATAGTTTACCTGTAGAAGATTTTTTTAATTTTTGTAGAGCATTTATAGATAAGATTGAATTGGAGTCTTTTTATGTTGAAGACAATGAAATTGATATAAATATCACTGTGGGAATAGCCAAAAGTAAGGGGCTTTTAGCCTATAAATATTCGCAAAGAATTATTAGTTATGCCAGAAAAAAATTCCAAAAAATTATGATTTATGATGAATCATATAAAATTCAACAATCTTTTGAAGAGAATATAAAATGGATAAAACAGTTAAAACAAGGTTTTAAAGATAATTTACTTCAAGCATTTTTTCAGCCCATAGTGGATTCTAAAACACAAGAGATAGTAAAATATGAGGCTTTAATTAGATATATCTCTCCAGAAGGTGTTGAATACGGTCCATATAGCTTTTTACAAATTGCAAAAAAGACTAAAATGTATCCAAATATAGTACAAGTAATTTTAGATGACTCTTTAAAATTAATTAAAAATAAGCAAAAAAGAGTTTCAGTAAATATCTCTTATGATGATTTATCAAATGAAAAAACAACAACTTATATCTATAGATTTTTAGAAAATAATATAAATTTTGCATCTTCTTTAGAGTTTGAAATATTAGAATCTGAAGAGATTAGTGATTTTGATTTGGTTGAAAAATTTATCAAAACTGTTTCTTCATTTGGATGTAAAGTTGGAATAGATGATTTTGGAGCTGGTTATTCAAATTTCCATCTTTTATCAAGATTAAATGTAGATTTTATAAAAATAGATGGTTCTTTGATTAAAAATATTGATAATTCAAAAGAGTTAGAGATTATTGTAAAAACAATATCAAATATTGCAAAAGAGTTTGATATTAAAACAGTTGCTGAATTTGTTTCTAGTGAAGCTATTTACAATAAGATAAAAGAGTTAAACATAGACTCTGCTCAAGGATTTTATTTTTCTAAACCTATAAGCTATAATGAGATAGTTTAATACTTAGAGGCTAGTTTTGGTTTTAGAGATAAAAAATTTGGTTTTTGGATATAAAAAGAATAAATTAATATTTAATAACTTTGATTTAGAGTTAAAAAAAGGTGAAATAAAAACAATATTTGGAAAAAGTGGAAGTGGAAAAACTACACTTTTTGAACTTATTTTAGAAAATTTAAAACCATTTTCAGGAACAATAAAAAAAGATAAAACAGCAATTATTTTTCAAGATCCATTTAACTCTTTTCATCCAACATATACTATTTATGAGCAAATAAAAGATGTATTAAAAAGGGATTTTAAAGATGAACTTGATACTATTTTGCCAAAATTAAGCCTACAAGAGAGCCAATTACATAAAAAACCATTTGAATTAAGTGGTGGACAACTTCAAAGATGTTCTATTTTAAGAGCAATTTTACAAAAACCAAAACTACTTTTAGTTGATGAACCAACATCAGCTTTAGATAATATAATAGCTTATGAGACTATGAAACTTTTGGTAGATTTGCTTAATGAGTGTGCTATTTTATTGGTAACTCATGATTTAGATATGGCAAAATGGTGTAGCGATGAAATTATAAGGTTGGAAAATGCAAAATAAAAATAAAGCATTAGTTTTATTAAATATGGGTGGAGCTAGAAATAAAAATGAATTAAAAATGTTTCTAACAAATATGTTTAATGATAAAAATATTTTAACTATAAAAAGTAATCTTTTAAGAAAATTAATAGCATTTATGATTACAAGAAAAAGACTTGATGATGCTTGGAAAAACTATGAACATATTGGAAATGAATCTCCAATTAATCCACTTACAGAAAAACTTGTAGCAAAATGCAATGAAAAACTAAGTGATTATAAAACTTATCAAGTTATGAGATATACTCCGCCTTTTGCACAAGAAGTTATAGATGAAATTTTAAAAGATGGTATGAAAGAGATTGTTTTATTTCCACTTTATCCACAATATTCAACAACTACAACAAAATCTTCTATTGAAGATTTTATAGACTTTTTACCATATAGTTTTGGTAAAAATGTAAGGTATATAGAGACTTTTTATAAAAATGACCTTTTTAATACTTGTATTATAAATGAGATAGAAAAAAATGTTGAAAATTGTGAAGATTTTAACCTTATTTTTTCAGCTCATGGTCTTCCTCAAAAGATAGTTGATAATGGAGATCCTTATGAGACTCAAATGATTGAACATGTAGATATTTTAAAAAATATGCTTGAAAAAAAAGGTATGAATTTTAAATCTATTCATCTTGCATATCAATCAAAAGTGGGTCCTATGAAATGGTTAGAACCTTCACTTGATGAAAAATTAAAAGAGTTTAAAGATCAAAAAGTTTTAATCTATCCTCTTTCTTTTATAATTGATAATTCAGAAACAGATTTTGAATTAGCTATAGAGTATAAACATATTGCCAAAAATTTAGAAGTTGCTGAATATAAGGTATGTAAGTGTGTAAATTATAGTGACGATTTTATTAAAGCTATGGACGATATTATAAAAAAATGTTGATATATTAATTTAACAAAAAAATTACCTATATTTAGCTAAAATCCACACTTTAAATTAAAAAATATCAAAAAAGGATAAAACCTATGGCACTTTATACATGTGGACACATTATTCCAGATTCAGATTCAGTTTGTTCGGCTATTTCTTTAGCTTATTTATTAAATAAAATTGGTCGTCCTGCAATACCTGCAAGACAAGGAGAATTAAACCCTGAGACAAAATTTATTTTAGATAAATTTGGCTTTGAAGCCCCAATTTTAAAAACTTCTTTTGCTGGAGATGAACTTTTTATTACTGATTATTCAGATATTGCACAAGCTCCACAAGAACTTGATAAAACAACAGTTGTAGGAATAGTAGATCATCATAAATTAGGAGATATTACAACTTCAGCTCCATTAGAGTGTTGGATAAGACCTGTTGGGTGTACAAATACAATAGTAAAAGAGATGTATGATTATCATAAAGTTGAAATTCCTGCAAACATAGCTGCTATTATGATGTGTGCTATTTTAAGTGATACAGTTATTTTTAAATCACCAACTTGTACAGCTCTTGATATTCAAGTTGTAAAAGAGTTGGCAAAAATTGCAAATATTGAAGATTATGGTGCTTTAGGTATGGAGATGTTTAAAGTAAAATCGGAAGTTATTGGAACTCCAATTAGAGAACTTGTTTTAAGAGATTACAAAAACTTTGATATGCATGGAAGCAAAGTTGGAGTTGGACAACTTGAAGTTGTAGATGGAAGTGTTTTTGACTCTATAAAAGATGAGCTTCTAGCTGATATTAAAAAGCTAAAAGAGGAGCAAAACTTACACACAGTTGCACTACTTTTAACAGATATTATGAAAGAAGGAAGTGAAGTTCTTGTAACAAGTGATGATGCTTCAATTTTTGAAAAAGCATTCTCTTGTAAACTTGTTGATAATAAAGTTTGGCTAGATGGTTGTTTAAGTAGAAAAAAACAGATAATTCCTTTCTTAGAACCTGCATTTGCTTAAAATATAAGACAGAGCCTTTTTTGGCTTTGCCTTATTTAACTCTTTACTTAAGGAGAAAAAAATATAATGAAAAAATATTTAATTGAGTTTTTAAAAGATATAGGAATTGAACCTACATTTTTTGCAATGAGTATCTCAATTTTGATAATAATTGCACTTACTTTTATAATAATACATTTTGTTTTACATAAAATAATTTTAAAATCTATAAAAAAAATTGATAGTAAAAAAAGAAATCTAATTACATCTTCACTTTTAGAAGAGAACCTTTTTCAAAGATTGGCACTTGTTTTTCAAGGTTTGGTTGTATATTGGCAAGCTAATATTTGGATTGAAAAAGGCTCTATTTATGAGACACTTTTAATTATATCTTCTGTTTGGATAAGTATTTTTGGGCTTTTAGCGATTTACTCTTTGATTGATAAAACTTTTAAAACTCTTCATGCAGCAACTGAAGTTCAGTTTTTTGCCATGAGAACGATAATTCAAAGTATCAAACTAATTTTTGGAATAATCTGTTTTATTTATGTAATTTCTATATTAGCAGATAAATCTCCAGTTGCCATTTTAAGTGGTTTAGGAGCTATGTCTGCTGTTTTAATGTTGGTTTTCAAAGATACAATTTTGGGATTCACTGCTGGTCTTCAACTAAGCACAAATAAAATGGTGCAAATTGGAGATTGGATAGAGATGCCAAAATATGGTGCAGATGGAGATGTTATTGATATTGGATTAAATGTTGTAAAGGTGCGAAATTTTGATAAAACTATCACAACAATTCCAACTTATGCTTTAGTATCTGATTCATTTAAAAACTATAGAGGTATGAGAGAAAGCGGTGGGCGAAGAATAAAAAGAGCAGTAAAAATAGATATAAAAAGTATAAAATTTTTGGATGATGAAGATATAAAAAGATTAGAAAAAGCAAATCTTTTGGCACCTTACTTACAAGCAAAACAAGATGAAATAAAAAATTACAATGAACAAAATAATTTTGATTTAAGTGTAAGTATAAATGGAAGAAGACTTACTAATATTGGTACTTTAAGAGCCTATTTGCTTACATATTTAAAAAATCATCCAAATATAAATAAAGATATGACAATAATGGTTAGACAATTAGCTCCAACAGAGTATGGTATTCCTTTGGAAATTTACTGCTTTACAGCAACAACAGTATGGGTTGATTATGAAAATATTCAATCAGATATTTTTGACCATATTTTCTCTGTTTTGGGCGAATTTGGAATAAAATCTTATCAATATAGTTAAAAAATAGTTTTTAACTATATACAAAGTAAAAAAATAGTATTCTAAAGTTTAATTTTTTTAAAAAGGATAATAATATGAAACACGAATTAATGAAATTACCATTTACAAGTTTAGCACCTTTAATGTCAGATGAGACATTAGAGTATCACCACGGAAAACACCACAACACTTATGTAACAAACTTAAACAACCTAATTCCTGGTACTGAGTTTGAAAATATGAGTTTAGAAGATATTATTAAAAAATCAAGTGGAGGAATTTTTAATAATGCTGCTCAAGTATTTAACCACGACTTTTTTTGGAATGGTTTAACACCAACTCAAGGTGCAATTCCTTCAAATGTTGAAGCTGTTTTAACAAAAACTTTTGGAAGCGTTGAGAAATTTAAAGAGGAGTTTACAGCTAAAGCTATTGGACAATTTGGTTCAGGTTGGGCTTGGTTAGTTCTTGATAAAGGTGATTTAAAAATCGTTACTACTTCAAATGCAGGTTGCCCAATCACTGATGGTTTAAAACCAGTTTTAACATGTGATGTTTGGGAACATGCATACTATATTGATACAAGAAATGCTAGACCAAAATTCCTAGAGAACTTCTGGAAACTTGTAAACTGGGATTTTGTAGCTAAAAATTTAGCTTAATCTTTTACTATTTAGGAAAAAGTATGGAGTTTTTCCATACTTTTTTATATGAAATCTGCAATTTTTAAAAACTCAAAATTAAACTTCCTAGAACTACGATATATAAAAGATATTCAAGATTGTATAAAAATGCATCTTCATGAAGAGCTTACTATTACAGCTATTAAAAAAGGTTCTTTAAAACTAATTTTTGAAAATATCTCTTGTGATATAAAAACAAATGAAATAGCTATTATAAATAGCCAAATTCCACATTGTGCGACTTTAAATGAAATCTCAAAAGATGGTTATGTTTTGTATTTAGGCAAGAACTATTTGCAAAAAATTGATTTTGAATTTAACTCAAATTTTGAGCTAATAAAAAATAAAAATATCTATAAAAACTTTATAAATCTTTGTGATTGTTTACTTGATAATAAAATATCTCTGCTTGAAAAAGAGGAGAGATTTTATCAATTTTGTTTAGATTTTTTCTCTTTTAAACAAGATAAAATTGCTTACAAAGAGGAGTCTATTTTGGCTTTGAATTTGAAAAAATATTTAGATGAGAATTTTTTGGAGGAGCTTTTACTAGAAGATTTATCTTTAAAATTTGATTTAAGTATAGTTCACTTGATACGAATTTTTAAAAAAGAGTTTGGACTTCCTATTCACTCATATATAATAAACAAAAAAATTCATTTAGCAAAGGAGCTTTTGGCTTCAAATTTGCCAATAATCGAAGTTGCACAAAGTAGTGGATTTTTTGACCAAAGCCACTTAAATAGAAGTTTTAAAAGAATTTTTCAGCTTACACCAAAAGAGTATCAAAACAATATTTTCAAATGTTAATTTTGTACAAGATTTATTTTTTTATAAAAGCTAGAATTTCTAAAATAAAATTTAGGAGTTTGCTATGAATGTAAATATCACAAAAAAATTCATCTCTTTTTCGCTTCTTCTTCTCTTCTAATTTTTAATCACAAATCAACAATTTACAAAATCAAAAATATAAAACAAAGGAAAACCAATGAGTTTTACAAAATATGAAAAATACCCAAGAGTTGAAAACTTCAAAAGAGAGTGGGCAGATAAAAGTATAGAAAAAGCACCAATTTATTGTAGTGTGGATTTAAGAGATGGAAATCAAGCTTTGATAAATCCATTAACAGTTGAGCAAAAATTGGAATATTTCCAAGCTTTAGTAAAAATGGGATTTAAACAAATAGAAGTTAGTTTTCCAAGTGCTAGTGATACTGATTTTTCATTTACTAGAAAATTAATAGATGAAAATTTAGTGCCAGATGATGTTGCAATTCAAGTTTTAATCCCTGCAAAAAAAGAGTTGATTAAAAAAAGTGTTGAAGCTATGAAAGGTGTAAAAAATGGAATTTTTCATCTTTATAATCCTACAAATGAGTTTCAAAGAAGAGTTGTTTTTCAAAAAAGTGATGAAGAGATAGTTCAAATGGCAGTTGATGGAATGAAATATTTAGTCGAACTTACAAAAGATTTTAAAGGAGATGTAACTTATCAATACTCTCCAGAGAGCTTTTCTCAAACAGATTTAGATTTTGCTATAAAAATATGCAATGAAGTGATAAATGTAGTAAAACCAACAAAACAAAAAAAGATGATAATAAACTTGCCAAACACTTTGGAAGCTTGTATGCCAAATATTTATGCGGATAGAATTGAGTATATGTGCAAAAATCTAAACCATCGTGAAGCCTTGATTATAAGTGTTCATCCACATAACGATAGAGGAACATCGGTTGCTAGTGCTGAATTAGCTGTACTTGCTGGTGCTGATAAAGTTGAGGGAACTTTGTTTGGAAATGGCGAGAGAGCTGGAAATTTGGATATTGTAAACTTTGCTTTTAATATCTATTCGCAAGGAATTGACCCAAAACTTGATTTATCTATTATTGATGATATAAAAGCTATGTATGAAAAAAATACAAATTTAAAAGTGCATCCAAGACATCCTTTTGTAGGAGATATGATATTTACAGCTTTTAGTGGTGGACATCAAGATGCTATAAAAAAAGGAATAGATTTTTATAGAGAAAATAGAAGCAAAATTTGGAATGTACCATATTTGCCAATAGATCCAAAAGATATAAAAAGAGGTTATGAAAATGTTATAAGAGTAAATTCCCAATCAGGAAAAGGTGGAATTAGCTTTATAATAAGTGAGTTTTTAGGAGTTGATATGAGTAAAGATGAAGCTATAAAATTTGGGCAAATTATAAAAGATGAGTCTGATAAGCTAAAAAGAGAGCTAGAAAAAGAGGAGATAATAGAACTTTATCAAAATTATAAAAAGTAAGTTTTAACTTACTTTTTATCTATACTCAATCTTCCCTTGACTAGTTAGTAATGCCCCACAAAGGTTATATAAAACTCTAGCACCAACATTTTCATCCCAAGCATTTTGACTTGTTCCAACTTCACATAAGTCAAAACCGATTATTTTTCTTCCACTTTTAACTATCATAAAAATAAGGTGTTCAAGTTCAGCAAACCTTAAACCTCCAGGCACAGGAGTTCCTGTATTTGGGCAGTTTAGAGGTTCAAGCCCATCTATATCAATAGATAAATATACATTTTGTGGCAATTTATTTATATAAATAGAGAAAAGTTCTTCCAAAGATTTACCACTAGCAAGTTCGCTTTGCATTAAAGAGTCATATAAACAAGAACCTTTTTCACCTAAATCCTCCATTCTTTTTGCCTCTTCGCTACTATAGTCTCTTATTCCAATTTGAACAAGTTTTGATACACGACTACACTCATTTAAAACATTATAAAAAATTGAAGCATGAGAGTAAGTAAAACCTTCATAAGCTTCTCTTAAATCGTGGTGAGCATCTACATGAAGTATTCCAAACTCATCATTTAAAGTGTCGCTTAATGCCTTGATAAGACCTAATGGGCTAGAGTGATCTCCACCTACAACGGCTATAAATTTACCATCTTTGATATATTTAATTGACTCTTCATATACAAATTTATTTAAGTTTTTTGAAGCCTCATTTACAAAATTTATATCTTTTTTATTTGCATTTTTTCCATCTTCCAATGCATCAATTACATTTGTTGCTTTTTTTCTAGCTTTGTTACTCAATTTTTGAATATCTTTATTAGTTTTTAGCATAGAAATTCCAGCTTTATATGGTTTTACATAATGGTAATTTTCAACATCTAATTGATGACTTGCAAATTTTATTGCATCAGGAGCATTTGCAGTACCCTCTCCAAATGATACTGTTGCTTCCCATGGAACAGGAAGCAGTATTAAATTAGCTTCACTAGGGTTTAATCTTCCTCCAATAAAACCATCATCTTCAAGTGGTGGAAGTCCTTTTTCAAGTGCTTTTATCTCTTCTTCTAAAGTTCTATAAACCATATTTATTCCTATTGAAAAATTTAACTAATTATACGAAAAAAAAGAAAATAGCAGTTTAAAACTCTCCATTTCCTTTCAGATTTAAATATTTTTCCTTTGTAATCTTCACTTGTAAACTCAAACTTTTTTGCATCCAAAATATTTAGTGAAAAACTAAAATCTTCCATCTCTTTGTTGAATTTTGCTTGATGTCCTCTATTTGGATTTACCAAAATTACCTTACAGTTTTTATCTGCATGTGTATTTATAAAGTTTGATAAAAGCCCTACATGGTCTCTTTCATATAGTAAATCACTTCCTACAATCAAGTCAAATTTTCCCAACTCTTTTTGGTAGTTTTCACTCCAACAAGCTCTTACAAAGGGTATCTCTTCATCTTCATTTAGTTTTGTGTTTATATCTAAAAATTTTTCAGCTTCTGGGTGGTGATCTGTTGCAGTTATATTTGCATTTAATCTATTTAAAACAAGGCTTGTAAGTCCTATTCCGCAACCAACTTCTAAAATTCTTTTGTCTTCTAAATCGTAGTTAAATAAGTAGTTTGCCAAAAATTCACTTGATGGCCAAAGAACTCCAAAAATAGGTCAAGTGGCACTTGAAATTCCTAAGTTTTCTGCTATTTTATTTTTATCACTAAATTGTTGAGTATCTTTTAGTGTTCTTAAGTGTATATCTTCATTTTTTATCTCTACTGTTTGGTACTTGTACCTGACGCTATTTTCTCCCATAATAATTACTCCTTTTTTATTGTAATTTTGTGGTATAGGTTTTCATTCTAGCCAAAAGAGTGGATAAAAGCAAATATGTGTATAGTATATTTCAACTATGGTAAA
Source organism: Aliarcobacter sp. (assembly GCA_039810345.1). Taxonomy (GTDB): domain Bacteria; phylum Campylobacterota; class Campylobacteria; order Campylobacterales; family Arcobacteraceae; genus Aliarcobacter. Next base: position 43,668 of record JBDHWU010000003.1, on the reverse strand, counting down.
ATAAACTTATGTTTTTAAAAAGGATTAGTTATGCAAAAAGTAGTTGGAATTTTTATTTTTGATGAAGTAGAAGTTTTGGATTTTTGTGGACCATTTGAAGTTTTAAGTGTAACTAGAGTTGATGAAGAAAAAAGATTGGAAACTATTTCACCATTTGATGTTAAGCTTATAGCACCTTCAAAAGATATAGTTTTAACAACTGGTGGTATGAAAGTAGTAGTAGATTTTGACTTTGAAACTTGCCCAAAGCTTGATATTTTAATAATTGCTGGTGGAATGGGTACAAGAAAACTTATGTATGATGAAAAAGTTTTAAATTTTGTACAAAAGAAAGCAAAAGAAGTTGAACTTTTAACTTCTGTTTGTACAGGTTCACTTATTTTAGCAAATGCAAAACTACTTGAAAATAAAAATGCTACAACTCATTGGAAAAGTTTAAATAGAATGAAAAATGAGTTTAAAAATATAAAGGTTTGTTTTGATAAACAGTTTGTTGAAGATGGAAATATAATATCAAGTGCTGGGATTTCAGCAGGTATTGATATGGCACTTTATATCGTAAGAAAATATTTTGGAGAGAATATTTCAAAATCAACAGCAAAACATATGGAATACACTTATTTGGAAGAAAATATTAGGAAAATAGAGTTTTAAATGACACCTGCTATTAATTTATTAAAAAGATATAAATATGACTTTAAAATACATAAATATGAACACAATCCAGCTTGTACAAATTTTGGAGATGAAGCTGTAGAAAAGCTAGGACTTAATGCAAAACAAGTTTTTAAAACTTTGCTTGTAGAACTGACTCCAAAAGAGTTGGTTGTATGTATTTTACCCGTTTGTAATCAATTGAATTTAAAAGAAGTTGCAACTATTTTTGAAGTTAAAAAAGCACAAATGGCACAAAAAGATGAGGCACAAAAAACAACAGGATATTTACTTGGAGGAATTTCTCCTTTGGGACAAAAAAAGCTTTTAAGAACAGTTTTGGATGATAGTTCAAAAAATTTTGAAAAAATTTTTATAAGTGCTGGAAAAAGAGGACTGGAAATAGAACTAAATCCAAAAGATTTGGAAACTATTTTAAAAGCAAAGAGCTTTAAAATAGTCGTATAAAAGATTAATTTAAACTTGAATATAATGATTGAATTAATAGTAAAAAAAGTAAAAATAGATACAATGATGAGGTAAAATTTATAAAGGAGTATTTAATATGAGTAAAAATACGGGTGAACCAACTTTAGAAAAAATCGATGATTATAATGGAAATGAATCAAAACAAAAAAGAAACACTGTAAGGTTAATAGTTCTTATACTTTTAATTATAGGAGCTTTTTTTACATACCTAAAGCAACCAGCAGTTGATGAAGCAAAACAAGTAGAGCAAAAAACTCAAATTCCAGCAAAATAAGGGGGTATTTAACCCTTTATTTTAAATATATTCTCCAAATAAGTTTTTAAAACTATCAAAGATACTCCAAAAAGTATCAAAAATATTCCAATAATTAAAATAGTAGTAAGCTTTTCACTAAATACAAAAACTCCAATTATAACAGCTGTTAATGGTTCCAAAGCTCCTAAAATAGATGCACTAGTTGAGCCAATAATTTGGATGGCTTTAATTAAAAACAGAAGAGAAATAATAGTTGGAACAATTGCTAAAAATAGAGTGTAAAACCACATATTAAAGCTTTCTAAAGGCAAAATATTTGAGCTTTTATCAAAAAAAGAGTGAATAAATATTGTAATTGCACAAAAAAACATAGAGTAAAAAGTAACCTTCAAAGCTTCCATTTTTAAATATTGATTTACTATTACAATATAAATTGCATAACATAAAGAAGAGATAAATACTAAAAAAACTCCAAAAGAGCTAACATTTGCACCATCACCTTTAAATAGTAAAACAACTCCTAAAAATGCAAAAACAATTGAAAGTATTGTAATAATTGAGTTTTTTTCTTTAAAAAATAGTGCCATAATAATGGCAACAAATATTGGATAAATAAACAAAATAGTTGAAGCTAACCCAGCATCCATATGCAAAAAAGAGCTAAAAAGACTAAGTGCAGAAACAGCAAATAAAAAACCCAGTAAAACTAAAAGCAGAAACTCTTTGAAAGATATTTTAAAAGATATTTTTCTAAAAAACATAAAAAGTGCCAAAAAAAATACAGCAAAACTAAATCTATAAAAGATTACAGAATTCACATTTAGTCCTTCATCATAGAGCATTAAAGCTCCTAAAGGGTTTGTTCCATAAGCTATTGCTGAGATTATTGCAAGGATTACTCCTTTTGTTTGAAGTGTCAAAATCTACCTTTTGAATTTTTGTGGATTTTACTACAAAATGCCTTATTTTGGCTTTTAAGAGCTAATTAAGATTAAATTAAAAGAGTGTTAAAATACAAATGTGATAATTTCACATATCAAATTAAAGGATAGAAGATGAAAAAAATTATTTCAAGTTTAGCTTTGGCTTCAGTATTAGTAAGTGGTTTATATGCACAACAAGGTTCAAATTGTGATTTTAGAAAAGATGGTCAAAATTGCCCAATAAATCAAAAATCTAATCAAAAAAAGATGAAGCAAAATAGTGGTTTGATTGGTATGTTTTATGAACTAAACTTAACAAAAGAGCAAAAAACAAAGATAGATGAAATTATAAAAGATAGTAGAAAAAATGATGAGTTTCCTTGTGATGCATTTACAAAAGATAGCTTTGATAAGGAAAAATTTGCAAAAATTATGAAAGAAAAAAGAGAGAAAAAAGAGGAGATTCAAGCAGATATTTTGGATAAAGCATATAAAGTTTTAGATGCAAAACAAAAAGAACAATTAAAAACTCTTCTTGATTTAAGAAAAGAGAAGATGAAACAAAGATTTGAAGATAAATAAATATAAAGGCTTACTTTGATAAAAATTGCAATGATAGAGGATGATTTAGAATTAGCTTTAGTTTTAGAACAATATTTAAAACAGTTTAATATCGAAGTAACAAACTTTGAAGAGCCATTTTTGGCTCTTTCAAGTTTAAAATTACAAAAATTTGATTTGATAATTTTGGATTTGACTTTACCTGGAATGGATGGATTAGATGTTTGCAAAGAGCTTGTAAAGTATGATATACCTATAATAATTTCTAGTGCTAGAAGCGATATTACAGATAAAGTAACGGCTTTAAAACTAGGAGCTGATGATTATTTGCCAAAGCCTTATGACCCAAGAGAACTAGAGATTAGAATAAGAACAATTTTGCGAAGATTTAATAAATCATTTCAAACAGAAGAGATAGAACAAAAAAAGATTTTTGTTCTTGATAGTGAAAAAAAAGAGATAAGGAAAAATGGAGTTTATCTTAAACTTACAGCTGCTGAGTTCGAGATTCTAAGCCTATTTATAAAAAGAGAGAGTTTTATAGTAAGTAGAGAAGATATTTTTGAGAATTCTGATATTTTAAATAGTGATTATGAAAATTCTGGTTCACTAGCTGTTATTATAAATAGAATTAGGCACAAAATAGAAGATAATCCAAAAGAGCCAAAATATCTTCAAACAATAAGAGGAATGGGATATAAATTTATACAATGAATAAAGATTCAATAATTTTTTCAAGCACTTTAAACTACATAATTACTACTTTTTTATTGATTTTTTCATCTATTTTTTTGCTTACAAGTGAAAGGATTAAAAAAGATGAAGAGATTTTTGATAGGTACAAAACTTTAATAAAAATAGTTCATAAGCAAAAGGGATATTTCAACTTTGAGTTTACAACCTTATTAAAAGAGATGAATTATGAGATTATCCCAAAAGAAGAGGTAAAAAATATTTTAGAAAAAGAGGACAAAAAGTTAGTTTTTGCCAGAAATAGAGGAAAAGATTTTTTTAAGATATTTGAAATAGAGAACAAAAATTATATACAAATAGAGCAAGGAAATGATGTTTTTTTAATAAAAGATAATGAAAGTTTAAAATTTTCAAATAGCTTTTATATAATAATAGTATTTATTTTACTTTTCATTGTGGTTACAATTTTGTATATAAAAACCTTAAAAAAGCTTAATCCACTTAAAGATTTACAAAAAAATATGAAGTTTTTGGCAAATGAAAATTTTGATTTTAAGTTAAGCAATAGTAATAAAAAAGATGAAATCACACTTTTAGCAAATGAGTTTAAAAATACAGCTTTAAAATTAAAAAATATAAAAGAGTCAAGAAATATTTTTATTCGAAATATTATGCATGAGTTAAAAACTCCTATTACAAAGGGAAAATTTCTTTTACAACTTGAAAATAGTGAAGAGAATATAGAAAAATTAAAGATGGTTTTTAACCGTTTGGAGAGCTTAATAAAGGAGTTTGCAACAATAGAAGAGCTTATTTCTCAAAATAAAGAGTTGGAGAAAAAGAGTTATTTTTTAGAAGATTTGCTTGATGAAGCAAAAGATATTTTGATGATTGATGATGAACTTGTTGTAAATTCTTATGAAAATATAAAATTATTTGTTAATTTCAAACTATTTTCAATAGCTATAAAAAATTTAATAGATAATGCAATAAAGTATTCAACTGATAAAAAAGTAGAGATTAAAACTATAAATGATGATATTTTGTTTATAAATAGTGGTAAAAAACTTGAAGGAAATTTTGAAAAATATCTTGAACCATTCGTAAAAAAAGGTGATTCAAACTCTTTTGGCTTAGGATTATATATAGTAAATACTATTTTAAAATCAAATTCTTATAGGTTGGTTTATAAATATGAAGATAATCAAAATGTATTTATTTGTAAGAAAATAGATAAAGATTAATTTAAAAGGCAAAAAGCCTTTTAAATTTGAAGATTATTTTCTTCTAGTTCCACCTGAAACTATATTGTAAGTGTCATTTGCGATTACATACTCTTCTTGAGTAGGAATTACAAAAATTCTAGCTGGTGAAGCATTTGTAGAGATGTCTCTTGGCTCACTTGATCTTTTGTTATTTTTTGTAGGATCTATTACAAGCCCCATAGCATCAAGTCCTGCACAAACTTTTTCTCTAATAAGTGCTGCATTTTCACCAATTCCACCTGTGAAGCAAAGTGCATCAATACCATTTAATGCTGCAACATAAGCTCCAACATAAGATTTGATTTTATAAGCAACCATATCAACAGCAAGTCTACATCTATCATCACCTTGATTCATACCATCTAAAACTTCTCTTAAATCTGATGATTTTCCAGAAACTCCTAAAATTCCTGATTTTTTATTCATTAAATCAAGAGCTTCATCAATAGTAATATCCTCTTGTTTCATCATATATTGAATAGCTCCAGCTCCAATATCTCCAACTCTAGTTCCCATCATAAGACCTTGAACAGGAGTTAGTCCCATAGATGTATCTATACATTTTCCATCAAATACAGCTGAAACTGAAGAACCATTTCCTAAGTGGCAAACTATAATTCTAGTATTGTGTTTTTTCTCTAGCATTGCTCTTGCTTCATTTGAAACAAAGTAGTGGCTTGTTCCGTGGAAACCATATTTTCTAATACCGTGTTTTACATATTGGTCATAAGGTAATGCATACATATAAGCATAATCAGGCATTGTTTGGTGGAATGCTGTATCAAATACACCAACATTTGGTTTTCCTGGCATTAATCTTTGGCAAATCTCAATTCCTAAGATATTTGCAGGGTTATGAAGTGGTGCTAAAGGAGATAATCTTTTCATAGCATCTATAACTTCTGGTGTAATTAAAACTGAACTTGCAAACTCTTCTCCACCATGAACTGTTCTGTGTCCTATTGCTTCGATATCATTTACTGAATCAATAACTTTTCCTTCTCCACTTGTAAGCGTAGTTAGAACAGCTTCAATAGCCTCTGTATGAGTTGGCATTGGAATATTCATAACAAGTTTTTTTCCATCACCATATTCGTGTTTTAAAACACCATCAATTCCTATTCTTTCACAAAGTCCACTTGCAAACACTTTTTTAATAACTGGGTTCATTAATTGATATTTAACCGAAGAACTTCCTGCATTTAATACGAAAACTAACATATTTTTCCCTCTTATATAGATTTAATTATTTGATTTGAGTTGCTGTAATAGCTACTAGATTTGAAATATCTTCAACACTACAACCTCTTGAAAGGTCATTTACTGGTTTTGCTAAACCTTGGATAATTGGTCCATGAGCTTCTGCATTTGCAAATCTTTGAACAAGTTTATATCCAATATTTCCTGCTTGTAAATCAGGGAATACTAAAATATTTGCTTTCCCTGCTACTTTTGAGTTTGGTGCTTTTTTTACTCCAATAGATTCAACTATTGCAGCATCTGCTTGAAGCTCTCCGTCAAATTGAAAAGATACATTTCTTGAAGTTAATATTTCACAAGCTTTTGTAACTTTATCAACCAATGGATGAGATGCACTTCCTTTTGTAGAAAAACTAAGCATCGCAACTCTAGGCTCAAGACCAACAACACTTGAAGCAGTTGCTGCTGTTGCACTTGCAATATCAGCTAATTGTTCACTTGTTGGCTCTGGAATTACTGCACAATCTGCAAAAAGGATTAATCCATTATCTCCAAATTTACCATCAGCTGTTTCCATAACAAAAGCTGAAGATACAGTATTTATACCAGGAGCTGTTTTAATAACTTGAATAGCTGCTTTTAAAACATCAGATGTTGGAGAGTTTGAACCAGCAACCAAACCATCAGCATCTCCTAGTCTTACCATCATACAACCAAAAAATCTAGGTTCATTAAGCATTAAATTTGTAGCTTCTTCTCTTGAAAGATTTTTACTTTTTCTAAGCTCAACTAACTCATCAATATATTTATCTATATTTGCAAATTTTTTTGGATCTACAATAGTTGCACCATCTATTTTTGCACCATATTTAGATGCATCAGCTTTAATTGTATCTTCGTTCCCAATTAAAATTATTTTTGCAGTTTTTTCATCTAAAACTTGCTGTGTTGCTTTTAAAACTCTCTCATCTTCAGACTCAGGAAGAACGATTGTTCTTAAATTTTCTTTAGCTTTACTTTTTATACTATCAATTAAACCCATTTTGGTAAATTTTCCTTTCTAAAATTAAACTTTCAGCAAGGATTATAATTAAGAACCATAGCAACAAAATAGCAAAAATAATAAATTATTTTAAAAAAACTGCTATTTTTTGGGATATATTTCTAAAAGTAAATTATCAAGTATGATTTGATTAAGTTTTTAGTGTAAAAATATAAAATGATAGATAGTATGTACATTTTTTGTACATACTGTTCAATTTTTAAAAAGATTTAATTTTGTAACAATTTATAGCTTTTTTACAATTTTATCTGTATCATTTGCAATAACTAGCTCTTCATTTGTAGGAATTACATAGATTTTTGTTTTTGAATTTTTTGTATTTATTTCTCTATTTCCTTTTGCTCTTGTTGAGTTCTTCTCTTTATCTATTTCTATTCCCATAAACTCTAAACCTTCACAAACTCTTTGTCTTATTAAATCTGAATTTTCTCCAATTCCTGCAGTGAAACAAATAGCATCAACACCATGCATAAGCCCTGCATAAGAGCATAGATATTTTTTTATTCTATCGCATAGCATTGTAATTGCTATTTTAGATCTTTTATCCCCATCATTTGAAGCTTTTATAACTTCTCTTAAATCAGAACTAACTCCTGAAACTCCTAAAATTCCAGATTTTTTATTTAGATAATCTATAATTTGTGTATGAGTTAGATTTTTTTTCTCCATTAAATAAGGGATAACTCCAGCATCAATATCACCGCTTCTAGTACCCATTACAAGACCTTCAAGTGGCGTTAGACCCATAGATGTAGCAATTGATTGCCCATCTTTTACCGCACAAACAGAAGAACCATTTCCTAAATGACAAACAATAACTCTTGAATCTTTTTTATTTCCTAAAAGTTTAATAGCTTCTTGTGAAACATAGTAGTGACTTGTTCCATGAAAACCATATTTTCTCAAGTGATGTTCTGTGTAGTCTGCATATGGAACTGCATATAAGAAATTTTCTATTGGCATTGTTTGATGAAATGCTGTATCAAATGTTACAACATTTGGAACTTTTGGCATAAGCTCTTTACAAATTTTTACACCCATAATATTTGCAGGATTATGTAATGGAGCAAGTGGAATTAAATCTTCTATTTTTTTGATAACTTCCTCGTCTACTAAAACAGACTCTTTAAAATACTCTCCACCATGCACAACTCTATGCCCAATTGCTTTAATTTCATTTATAGAATTAATTACTTTTGTTTCATCATTTGTAAGAATTCTAAGAACTAACTCTATTGCTTCTTTGTGTGTAGGAATTGGTAGTTCATAAGTTAATTTTTTATTTTCACCTATTTCATGTTTTAAAATTCCATCTATTCCAATTCTTTCAACTAATCCACTAGCTTTTAACTCTTTTGAATTTGTATCTATTAATTGATATTTAAGTGAAGATGAACCAGCATTTAGTACGAAAACTAACATTTATATCCTTTAGCTTAATCTAATATTAAAAATTTTAATTAATTTTTTGGAATAATATCAGATTAATACTTAAAGAATTACTTAATTTTTACATTTGGAATATTTTTTAATTTTAAGAAAATCATGGCAGTCATTAGTGCATCATTAAATGAATCATGTACACCAAAAGCAGGAATATCAAGCTCTTCTAAAATAGAGTTAAATCTTAAATCTATAAAACCTTGCGGAATTAGTTCAATTTTAAAATCATGATATATTTCAGAAACTTCAATAGTTTTGTTTGGTAGATTTATTCCTATTTTTGGTTTTAGGTATTTATTTACCATATTAATATCAAAATTTAAAAAATATCCAACTAATGTCCTATTTCCAATAAAATCTAAAAATTCCAAAATAACATCATCAATATCTAAAGCATCTTCTAAATCGCACTCTCTTATATGATGAACTTTTATTGAACTTTCATTTAGTGAACAAAATTTTGGCTTTACATATCTTACAAATCTTTTGCTTGAAACTATAGTATTATCTTTTATTAAAACAGCACCAATAGAAACTATATCATCAATCTCAGGATTAAGACCTGTTGTCTCGCAATCAAAACATATATACTCATTTTTTACAGGTTCATCAAATAAAAATGAGTATTTCTCATCTTTTAGATTTTTTCTATTAAAATAGTTTTTTATGCTTCTAAACATAGTTAAGCTTAAAGTGGAATTCTAGTTGTTTTTTTAACTTATTTACTATTTTAAAAGAGTCTTTTAATAAATCTTTTTCCATAGTATTTAATTTATTTGGGTTTATATAGTTATCTATCTTTTCATTTATATCTAGTTTTTCTAAATTTGATTTTAATTTTAAACTAGTAAGGAAATTAAATGCCATAATTAGCTCTTTTGCAGTCTCTTTTTCAAAGAAACCTAGCTCTGTCATTGCATTTATTCTTTTTATTGTATTTGTATTTAGTATTTTATTTTGTAAGCTTAAAGCTCTTATTCCTTGAACTAAAATAAAAATACCGCCTCTTTTTATATCTATTTCATCTTTATGTTTTTCATCTTTGTTGTTGAATACAAAACCATCAAAGAAACCTAAAGGAACATCAAAGCTATTTATTACTTTTGCAAAATTAGAGTAAAAACTTTGAGAATTTGATGATATTTTAAATAAATAGGCTTTTAAATCTTTTACCATATTTATATCTCCAGAAACACAAAGAGCATCATAAAATATTGCAATATTCATAAAATGATCACCAGTTGGTTCATTTACCCATTGATAAATTAAATCTTTGAAATCTTTTTGCTTTTTACACCAATATGGATTTGAAACCATAATATTTCCATCACATCTAGGAAAACCAAAATCAACTAAAGTTTCTGTGAAATTTTGTGTAAATTCTCTTAGTTTTTCATCACTAATAGTGCAATCATCTGCAATTATTAAAGCATTGTCTTGATCAGTTCTTAATATTTGTTCTGCTCTTCCTTCACTTCCCATTACAATAAGAGAAGATTTTCCAATTAGTTCACTAGGAGCAAGAAGTTTATATAGTTTATCAAGAAGTTTTTTATTGAGTTGATTTATTAATTTTGAGATAAATTCAATTTTTACACCTTTAGCATTTAGAGATTTTATAATTTTTATAAATGAAAGTGAAGCTTCTTTAAGTTCTTCAAGAGTTTCAGCTTTTACAATTTGATTTGAAACCGCAAAAGTATTTGTAGCAAAAAATGATGATAATGAGATTTGATCTAAAATCCCACAAATCTGCCCATTTTCATTATTTACAACAACTCTTTTTAAACCATATTTAGCCATTTGTAGTTGAGCATTAAATAAAAAATCATCTTCATTTATGTAGATTAATCCTTTACTAGCAATTTTTACAACTTCATCATCAAAATCCATTCTATTTAAAATTACTTTTTGCCTAAAATCTGAATCAGTAACAATATACATCTCTCCTTCTTCATCTTTTAATAGTAAAGTCGGTATTTTTTCTTGTTTTATTACCTTTGCAGCTTCAAAAATAGTTGTTTTGCTATCAACAATTACAGCTTTATGAACCTTTGCATCTTTTACCTTTGCAATCATAATATTTGCCATATCTTTATTTTTTTCATTTAAGATATTATTGTTTAATTTCTCTGATATGCTTTGGAAAAAGTAGTTTTCAAGTTGTTGATTTTGGCTTAAAATAGTCATAAATAGCTCTCTAGGAAGAGTATAACAAATACTTTCTTGAGCAGTAACAAAGCTATTTTTAGAGAAATTCTTTATTAAAGAAGCTGAATCAAAAATTTCATTTTTTGAATAAACAGCTATAACTTCATCTTCATTTTTTTCTTGGATTAATCCTTTTAGAATAAAATATAAAAATTTTGGTTCACTTTGTGCTTCTTGTATAGTTTGACCTTCTTTAAAATAGACTATATCTAAAGCTTCAACAATATCATCTAATTCATTTAAAGTAAGATTTTCAAAAGGATGTATTGAAGAGATAAATTTTTTTTGCTCTTGTAAACTCATATTTTCTCCTAAAAAGATTTAAAATAGAGGAAAACTCCTCTATTTTTAGTGTGCAACTGCACCAGCAGAACCAATTCCTGTATTTGCTCTAACATTTTGAGCTCTAAATTTAGCTCTATCTTCTTTTGCTCTTTGTGAATTATCAGTTATACTAAAGAACCAAATTCCAATAAATGCAACTGCAACTGAGAATAGTGCAGGGTGGGCATATGGGAAAATTGCTTCTTTGTTACCTAAAATTTGTACCCAAACATTTGGTCCTAAAACTACTAGTGCAACAGCAGTAATTAATCCTAAGAAACCACCTATAAATGCACCTCTTGTTGTAAGTTTTGACCAATAAATTGATAAAAATAGAATTGGGAAGTTTGCAGATGCTGCAATACCAAATGCCAATCCAACCATATATGCAATATTTTGTTCTTCAAAAGCAATTCCTAATATAACTCCAATAATTCCAGTTATAACAACAGTTATTTTTGAAATTTTTACAACTTTTTCATCACTTGCATTTGGATTTATAACATTTGCATAAATATCGTGAGAAATAGCACTAGCTCCAGCAAGAGTAAGACCAGATACAACGGCTAAAATTGTAGCAAATGCAACAGCTGAAATAAATCCTAAAAATGCATTTCCACCTAGCATATGTGATAGGTGAACAGATGCCATATTAGACCCACCAAATAAAGCTCCACCTTGTAAATATGCAACTCCATTTGTAAAGTACTCAGCCCCTGCATCACTATTTAAAAATGCAATAGCCCCAAATCCAACAATTGTAATAATTACCCAGAAATATGCAACAAATCCAGTTGCATAAACAACAGATTTTCTAGCTTCTTTTGCATTTCCTACTGTAAAAAATCTCATTAAAACGTGTGGTAAACCAGCAGTTCCAAGCATTAAAGCCATACCTAAAGATATAGCTGAAATTGGATCTGCTAAGAACCCACCTGGTTTTAAAATAGCTTCTCCTTTTTTATGGTGTTCAACAGCTTGAACAGCTAATGCTTCAAAATTGAAGTTAAAATGCCATAAAACCATAATAGCCATAAAAGAAACTCCAGAAAGAAGTAGTACAGCCTTAATTATTTGTACCCAAGTAGTTGCAAGCATCCCTCCAAATGTTACATAAATAATCATTAATGCTCCAACTAAAAATACTGCATACATATACTCCATACCAAATAGGATTTGGATTAGTTTTCCAGCTCCAACCATTTGTGCAATTAAATATAAAACAACAACGCTTAGTGATCCAAAAGCTGCAAGAGTTCTAATCTCTTTTTGCCCTAATCTATAAGCTGCAATATCTGCAAATGTAAATTTACCTAAGTTTCTTAATTTTTCAGCCATGAAAAATAGAATAATTGGCCAACCAACTAAAAATGAAACAGCATAAATTACACCATCATAACCATTCATATAAATAAGTCCAGAAACTCCCAAAAATGCAGCAGCTGACATATAATCTCCAGCAATTGCTAAACCATTTTGAAAACCTGTAATTCCTCCACCAGCTGTATAAAAATCACTTGCAGATTTTGTTTTTCTAGCTGCCCAAAAAGTAATACCTAATGTTCCAGCAATAAATACAAAGAACATAATAATTGCAGGAAGATTTAAATCTCTTTTCCCTTCAAAAGTTGCATCTCCTGCAGCAAATGCCCAAAGTGCAAAAATAGATAGTAGTGCTAAAATTCTTAACATTATAATAAATCCTTTACATCTCTTTTTATTTGATTAGTTAAATCTTCAAACTCTGTATTTGCTCTTTTTACATAAATTAAAGTTGTAATAAAACTAATAACTAAAATAGCCAATGCAATTGGAAATGCAATTGTTGTAACATAACCTTCCGCTACTTTTGCAGAAAAAAGCTCTTTATTAAAAGCAATAATAGTTATGTATGAATAAAACATAACTAAAACAAAAATGCCAAGTTTCAATGAAAAACTATTTCTTTTTGAAACTAACTCTTGATATTTTGGATTTTCTTCAATCCTATCAACTAATTTCTCGTTCATTCTCCGACCTTTTTTTGACTTTTTGTAATTAACATAATTAACAAAAGATTAATAATTATACTAACTTATTGAAGCTTTAAGGTTTTATACTAAAGAAAATCAGTAGGAAATTGTAGAAAAATTGTAGAATTGTAACAAAAAAATAATATTTTAATTATTAAATTTAATTATATTTTTTAAGGTATATTTAAAAAATAAATACTAAAGAGATTTCTCTCTTTAGTAATATTTTTAGTGATCAACAGCTCCATCAGCTCCGATACCAGTTTGTGCTCTAATATTTTGAGCTTCATATCCTGATTTGTCTTCTTCAGCTCTTTTTGAACTATCAGTAATAGAGAAGAACCAAATACTAACAAATGCTGCTGCAATAGAGAATAGTGCAGGTTGTGTATATGGGAATATAGCTTTTTCAAAGTGGAAAATATCAACCCATACAGTTTTACTTAAAACAACCAGTGTAATTGCAGTAATTAAACCAATGAACCCACCAATAAATGCTCCTCTAGTAGTCAATTTAGGCCAATAGATTGAAAGAATTAATATTGGGAAGTTAGCAGATGCTGCAATAGCAAACGCAAGTCCAACCATGAATGCAATATTTTGGTTTTCGAATGCAAATCCTAAAAGAATTGCAACAATTCCAATAACTAAAACTGTTCTTTTAGAAACTTTCATCTCTTCAGCATCAGTTGCTTGTCCTTTTCTAATAACGATTGCATATAAATCGTGTGCAATAGAGTTAGAAGCAGCAAGTGTAAGACCAGCAACAACCGCTAAGATTGTAGCAAATGAAACAGCTGCAATAAATCCTAAGAATATATCTCCACCAACTGCATTAGATAAGTGAACAGCAGCCATATTAGCACCACCGATGATACCTTTCATATCAATAACACCATCTTTAAAGTAAACAGCACCTTCAGGGCTTAGTAAGAATACAACAGCACCTAAACCAACTACACCAATAATTAAGTAGAAGTAACCAATAAACGCAGTTGCCCAAACAACAGATTTTCTAGCTTCTCTTGCATTTCCAACTGTAAAGAATCTCATAAGAATATGAGGTAATCCAGCAGTTCCTAACATTAAAGCAAGACCTAAAGAAACAGCAGAAACAGGATCAGATACGAATGGACCTGGTTTTAAAATTGCATCACCTTTTGGGTGTATACTTACAGCTTGAGCTGCTAAGTTTCCAAAAGAGAAACCATAGTGTGAAAGAACCATTATAGCAATAAATGTTACTCCTGATAGAAGTAATACAGCTTTAATAATTTGTACCCAAGTAGTTGCTAACATTCCACCAAAAGTTACATAAATAATCATTAATGCACCAACAATAATAACTGACCAAGCATAAGGAATATGGAATAATAACTCAATTAATTTTCCAGCTCCAACCATTTGAGCAATTAAGTAGAAAGTTACAACTGTTAATGAACCAAATGCAGCAAGAATTCTGATTTTTTGCTCATCAAGTCTATATGCAGCAATATCTGTAAAGTTGAATTTACCTAAATTTCTTAATTTTTCAGCCATTAAGAAAAGAATAATTGGCCAACCAACAAGGAAACCAATAGCATAAATCATACCATCAAATCCGTGTAAGAAAATCATTCCAGAAATACCTAAGAATGAAGCAGCACTCATATAATCTCCAGCAATTGCTAGACCATTTTGGAATCCTGAAATTCCTCCACCTGCTGTATAGAAATCTGAAGCAGATTTTGTTTTACTTGCAGCCCATTTTGTAATACCCATAGTAGCAACTATAAATACAAAGAACATAATAACAGCAGGAATACTAACAGCTCCAGCGTCTGCTGCAAATAATCCTAAAGTTGATAAACCTAAAAGAGTAAATATTTTTAACATTATAAAATATCCTTTACATCATTTTTAATTGCATTCTCTAAGTCTTCAAACTCACCATTTGCTCTTACAACATAAATTAAAGTCGTAAGGAACGCAATTACAATTATAGTTGCAGCTATTGGCCATGCAACAGTCATAACTTCTCCAGCCTTTGTAGCAAAGAACTCTTTATCAAAAGCAATAGTTAATACGAAACCATAATAAATAGTTAACATAAAGATTGCTAATTTCATAGCAAAAGAACTTCTTTTTGATATAAGTTCATTGTATTTAGGATTAGCTTTAATCCTTTCTACCAATTCTTTGTTCATTTTTTCTCCTAAAATAAGATTCATTGAAATAGTAAAATATCTTAGTTGCAAAAACATAGCATTTTAAAAAAAGATTATAAAAATTGCATAAAATGGAAAAAAAGTACGATAAATCCAATATTATGCTTATGTGTATTTTGTTTTAAGTATTTAAAAGAGATTAAATCTTTTTTATCATATGATAAAATTTAGACCCAGAAACCACTAGCGTATCATTTATGCAAAAGCCCATTTTCTCATATAAATTTCTAGCTTTCTCTTTTTTGTAATCAACTAAAAGCGAAGCTTTTTTAAAGCCTTTTTGTTTTGCTAAATTAAAGAAATAGGCAAAAAACTCTTTTGCAATTCCTTGTTTTTGAAACTCTTCATCTACACTAATTGTATCAAGGTAAAACTCATTTGAAAAGCACTCTTTTTCAAAACTATCTTTAAAAATTTCTTTGTTTTTTAACTCATCTAACATTGGTTTATCTAAAATTTCAACATCATTTGAAGAGTAGGCTATTAAAATTCCCACTATTTTTTGATTTTTTGTATATGTATAAATATTATTATAAGAAAGTCGACAAACATCCATTTGTATATATTTTTCCAAAGTTTTTTTTACTTTTTCTATCTCTTTTTCACCTGTTAGAGTGTTTGCTATATCATCTATTGCATTTATTATTAAGTTTGAAATATTTTCTATATTGTTTTTATTTGCTTTTTCTATCATAAATATCTAAAATCCTTGAAAATTCATTTTTTATATCATCTATATTTTCAACTCCAACTGAAATTCTTATTAGATTTTTTGGAAGTTCGATTTTTTTTAGAAACTCTTTACCACTTTTGCTTGTTATTAAATCATAGTGTGCCAAATATGTGTAAGGCATAAGTAGGGTAAACTCAGTTCCTAAACTAGGTCCTTTTGCGAAGTTTAGATTATCGTAAATTTTTTCAAAATCTTTTTCTATATAAATTGATACTATTCCACAAAAGCTGTTTTCATCAATCATTAGTTTTTTATAATTTTCAAAATTTTCTTTATCTAAACAAGAGTAAATCTTTGAAACATAAGGCAAAGTAGGTAAAAACTCTATAAGCTCTTTTGTATTTTGAGATATTTTTTTCACTCTTTTTTCATAATTTACAATCTCTTTTGCCATTCTTTGCATATCTTTTATATATGGTTCATCACTTTGCTTAAAGAGTTCATTTTTTATATGAGAGATTTTAAAATTGCTATTTAAAATTATTGCACCCATTAAAACATCGGCATTACCACAAGCAAATTTTGTCAAACTCTCTACAAAAATATCAGCATATGGCTTTAAATTTAGATTATAAGGAGTTGCAAAAGTTGAATCAATTACTAAAACAATATTATATCTATTACAAAGCTCCCGCAGTTTTTCTAAATTTGCAGTTTTTACAAGTGGATTTGTAGGAACTTCTGTGATTATGCAAGATACTCTATTTCCTTGCTTTTTTAGGTAAAGTTCAAGTTCAGTTAAATTTGTAACATCATAAAAAACTTTGCTCTCTTCAAAATAGTGATTTACAATATTTGTAGTGTCCAAATATAGCCATCCAAATTGGATTAAAATAGATTTTCCATTTCTTGCTTGAATATTTTTTACACCTTTTAAAACACTATAAATTGTATTCATTCCAGATGGACTTAAACAGATATTCTCTTTTTTTTCTTTGTAGGCATCTGCTAGAGTTTTCAAAATAATATCTTTTGAAATTTCGCTATTTTCTAGCTCTTCAGAGTGCTTTTTATCTATTAGTTTTAAATCATACAAGTAATCTTCAGCAAGTCTTGAACTCAAGTTATATCCAACATATTGAATAAATTTTAAAACCTTTTGATATTGTCTTCCTTTTAAAACCTTTATCACTCCAAAAGGCTCAAAGAACTCAAATTTATTATGAATAAAATATCTACTACTTACAACTTCAACCGCTTTTTTACTGCTTAGAAGTACAAGTTCATATTCAGAAGAAACATTGTATTTATCTTTTAAATAAGTTGCAAGTTTTTTTAAATATGGATGTATTACAAATCGTGGATATGCAACAGTTATTTTTTCTAATATTTCAGGCGTTTGCTCTTCATAATCTATTACATCTTGTAAAGAGGGCATTGAAACAGAGACTGCATGAATATTGTTTTGAGGAAGAGTTTCTCCACAAGGAATTTTTTTAAAAGGTGAACTATTTTTCATAATTTATTTAATTGCTTGTAAAATATCTTCTTTTAAATCTTCTAAATCTTCAAAACCAATAGAAAACCGAACCGTACTATCACTTATTCCAATAGATTTTAACTCCTCTTTAGAAAAAGATGCATGTGAAATTTTACTAGGAATTTCAGCTCTACTATCAGGGCTTCCAAAAGAGCATTTTTCACCAAATATCTTTGCATTTTTTATAAACTTTTCTGCTAATTCAACACTTTTAAAATCTGCACAAAAAACAGCTGGAATAATTTCCATCTGTTTTTTTGCTAAAGCTTTTTGTGGATGAGATTTTAAAGCAGGGTGTGTTACTTTTTTTATAAAATCTTGTTTTTCCAGCCAAGATGCTAATTTTTTACTAGATTTTTCTTGAGCTTTCATTCTTACTTTTAAACTAGGAATTCCTAGACTTATTAAATGTACATCAAGTGGATTTTGATTTCTTCCAAAGGCATTTGAGTAAAAACTAAGCTTCTCAAACCACTCTTTTTCTTTTGCAACAATTGCACCAGCTATTACACTTCCATGACCACTTATAAATTTTGTTGTAGAAAATAAGCTAAAATCAGCTCCTAAATCAAGAGGTTTTTGGCTAATAAAAGTTGCAAGTGAGTTATCAACTGCAAAAAGTGAATTATATTTTTTGCAAATTTTTGAAATTTTTTCTAAATCAATTATTTTTAATCCTGGATTTGTTGGGCTTTCACAAAGAGCTAAATCTACGCTAGAAGTTTTTAATATATGTTCAAGCATTGAAAAATCGTGGAAATCTGCTTTTATTACCTCAATATTGTATTTTTCTTTATAGATTTTAAGAAGTCTGTTTGTTCCACCATAACAATCAGCTTCAACCAAAATTGTAGAGTTTGCTTTTAAAACTGTCTCAAAAAGTAGTGCAACACTTGCAATTCCTGTATGAGTACAAATAGCTCCAGCTCCATTTTCAGCATAAGCAAAAAAGTTTTCTAAAGCCTCTCGTGTTGGGTTTCCACTTCTTGTGTAGTCATAAATATTATCGCCACTTTGTGCTTTTAAATCAAAAGTTGCTGTGTTATAAATAGGAAAATGTGATGATCCTGTAACATCTTTAAATGGTGCAAAATCTTTTAGATGACAAAGAGCAGTTTGCAAATTTTTTTTCATATATTATTCCAATTTTTTATAATTTTGGGCAAATTGTATCTAAAAAATGTTAATCTAATTTGATAGTAAAATTTGGTATAAATCTACTTTAGTTTAGTTAAATTAAGGAATATAAGTATTGTTTAGAGTTTTATTATTAGTTTTTCTTATCTTTTCTTTTTCGGTTTCAAAAGAGACGCAAGAGTCTCTTATAAAAATTGATGAATTTATTGAAAAATTCTCAAAAATAAAAGTTTTTGATGAAGATAAATTTGTAGAGGATTTTTCAAAAGTTGGTACAAAGATAATCGATAGATACACTCCTAAATTATCTACATTTAAAAAAGTTGATAATCTTTTGAGTGAAACTGGCTCTTATGATAAAATTATAATTGATGTTGATTCGTCAAAAAATATTTTAAGCGTAAATGCAAAAGTAAAAGATACAAATAAAATTATAAAAACCTATAAAGTTTCAACTGCTAGAAAAGATATAAAAAAACCAATGGGAAATGGAAATATAACGGCAATTACACTAAATCCAGTTTGGTATCCAACGCTTGATACAATAGAAAGTTTCAAAAAAAAAGGTGTTATACTTCCAAAAGTTGTTAAAGGTGGGGATAAATTAAATTATATGGGCAGTGCAAAAATAAATTTAAGCCATAAAGTAGATGGGAAAGATACCTTTAGAATTCATGGGACTTTAAGTGAAAAAACTATTGGTTCTTATGAGTCAAGTGGATGTATTAGAATGAAAAATAGTGAAGTTGTAGAACTTGTTGGTATTTTAAAAGAGTTTATAGAGTTTAAAAGTATGGATGACATAAAAGTTGTTCTTAGATAATGGAGGAAAAATGAATAAAATAGAGATAAATATTGATGAAATTGGTGGAAATTTTAAGCTATTTTGCCCTTTTACAAATGAAAAATTAGATCACGATAGTGGTTCTTTGGAAATTTTAGAAGGGGCAGGAGAGTATATCTTTTCTATGTGTGATGATTGTATGTTTTTTGATGTTGGAAACAATAGCGAGATTGAAAAGTACTGGAAAAATAGTCCAATTGAAGCTATTAAAAAATTTGTAGAAAATCATAAAGATAAAAATATTTTAGTAATTGAAGCAAACTATAAAGATGAAAAATACTATTTTGGATTTTTAAATGAGAAAAATTTAGAAATAGATTCTAGTGAAATTACAAAAAGATTTATAAAGTCATAAAAAATATTAATAGTAAAATTATGGTAATATAAATAATAAAATTAAAAAAAGGCAAAAAATAATGACAAAATGTGGATATGTTTCAGTTGTTGGTCGTCCAAATGCGGGTAAAAGTTCACTATTAAATTGGCTTGTTGGTGAGAAAATAGCAATGGTTTCTCATAAAGCAAATGCTACAAGAAAAAGATCAAATATAATCGTGATGCACGAAGATGATCAAATTATTTTTGTTGATACTCCAGGTATTCACGAAACTGAAAAATTATTAAATCAATTTATGCTAGAAGAAGCTTTAAAAGCTATGGGAGATTGTGATTTAATTCTTTTTTTAGCTCCAGTTACTGATAGTTTAAAATATTATGAAGATTTTTTAGAAAAAAATAAGAAGAATACAAAGCATATTTTACTTCTTACAAAAATAGATTTTATAAATAATGATGAGCTAATTGTAAAATTAAAAGAGTATGAAAAATATAGCGATAAATATGAGGCTGTTATTCCAATTTCTATAAAAAGAGCTACAAAAAAAGCTGATATTTTAGATGAAGTTATCAAATATTTGCCAGAACATCCATATTTATTTGACCCTGAAATTATGACAACTGAGCATTTAAGAGATATTTATAAAGAGTTTATTAGAGAATCAATTTTTGAAAATATTAGTGATGAAATTCCTTATGAAACGGATGTTATTGTAAATAAAGTTGAAGAAAAACCAAATGTAGATGTAATAAAAGCTACAATAATTGTTCAAAAAGATACTCAAAAAGGTATGATTATCGGGCAAAATGCGACTGCAATAAAAAGAATTGGAAAAGCTGCAAGAATAAAAATAGAAAAACTAAGTGGCAAAAAGTGTTATTTAGAACTTTTTGTAAGCATTAAGAAAAATTGGACAAAAAATAAAGATGCTTTAAAATCAATGGGCTACGATATAGAAATCCAATAATATAATTTAAAATATTATTTTAAGCTAGGATTTTATAAACTCATTTTTTTATAATTTTAAAAAAATGAGTTAAAATGAATAACTTTTATAGTATAGAAAATATTGATATTATCGACATTGAAGCCAGTGAAGAGATAGAAAAAAAGAGCTTAAAAGATTTTATTTCTACCTCTTTGAAACTAAAAAACATAAATCTCACAAAAGATTCAAAAGTTGTACTAAATTATATAAAAGAGTTGAAAATTTATCAATTGCTTTTATTTCAAAATGTATCTACAAATTTGGAAATTGAACTCTTTTTTGAACTAATAAAAGATAATCAAAAAGAATTCATCTCATTTATATATAAAAAATATTTTTTAATTTTTAAAAATAATAAAATTTACTACATTCAAAAAATAGATGAAACCTTAAATTATATAGAGTTTTTAGAGTATTTAAATAAACTTTTTAAAATAAATAATGAAAGTTTTATCACAATAAACCAAGAAGAACTTCATAAAAATAATATTTCAAAACAAAGTAAAGTAGAGTATTTTAATTTAAAAAATGACAACTCCTTCTATTTTTATATTTTATATATTTCAACTATAATTTTTATAAGTATATTTTTTTACATAAATAATATTGAAGAAAACTCTAACAAAGAAGTAATAATTGATACTAAAATAGTTGAAAATAGTTATAAATTTAATAGTTTTGAACAAGAAGCCAAAAAACTCTTTTTAAATCTTGAAAAATATAATCTTTCTATTGTCTCTTTAAATTTTGAAGAAGATATTTTAAAAATGGAAATTTTCTCTTTAACTAAAGATGAAATACACAATTTTTTAGAAGATAAAAATTTTGTCTTTATTGAATCAAGTATCGATTTTATCGAAAATCAAAATTTATATAAGGCAATAATTGATGTTAAAATATTTAAATGAAAACTATATAAATAGTTCTAATAAAACAAAAATAGAGCTTTATTTATTGCCTTTTTTACTAATTATTTGCTTTTTTATCTATTTTGAAAATAGTAAAAAAGAGGATAATAATATAGAACCTAAGATTGAAATAAATGATTTTAGTAAGCAAAAAATGGAAGAAAATATTTTAGATATATCATTAAAATTGGAAAAAATAGCTAGAGAAAATGATATTTTTATAAGCAAAAATGAAAAAAAAGAGCAAGAAATTATCCTAGAATTTAGTGGTGAAAAAAATAATATTTTTTTGTTTTTAGAAAATATTGAAAGATTAAATAACTATAGTAGAATTAAGAATTTGACTTATAAAACAACAAAAGATAAGAAAAATGTCTTTTTAACTATAGATTTTAAAAACTATTTTATAAAAAGATTTATAGAGTTTTCAAAAATAACACTAAAAGAAGATATAAAAATTGATGAAAATTTAACAAAAGACAATGAAGATGAGATTGTTGAATATGAAATTATTGATTTTGAGCTAAATGCTATTGTTGGAAATTTTGCTTTTATAAATGGAGTATGGCTTAAAAAAAATGATTTAATAAATGGGTTTAAACTAATAAAAATTTCAAAAGATTTTGTTATTTTAAAAAATGAAAGTGAAGAAGTAAAATTGGAGTTATCGTATGCAAAATATTCTAAAAAGCTTGATTAATTATTCACTCTTTGATAAGTATGACAAAGATTATTTTATAAAAAACAGAATTGTTCCTGTTTATGAAGATAATATAAGCTTAAAATTAGCAGTTTGTAAAAGTTCAAATCTTGAAAATATTAAAAATGATTTTACAAAAATATTAAATTTTATTGAAGCTAGTGAAGCAGATATTCTATTTTTACTGTCAAATATAGAGCTTAAAATTGAGTTATTTTATATCTTAGAAAAATTAAATATAAATAATAAAGATAGCTATATTAAAGAGTTTTTGGAAAAAATGTTAATTTTTGCAATAGAAAAAAGGGCTAGTGATATTCATATTGAGAGATTTGAAAATAGGGCTTTGTTTAAATTTAGAGTGGATGGAAGATTGAAAATATTTTTTGTGTTAGATTTTATATTTTTTACACAAATATCATCTTATTTAAAGCTTTTGTCAAATTTGGATATTACTCAAACAAGGCTTCCTATGGATGGAAGATTTTCTTTGGATATTAAAGATAAAAAATATGATTTTAGGTTCTCATCAATGCCTACAATAGAGGCTGAATCTCTGGTTTTAAGGGTATTAGACACAAAAAATATAGATAAAAATTTAAAAACTTTAGGTTTAAGTAAAAATATTTATGAATCTTTACTAGAAAATTTGCAATTAAGCTCAGGATTAGTTTTAATTAGTGGGCCAACAGGAAGTGGAAAAACTACCACTTTATATTCAATTTTAAAAGAGTTAAATAGTGAAGATAAAAAAATAATAACTATTGAAGACCCAGTTGAGTATAAAATTTCCTCTATTAATCAAATTCCAGTAAATAATAAAATTGGTTTGAGTTTTGAATTAGCTTTAAAAAATATTTTAAGACAAGACCCAGATATTATTTTTATAGGAGAAATTAGAGATAAATTTTCCCTTGATATTGCTCTTCAAGCTTCATTAACAGGGCATTTAGTACTTGCTAGTATTCATGCATCTAGCTCATTAGAGACTATTACAAGACTACTTGATTTAAAAGCAGATCCATTTTTAATAGCAAGTAGTTTAAAGCTTGTAATGGCTCAAAGGTTGGTTTTGAATTACTGTAAAGCTTGTAGTTTTATTGGCTGCGAAATTTGTAATTACACAAAATTTTATGAAAGAAGTTGTATTTCAGAGATTTTAAAAGTTGATGATGAAATATCTAGTTTAATCGTTAGAAAATCAAGTAAACAAGAGTTTGAAATATATCTAAAAAGCATAAATTTCAAAACCTTAAAAGATGATGGAATACAAAAAGTTGAAGATAAAATAACCTCTTTGGAAGAGGTTTTAAAAGTAGTAAATATATGAAAAAATATAAAATAATTTATCAAGAGGATAAAAAAACAAAAGAAATTATCATTGAGACAGATGATATAAATAGTACTAAAAAACCAAAAAATATCTTAAAAATAATTGAACAAAAAAACAACTTTGATTTTTTTATTTTCAAAAAGAGAAAAATTGATAATAAAAATTTAAACCTTATTTTTTATGAGCTAAATTTAATGCTTAATGCAAACATAAATATTGCAGATGCAATAGATATTTTAATAAAAAATAAAAAGGATAAAAATATTTTATTATTTTTAAATAGTTTAAAAAATGGATTTATTGAACAAAATGGTACTAAAAATAATTTTGATAACTTTTCTATAAACCCACTTTTTATTCAGTTTTCAAAAATACTTTTTGACAAAGGAGATATTACATTAAATATTTCAGCAATTTCAAAACTTTTAACAGAGATGCAAGAGATAAAAAAGGTATTTTATAAAGCAATTTCTTACCCAATATTTTTATTAATAAGCTTTTTTTTATCTCTATTTTCGATTTTTATTTTTGTTGTTCCAAATTTTAAATCTATTTTTAATGAAAATCAAACCAAACTACCATTTGCTACAGAGATTTTACTAAAAATAGAGTATTTGTTTTCAAATTATTATATTTTTATTCTTCTTTTAATAATTTTTCTTCCCTTGTTTTTTTATCTACTCTATAAAAAAATATATAAGCTACAATATTTTATAGATAAAATTTTTATAAATAATCTTTTCTTAATAAAAGATATAAATTTGAGTTTAGAGCTATATAAACTATTTTTATATATAGAAATAATGCAAAAATCACAGTTTGAGTTTCATAAAAGCTTCAAAAGTGCAAAAGTTTTATTAAAAAACAAATATCTATTTGATAAAATATCTATTATTGATAATTTTTTAGAAAATGGTAAATCTATTAATATCTCTTTTTGCGAATCAAAAATATTTGATGATATGGTTTTAAATCTTATAAATACTGGTGAAGTTTCAAACTCTTTACCTTTGGTTATTGGTGAAATTAAAATGATTTACAAAAATAGATTTAATAGTAAAATAAATTTTCTAATATCATTAATACAACCTTTGTTTCTCATATTTATTATGCTTTTAATACTTTGGGTAGTAATAGCAATATTTGTGCCTATTTGGGATATGGGAAATATTATAAAATAGTTTAAGGAGTAAGTTTTGATTAGCTGTTATGTAAAAAAAGGGAATAGACTTACTGTTGTAGAAGGTGTTGAATATTTAAGTGATATTGAAGATAGAAAAAGTGTAATTTGGATAGATATGCTTTTTCCTACAAATGAAGAAGTAAAGGCAGTTGAGGCAATCTTTGATATAGAGTTTCCTACTAAGCAAGAAAGTGAAGAGATTGAGCTTAGTTCAAGATATTGGGAAGAGGCAAATAGAATAGAAATAAATAGTTATTTCTTAATAAATGATAGCAAAGAACCTGTAAATGAAACGGTTTCTTTTATTTTACAAGGAGATTTGTTAATCTCTATTAGATATAAAAAACTAGCAAGTTTTAACACTTCAATAAAAAAACTTCTAGCAAGTCCTAGAGAATATACTACAGGATACTCTATTTTTTCTCAGATTATTGATATAAGAATTGATGCTGATGCCGATATTATCGAAAATTTAAGTAGAGATATTGCAGCTATTAGGAAACAAGCTTTTGATGATGATGTTGATAATGAAGATTTGTTAGAGCAAATGTCTGCTTTTGAAAACTTAAATATGAAAATAAGAGAAAATCTTACAGATAAGCAAAGAATATTAAACTCTTTGTTAAAATCTCAAAGAGTTACAGACGATAAAAGCGAACTTCCTATAATGTTAAAAGATATTAGGTCTTTGATTGACCATACAAATTTTAACTTTGAAAGGCTTGATTACTTACAAAATATCTTTGTGGGGCTTTTAAGTGTGGAGCAAAATAAGGTTATTAAAATTTTTACTATTGTAAATGTTATCTTCCTTCCACCAACGCTAGTTGCAAGTATTTATGGGATGAACTTCCACCTTATGCCAGAGCTTGATTGGGAGTATGGGTATTTATTTTCTATAGGAGTTATGATTTTATCAGCTATTAGCCCATTAATAATCTTTAGAAAAAAGGGCTGGATATAAATTAAATTTAAAAAAGGAATTAAAAATATGAATGAAGAACAAAAATTTGAAGAATCTATAAAAAATATTTTAGATTATATTGGGGAGGATACAAATAGAGAAGGATTAGTTGATACTCCAAAAAGAGTGCGAAAAGCCTATGAATTTATGTGTAGTGGATATAAACAGTGTCCAAAAGAGATTATCCAAAAAGCACTATTTACATCTACAAATGATGAGATGGTTGTTGTAAAAGATATTGAATTTTACTCTTTTTGTGAACACCATATGCTTCCAATTATAGGAAAAGCACATGTTGCTTATATTCCAAACGGAAAAGTGGTTGGGCTTAGTAAAATTCCAAGAGTTGTAGATGTTTTTGCTAGAAGATTACAAATACAAGAGCAAATGACTGAACAAATTTGTGATGCTTTAAATGAACACTTAAGTCCAAAAGGTGTTGCAGTTATTATTGACGCAAGACATATGTGTATGGAGATGAGAGGTGTTGAAAAAATTTGTTCAACTACAATAACTTCTTCTTTAAGAGGAACATTTAAAACAGATAAAAAAACGAAAGATGAGTTTTTGTCTATAGTTTCTGCTTCTTTTCAGAAGTAAATTAATATTAAAATATTAATAAACAAGTAGATAATAAAAATTATTTTAAATAAAGGAAAGAAATTGAAAGAAGATATAAAAGCAAATAGCTATGAAGATGAGATAGATTTAAAAGAGCTATTTAAGACAATTTGGCAAAAAAGAGTTTTTATAGTTATTTTTACAGTGATAGTTACTGTTTTAGCTGGTTTATATATATATAGCAAAACTCCAATTTATGAAGTTAAATCAGTTATAAGAGTTGGTCAAATTAATAATATTCTCTTAGAACCAAGTGCAATTTTGGAGCAAAAACTAAAACTAATATATGGAGTAGATGATCCAAGAAGGTATGAATTCATAGAAGATGGAGTTGTATCAAAAATATCAACAATAAAAAATGTAGAAAATTTTATTGAAATAACGACTGAAGCTTATTCAAATGAAAAAGCGTTAGAAAAGAATAAAGAAGTTTTAGGTTTCATTCAAAATGAATATAAATATAAAATAGATGAGTTTGTACAAAAAACAGATATAAAAATAAAAGATATTGAAAGCAAAATAAAATATGCAAAAGAAGTTAAAAAGGTTGATTTAGAACAAAATATTGAAAAAATAAATACTCAAACACTACCTAGAATTGAAAAAGAGATAGAGCTTTTAAAAAATGTAGAGTTGGTTTCTTTGGAGAAAAAGCTAGAATTCAATAGAGAAAAATTAAAAGAGTACGAAGCAGAAGTTGCTAGAATTTCAAAACAAAAATCAGGTGATAATGGCCAAAATATGCTTATGGCAGTTCAACTTTTAAATACACAAAATTTAATTTTAAGTGTACAAAATAGTATTGAAAATCTTATTAGAGATAAAGAACATCTAATAAATATTAAACTCGTAGATTTAGAAAAAGCAAAAGAAAATATAATAAATGAAACATTTAGAAAAGCAAAAGTTGAGTTAGATATTAATTTTTTAAAAGAGTTAGATGATTTGAATGATTCTTTAGAATTGGAAAAACTAAAACTTACAAATGACAGCTTTAGAAATAGTGAACTAGTATCAAAGTATATCGTAAACGATTTTCCAGTAAAACCAAAAAAATCTCTTACAATTGCAGTTGCTTTTGTAAGTGGATTTATACTTTCTATCTTTTTGGTATTTTTTATGCAGTTTACAAAGAGATTAAAAGAAGAGAAATAACTTTCTTGCAAAAAGATAAGAGTAGAGATTTATAATATATTTATCTCGCTTCTATCTTTTGTTCTTTCAAATTTATTTGGTATAGCTCTATTTTCATTTGCTATCTCTTTTTCAAACTTTTTTATAATATTTTGAGTGTATGATAAAAATGCAGCTCTCTCTTTTGCTTCTAGACCATCTTTTTGAGGCTTTTTAATAACACTTAAAGCATCTATCGCAACTCCATTTTTATACATTCCTAAATGTAAGTGAGGACCAGAGCTAAGTCCAGTTGAACCAACATAACCTATGTGTTCACCTTTTTTTATCATTTGTCCTTGTCTTAAACCTTTTGCAAACCCATTTTGATGTCCATATAGTGTTTTATACCCATTTTGATGATTTATAATTGTTGTTTTCCCGTATCCACCTTGAGTTCCTACAAATTCAACTTTTCCATCACCAGCTGCATATATGTTTCTTCCTGTTGGAGCTGCTAAATCTGTTCCTAAATGAGCTCTATATCTTTTTAAAACAGGATGAAATCTTTTATTTGTAAATTCACTAGAAATTCTAGTAAATGCAAGAGGTATTTGAAAGAAAAAAGTTTGAGTAAAGCCAATTCCTTTTTCATCATAAAACTTATCATCTTTTTGATATTTAAATCTATAATATGGTTTTTTATTAATTTGAACCATAGCAGAAGTTATTTCAGGCATTCCAAAAGGTTTTCCTAAATAAGACTTTTGAGAATATGAAATTGCAATAAAATCGCCTTTTTGCATTTTTCTGAAATTTACATCGCTTCCTTTAAATAAAGATTGCACTATTGCTGATAAACTATTATCGCCTGTTGTTTTGTAAATGTCATTAGATATAGACTCATTTATTTCAATTGCAACAAATTGAGAACTTTCAGTATAATCAATTGGAAGAGTTTGAAACCTATAGTTATTTTTGCTATCTTTGTAAATGTGTAGTTGAATATCTGTAGATACAGGAATTAATACTTGATTTAAGCTTCCATTATCATCTGTATACAAAAAGTATGAACTCTCTGCTTGAATTTCACTACAAAGCTCTTTATCCTCTTTTTCTAAATCATAATATAAACTTAGTGGAACTTTGAATTTTTCAAGAAATGTTAAAAAACTCTCTCCTTTATTCCAGTTTAGCTCTTCAACTTGTGCAGAAAATAGTGTATTTATAAGTAAAATATAAAATATAATAATTTTTTTCATAATTTGTCTCTTTTTTTATCGAAAAATTAGGGTATTGATTATACAATTCCGCAACTTAAAGAACAAATGGAGTATAAATTGCTTAAAATTGTAGTTTTAATATTGTTAGCACTTAGTTTAAATGCAAAAGAGTTAATGGATATTTACAGGATTGAAGGTATTAAAGCAGTAGAACAAGAGCTTGAAAAAAACCTTAGAGATATAGATTTTTGGAAAAAGTATTTAGAAAATAAAAATATAGATTATGGATATTATGAATTTGCTAAATATATTATTGTTGCTCAAAAAGATGGGAAAGAGCTTAGTTTATTGGAAAAAACTGAAGATAATTATAAATTAATTTCAAAAGATAATATGATTATTGGAGAAAATAGTGGGGATAAGTTTTTAGAAGGTGATAAAAAAACTCCTGAAGGTTCTTATGATTTAATTCAAAAAAGAACAGGACTTGATCAATTTTATGGACCATTTGCACTTGTAACTTCATATCCAAATAATTTTGATCAAAGTTTAAATAAAAAAGGTCATGGAATTTGGATTCATGGAATGCCATTAAATGGGGATAGAGAGAAGTTTACTCAAGGTTGTTTAGCTGTTGATAATGAAAAATTAAAATCATTAGATAGTAAAATTAATATTAAAAAAACTGTATTAATTACAAGTCATAAAGAGTTAAAAAAAGCAACAAAAGAAGATATTGCACTTATTTTAAGCACAATTTATAAATGGAAAGATGCGTGGAAATATTCTAATATAAATGATTATTTATCACATTATTCAAAAGATTTTAAAAGAGCAGATAGAAGTGATTTTAATCTATTTTCAAACCAAAAAAGACAGATTTTTGCAAAAAATGAGAATAAAACAATAAATCTATTTAATATTGATATTTCACCATATCCAAACTCACTAAATAAAACAATGTATAGAATTTTAATGGATGAAGAGTATACTAGCCCTAGTGTACAGTTTTATGGAAAAAAAGAGTTATTTGTAGAAGTTACAAATAATAAAGTACAAATTCTAGCTGAAGATTAAAAACTTTTTCAACACTTTTTAGATACAATCGCCTTAAAATACAAAAATATTTAAGGCGAAAAATGCAAAACAAAGAACTAAATATTGAAGAGATAGCCCTAGCACACTCTTTAACAAAAGATGAGTTTGAGAATATTAAGAAAATTTTAGGAAGAGAGCCAAACTATGTAGAAATTGGTATCTTCTCTGCTATGTGGAGTGAACACTGCTCTTATAAATCAAGTAAAAAATATTTAAGTGGTTTCCCAACAAAAGCTCCTTGGGTTATTCAAGGACCTGGAGAAAATGCTGGTGTTATTGATATTGGTGGTGGATATGCTGCTGTATTTAAAATGGAATCACACAATCATCCTAGCTTTATAGAACCTTATCAAGGAGCAGCAACTGGAGTTGGTGGAATTTTAAGAGATGTATTTACAATGGGTGCAAGACCAGTTGCTAGTATGAACTCTATTAGATTTGCTTCAATAGAAGGAAACAGTGAAACTGCAAAAAAACATAGATATTTATTAAAAGGTGTTGTTGCTGGAATTGGTGGATATGGAAACTGTATGGGAGTTCCAACTATTGGTGGAGAGACAACTTTTGAAGAGTGTTATGCTGGAAACAATCTTGTAAATGCCTTTACTTTAGGTCTTGCAAAGACTGATGAGATTTTTTATGGAAGAGCTGAGGGAATTGGAAATCCTGTTATTTATGTAGGAAGTAAAACAGGACGAGACGGTTTAGGTGGTGCAGTTATGTCAAGTGCTGCTTTTGATGAAGATAGTGAAAGCAAAAGACCAACTGTTCAAGTTGGAGATCCATTTACTGAAAAATTACTTTTAGAAGCTTGTTTAGAATTATTTAAAGCAGATTTAATTGTTGGTATTCAAGATATGGGAGCAGCTGGACTTACTTCAAGCTCATTTGAGATGGCAGGAAGAAGTGGAAGTGGGATGATTATGCATCTTGATAGAGTTCCTGCTAGAGAAGAGGGTATGACACCTTATGATTTTATGCTTAGTGAATCACAAGAAAGAATGCTAATTTGTGCTAAAAAAGGTTGTGAACAACAAATTATAGATATATTCGAAAAATGGGAATTAGATGTTGCTGTTATTGGAGAAGTTACAAATAGTGGAAATATGGAACTATTCTTCCATGGTGAAAAAGTAGCAGATATCCCAGTTCAACCTGTAAGTGAAGAAGCACCAGTTTTAGATAGACCAGTAAGCGAACCAGAGTATTTAAAAACAATTGCAAATATAACAATGGATAAAGAAATTTCTAATCAAATTGCTTATGATGAATTAATTAGTGATATGGAAGTTGTTGATAAGTCATGGATTTATACTCAATTTGACTCAATGGTTCAAACAAATACTATAAAAGGTCCTGGAAGCTTAGATGGTTCAACTATTAGAATAAAAGAGACTGGAAAAGCTCTTTCTATGAGTGCTGATTGTAACACTAGATTTTGTTATATTAACCCAAGACTAGGAGCAGCAGCAGCTGTTATGGAAAGTGGAAGAAATGTAGCTATGAGTGGAGCTAGACCAAAAGCAGTTACAGATTGTTTAAATTTTGGAAATCCAACAAATCCAGAAGTTATGTGGCAATTTAAAGAAAGCTGTGAGGGAATTAAAGATGCTTGTAAAACT
The DNA here is from genome assembly GCA_039810345.1 of Aliarcobacter sp. GTDB lineage: Bacteria > Campylobacterota > Campylobacteria > Campylobacterales > Arcobacteraceae > Aliarcobacter. The sequence continues at coordinate 12,083 of JBDHWU010000003.1, read as the reverse complement.
TTAAATACTCCTGTAATTGGTGGAAATGTATCTTTATATAATGAAACAAATGGTGTTGGTGTTTTCCCAACACCATCTATTGCAATAGTTGGAGTAAATGAAGATGCACAAAATGTTCTTCCTTCAAAACTTCAAGCAACTGGAAATATTTTATATCTTTTAGGAGATACAAAAAGTGAATTTGGTGGAAGCTTATACCTTAAAAAAATGTATAAAAAAATAGCTGGAGTTCATCCAAATGTAGATTTAGAAAAAGAGTTAGCATTATGGGATACTGTAATAGAGGCAAATGAAAATAAACTTTTAAAAAGTGCTAAAGATGTAAATGTAGGTGGAATTGCAATATCACTATCAAAAATGGCTATTGTAGGAAATATTGGAGTTGAGGTAAATATCTCTTTAGATAATAGCAAAGATATATTTAGTGAAAGTCTAAGTAGAGCAATAGTAGAAGTTGAGCCAAAAAACTGTGAAGCATTTGAAAAAGTTGCTTCAAAATATAATATAACTTGTATTGCTATTGGAAAAACTGGTGGAGATAAAATCATAATAAATGATATTTACAAAGAGTTAGATAAAGTAAGCCATATCTATTTTAATAGATTTAAAGAGGTAATTGAGCAAGACCAATAATCTTGCAAAGCCAGACCAAATTTTGGTTTGGCTTTTTTTAATTTTAAAAAATAGAAAATTATAAAAAAAGGATTAAAAATTGAGAGCATTAATTAGTGTAAGTGATAAAAGTGGAGTTGTAAATTTTGCAAAAGAGCTTGTAAGTTTAGGATATGAGATTATCTCAACAGGTGGAACTTATAAAATATTAAAAGATGAGGGAATTGCTGTAGTTGAAGCAAATGAAGTTACAAAATTTCCTGAGTGTTTTGAAGGAAGAGTTAAAACTTTAAATCCATATATTCATGGTGGAATACTTCATAGAAGAGATAAACAATCTCATTTAGACCAAGCAAAGGAGCTAGGAGTAGAGGGAATTGATTTAGTTTGTGTAAATTTATATCCATTTAAAGCAACAATAGAAAAAACAGATGATTTTGAAGAGATTATCGAAAACATAGATATTGGTGGACCAGCGATGGTTAGAAGTGCTGCTAAAAATTTTGATAGTGTTATTATTGTTACAGATGTGGCTGATTATGATTTAGTATTAAATAATCTTAAAAACAATACAAACACAGTAGAGTTTAGAAGAGATTTAATGATAAAAGCTTATGAACACACAGCATCTTACGATAGTATGATTGCAAACTATATGAATAAAAGATTTAACTCTGGTTTTGGTGCTAAGCAATTTATTGTTGGAAACAAAGTTTTTGATACAAGATATGGAGAAAACCCACACCAAAAAGGTGCTTTATATGAGTTTGAAAGCCAATTTTCAAATAAGTTTAAAGTAATTAAAGGAGAGCCTAGCTTTAATAATATGGGTGATATAAGTGGAGCTGCTAGAATTGCTGCAAGTTTTGGAAAAGATAAAGCTATTTGTATAGTAAAACATGGAAATCCATGTGGATTTGCTATTAAAGAGACACTTTTAGACTCTTATATTGAAGCACTTAAATGTGACCCAATTTCAGCATTTGGTGGAGTAGTTGCTGTTAATGGAACTGTAGATAAAACATTAGCAGAAAAAATGAATGAGATTTTCCTAGAAGTTATTTTTGCTGCAAACTTTACAAAAGAGGCAGTAGAAGTTTTTGAAAGCAAAAAAAGAATTAAACTATTTTCTCAAGATACAGAATATTTAGAACTAGCAAATGATAGTTTTGATTTCAAAAGAGTTGATGGTGGATTTGTATATCAAGAGGCTGATTTTGTAAAAGATGATGAAGTTAAAAACTCAAAACTTATGTCAAAAAGAGCAGCAACAGCTCAAGAAGTAAAAGATATGGAGATAGCTTATAAAATTGCAAGTCTTACAAAATCAAACTGTGTAGTTTATGTAAAAAATTCTTCTATGGTAGCTGTTGGTATGGGAATGACAAGTAGAGTTGATGCAGCAAAAGCAGCACTTAGAAAAGCTAGTGATATGGGGCTTGATGTAAATGGAGCAGTGTTAGCAAGTGAAGCATTTTTCCCATTTAGAGATAGCATCGATGAGGCTCAAAAAGCTGGTGTTAAATGTGTGATTGAGCCAGGTGGAAGTATTAGAGATGATGAGATTATTGAAGCTGCAAATGAGTATGGTATGGCACTATATTTTTCAGGGATTAGACACTTTTTACACTAAAAATTAAATTTGTACCAAAAAAATATTTTTTGGTACAAATTTTATCTCTATTTTAAAAAAATTCACTATACTTAAATATATTAAATTAAAGGTTATTTTTTTGAATTCTTTGCGAAAATGTGGATTATTTATTGTATTTACAATTTTATTTGCATTAAATTTATATTCATCAGAATTAAAAAAAGTTACTCTTCAATTAGGTTGGTTTGATCAATTTCAATATGCTGGTTATTATGTGGCAAAAGAGAAAGGTTTTTATAAAGAAGCTGGACTTGATGTTGAGATTATTCCATTTGCCTTTGATAAAAATATAATTTCTGATGTAAATAGTTCTAAAATAGATTTTGCTGTTGGAAGAGAAAATTTAATTCTTGAAAAGAGCAATTATCCAAATATTGTAGCTCTTGCAGCTATTTTTCAAGCTTCCCCACTTATACTTATAAGTACAAAAAAATCTGGAATACAAAATATTGAAGATTTTGCAGGAAATAGAGTGATGAGTACAAGAGATGATGCGGAAGAAGCTTCTTTAAAAGCTATGTTAGTGTCAAAAAAAGTTGATATAAAATCACTAAAATTTTTACCACATTCTCATAATATAAAAGATTTATTAAATAACAAAACGGATTTAATCTCTGCATATACATCAAAAGCACCTTTTTATTTAAAAAAATGGGGTGTTGAATTTAATACTTTTGCTCCAAAAGATTATGGTTTTGATATGTATAGCGACTTTTTATATACAAATACAAATTTCTTACAAGAAGATGCAAATAGTGCAATTTTATTCAAAAATGCTACTTTAAAAGGTTTTGAATATGCATATTTAAATATTGTTGAAGCTGTTGAATTAATATTAAAAAAATATAATAATCAAAATTTAACAAAAGATGAACTAATTTTTGAGGCAAATGAGCTTAAAAAATTATCATATTATGAAACTACTAAATTAGGTGAGATTAAGTACGAAAAATTAAAAAGAATTTATGATTTATATAATGTTTTGGGGCTTGTAGAAAAGAAAATAGATGTAAATGATTTCTTTTATAATCAAGATGATAAATTAATTATTTCTTCTAGTGAAAAAAGTTATTTGTCAAAAAAAGATTTTTTAGAAGTTTGTGTTGTACCAAACTCTATGCCATATATTGATTTTATTGATAATAACTATGTTGGTTTTATAGCAGATTATATATCTTTATTAGAAAATGCTATAAAAAAACCAATTCAAATGATAAAAGTAGATTCATGGAGCCAATCATTAGAGTTTTTGAAAGATAAAAAATGTGATATGTTACCAATGGTTATTAAAAACTCTGAAAGAGAAAAATATCTATTATTTACTAAGCCTTATTTAAATCTTCCTTTGGTTTTAACTACAAATAGTGGAGAAACATTTGTTGATGATTTGCAAAATATAAAAAATAAAAGAGTTTCTATTGTTAAGAATTATGCTTTTGCAGATGCTTTAAAAAGAAAATATACAAATATTGATTTTGTTGAAGTTGATACTTTAGAAGATGGATTTAAAAAAATAATTTCTAAAGAAAATTATGGTCATATAGATTTTATGCAAAATTCGTGGTATAAAATTCAAACAAGTTATATGTCAAAACTACAAATATCTTCTAAGCTTAGTGAAAATGAGAATATTCATTTTGCTACATTAAAAGAAAATACAATATTAGAAAATATTTTAAATAAAGCAATTACATCAATTGATAAGATAAATTCGAATGAAATACTAAATAAGTGGGTAGTTAGCGATAATAAAAAAGAGTTTAATTATACTTTATTATTACAGATATTTTTTGTTATTTTTATTATATTTTCATTAGGAGTTTATAGGCAAATTTTATTAAATAAAGCAAATAGAAGACTAAAATATTTAGTAGAGTTAAAAACTAGAAAGCTTCAAAATGTAAATAAAAGATTATCTGTTAGAATAAAAAGAGAGTTAGAAAAAAATAGGCAAAAAGATAAAATATTAGCTCAACAACAAAAAATGGCATCTATGGGGCAGATGATTGAAAATATTGCTCATCAATGGAGACAGCCGCTTTCAGTTATTACAACAAATGCAAGTTCATTAAAAATTAAAAAACAGATGAATATGCTTGAAGATGATGAATTGATTAAAAGTATAGATAAAATTGTAGGAACAACAAAATATTTATCACAAACAATAGATGATTTTAGATATTTTTTTAGACCACAAAAGGATAAAGAAATTTTTGATATTAGTTTATGTATAAATAAGTGTTTAGATTTAATAAATGCAAATTTTATACAGGAAAATATAAAAATAATTTTTAATTCAAAGAATATTATGGTTTTAGGCTATGAAAGTGAGCTTATCCAAGTTTTGATTAATATTTTAAATAATTCAAAAGATGCTTTTTTACAAAAGAGTATAGAAAATAAATTAATTTTTATATCTTTATCTATTTTTAAAAATAGAGTGTACTTAGAACTTTATGATAATGCAGAAGGAATTCCACAAGATATATTAGATAAAGTTTTTGAGCCATATTTTACAACAAAACATCAAAGTAGTGGTACAGGAATAGGGCTTTATATGTCAAAAGAGATAATTACAAGACATATGAATGGAGATATTTTTATAAAAAATTTTGAATTTATTTATGAAAATATGAATTATAAAGGCGCAAAAACTACAATAATTTTAGATGAAATAAAAAAGGATTAGTTTGGATTATTTAAAAATTGATAAAGAACATCTTTGGCATCCATATAACTCTCTTCCTACAAAAAGCAAAATTTTAGCTGTAAAAAAGACAAAAAATTGCAAAATATTTTTAGAAGATGGGCAAGTTTTAATTGATGGAATGAGTTCGTGGTGGAGTGCTGTTTTAGGTTATAACAATAAAAAAGTTTTTAAAACTCTTAAAAAACAAGCAAAAACTATGCCACATATTATGTTTGGTGGATTAACTCATAAACCAGCTTGTAAACTAGCAAAAACTTTGGTAAAACTAACAGGATTTCCAAGTGTTTTTTTGTGTGATAGTGGTTCAGTTAGTGTTGAAGTTGCACTAAAAACTGCTATTTTATATCAAAAAGCAAAAGGAAAAAACAAGCACACTTTTTTAGCTCTTAAAAACTCATATCATGGCGATACTTTGGGAGCTATGAGTGTTTGTGATCCACAAACTTCTATGCACTCTTTATATGGAGATTATTTAAGTAAAAATATCTTTGTAGAAGCTCCAGCTTTGGGATTTAATAGCGATTATAGTGAAGCTTTAGAAGATTTAGAAAAAACTTTAGAAGAAAATCATGAAAAAATAGCAGCTTTTGTAATAGAGCCAGTTGTTCAAGGAGCTGGTGGTATGAGAGTTTATAATCCAAAATATCTTGAAGATGCAAAAAAGCTTTGTGAAAAGTATGATATTTTACTAATCTTTGATGAAATAGCAACAGGTTTTGGACATACAGGAGAGCTTTTTGCTTTTATGCACACAAATATAAAACCAGATATTATAACTATTGGAAAAGCTCTTACAAGTGGCACTCTAACAATGGCAGCTATGCTTACAAGTAAAAATATAAGTGATGCTATAACAAATAGTGAAATTGGTGTTTTAATGCATGGACCAACCTTTATGGCAAATCCTTTGGCTTGTAGTGTTGCAAATGCAAGTATAAAAGAGCTTCTAAAACTAAACTGGAAAGAAAAAGTAAAAAATATAGAAGAAATTTTTAAAAAAGAACTTGAAGTATTAAAAACAAATCCTAAAGTTTTAGATGTAAGAGTTATTGGAAGTATTGGAGTTGTTGAGTTAAAAGATGATAGAAATGCTTTAAAACTTCAAGAGTTTTGTGTACAAAATGGTGTTTGGCTTCGCCCTTTTGGGAAACTTTTTTATTCAATAGTTGCATATACAATCTCAAAAAAAGAGCTAGAAAAAGTTTGCAAAACTATGGTAAAAGCTGTACAAAACTTATAATATGAAAAAAATAGATAAACAAACAGCAAAGGTATTAAAAGCAAAACTTCCAAAATATCCTAATATTTTAGGAAGAGATAGATTTTTTAATAGTGCTGTTTTAATTCCACTAATTAATATAAAAGGTAAAACCTATATTCTTTTCCAAAAAAGGGCAGCAAATATAAGACAAGGTGGAGATATTTGTTTTGCTGGTGGTGGTTATGAAAAAGATGATAAAAACTTTAAAAATACAGTTTATAGAGAGCTTTTTGAAGAGTTAGGAATTAGAAAAAAAGATATAAAAATATATGGTCAGTTTGATACTTATTCTACACCAATAGGAGCTATTATTGAGCCTTTTATTGGTAAAATAAAGAAAAATGCTTTAAAAAATCTAAAAATAGATAAAAATGAGGTTGAAAAGATAGTTTTAATTCCACTTAGTTTTTTTCAAAAAACAAAACCCAAAACATATACTTTAAAATATCAAGTAATGCCTTATGAAATAGATGAAAATGGTAAAAAAATAGTTTATTTTCCAGTTGAAAAACTAAATCTTCCAGAAACATATCATAAACCATGGGGAAACAAAAATCATAAAGTTTGGGTTTATAAATATAAAAAGGAAGTTATTTGGGGAATAACTTCTGTTTTAATAAATGAGTTTTTAAGATATTTAGACAGTAAAAACTAAATATGAATAATATTAATTGAAAGGAAAATAAATATGAATTTTAATAAGTTAAGTGATTTTGAGAAATATGTAATAGAACAAAAAGGAACAGAAAGACCATTTTCTGGAATATATAATGATTTTTATGAAAAAGGAGTATATCTATGCAAAAGATGTAATGCTCCTTTGTATAAAAGTAGTGATAAGTTTAAATCAAGTTGTGGATGGCCTAGTTTTGATGATGAGATAAAAGGTGCTGTAAAGCGAGTACCTGATTCTGATGGAGTAAGAGTTGAGATTGTTTGTTCAAACTGTAATGCCCATTTAGGTCATATTTTTGAGAAAGAAGGGTTTACTTCAAAAAATATTAGACATTGTGTAAATTCTGCTTCACTAAATTTTGAAAAAGAGAAGACAAAATTAAATGAAAACAAAAAAGCCTATTTTGCAGCTGGATGTTTTTGGGGAGATTTCTCACAAAAACAGCTAAAAACACTATAAAATAAGCTTTTAAACTATATCTGTAAACACCCATTTCTAATTTGGGATACCAAAAAGGGATACTTTGATTTAAAAGTAGCTTAATTTTGGGATACCAATTTTTAAATCTTTAATTCAAAATTAAGGATTAAAAATTGAAAACTAAATCTTGCTTTCAAAAAAACAATGTATGGTATTTTAGAAAAAAGATACCATATAGGCTAAACAAAAAAACTCCAATCTTTAGAATTTCGCTCATTAAGTTATTATCTAAAAAAGGTTACTATAAGCATTTATTTAATAGTTCACTTTTTTTTATTATCTCTTATATAGATAATAAAGTAGAGTTATTATTTTTAACTAGGGAGAGTTTGACATTGAAAGAGTTAAATGAGTATGTAATTGGGCTTTTACAAAGATATGAAAATGAAGCTTTGATAATTGACAATAATTATATTTCAAATAGTGGAACAACAAAAGCAGAAATTGAAAATAAAAGATATGAAGCTCTATCATATTACGATGAATTTGGTGTTAAATTTGGTGGGCATACTGAAATAGCTTTAAAAAAAGAGTTATCAGAATTAGAAGAAGCTTATAATAAAGACAATATAGGGCTTTATAGAAAAAAAGCTGATGATATTTTAAAAAGACAAGATATTATAAAAGCTGATGAAATTCAAAAAATACCTGATGAATTAATGCCCATTTTTGCTGAAAATTTGGTAAAAAAAGAGATAGAAGTAATACAAGCAGATATAAAAAAATATCAAAAATTAATGAATAAAGATGATAATTCTTCAAGATATGGAAATAGTATAGAAGAATTTATTTCTAAATTTCCACAACTTCAAACTATTTTAAATAAAAATAATGATGAGGATAATTGGGAATTTTTAATTAATAAATTTCTATCTTATAAAGATACAAAAACACAAGCAAATGCAATTAGAGGAGAAAAAACAGATTTACAGCAATTTTGTTCTTTAATGCTTGGAGATGATAAGTTTGGAGTTCCAAAAAGAAAAATTATGGATTGTAGATTAGAAGATATTGAAGCATTAAAAGATTTATATATCTTAATGCCAAGTGTTCAGAATAAAGATATTTCAGATTGGCGAAAAAAGGGAATGATTTATGTAATAAATTTTACAAAAAATGACCCTGAAAAATATCCAAAATTAGTTTTAGGTGGCTTACAAGGAAAAATAAAAACTATAAAAAGATTTTTAAAAGATATAAAATTATATGACCCCGAAAAATATAAAAATCTAAATTTAGATTTATGGGATAAGCTAAGTGTTGAGTATAAAGATTTAACACTTGAAGCCAAAATTTTAACAGATAAAAATGAAAAAACATATCTATCTTCTGAAATTTTAAGTAATTTCTTAAAAAATAGGTATAAAGAAAATAACGAAGATAGAGGACAATCAAAAAGAAATTTTACAAGGCATACAGAAAGTTCTCCTCATATTTTTTGGAGTGTTGTTTTAGCAATTTTTACTGGTTCAAGAGGTGGAGAATTAGCACAAATTAGAGTAAGAGATTTTAATAAAAATGTAGTAAATAATGAAATAGTACACTCTTTAACTCTTAGGGTTACAGATAGAGAAAAGCAGAGTATGAAAAATGAATATTCAAATAGAACAATCCCTATAACTAATTTTTTAATAGAATTAGGTTTTTTTAATTTTATTCAATCAAGAATAGATAAAAAAGCAGATTTTATTTTTGATTTAAAAATAAATAAAGACGGAGATAGAAAAGATTTTCCTCGTTCTTTCAATGATGAAATTAAGAAATATGTAAATGAAAATTATGCTGAAATTTATGAAAGATATAAATTACCAGCATTTCACGATTTAAGGGCATATTTTGTGGGTAAATTTTTAAATGGAGATAATGACAACATTAACAAGCTTTTACAATTAAAGCAGTTGATAGGACATACAACAAAAGATTTACACAAAGATGTAACTGTTGAACACTATTTTAGAGAACCAATCGAAATTTTAAAAGCTAAAAACTTAATAGAAAATTTAGATTTCGGGATTTTAGAGGGATATGAAGCTTTAAGAGAAAAAATGGTTGCAAAATATGGAGTAATTCAAAAAGAATTAAATATTTAGGCATAAAAAAACCCTCGGCTATGTTTTAAAAACATAGGCTTACGAGGGAATTACACTAAAAGGATTATAGGTTAAAAAAAATGAAAGATAGCTTAATTAAAAAATATATAAGTGAAAATAGATTTAAAAGTTACAAAGATTTAGATGAGTATTCTAAAAATTTAATATTTTCTCAAAATTCTTATATTCCTTTGTCTATTTTAGAAGTAGCACTAAGAAATGCTTTAAATAATCACTTATCAAAAATTGTTTCGGATATTTGGTATGAAGATGATTTTTTAACAGCAGATAGTAAAATAAAAGTATCACAAGCAAAAGCATTGCTAGTAAAAAGAAAAGAGAAAACAAGCAAAGAAAAAATTATCGCTGAGTTATCTTTTGGATTTTGGGTAAATCTTTTTAAAAAACCTTATGAAAAAAAACTAAGAATAAAAGATATTAAATTAATATTTCCAAATCTTCCAAACAAAGAAGAAAAGCTTATAAATAGAGATATACTTTTCACAAAATTAAATCATATAAGAAATTTCAGAAATAGAGTTTTCCATTATGAAAAAGTTTTAAATAAAGATGATTTTAACGATATACATAACGAAATATTTGAGATTATAAAATATTTTGATGAAGAGTTATATCAATATACGAAAACTTTATTTTAATAAACTTATTTAAAAAATTCTTCTATATCTACCTCTAAAACATTGGCAATTAAAAATAGATGTTCTAAATTGAAGTGCTCTTTATTCTTGAAGTTCTCGCAATTTGAGTAGAAAGAGGTGCTTTTTTGTCCAATCATTATGGCTAATTCTAGTTGGCTTAATCCTTTTTCTTTTCGCATTTTTTTTACATTTTGTCCAATTTTTATATAAAAATCATCTATTTTACTCTTGTCAATATCAGGGAAAATACTTTTCATAATTGTAACTCCATTGTTTGGGATATTAATTATTTAAGTACTTTTTATCAATTGGTTATATATAATTCATATATAACATAAATTAAAAGGAAAAAAATGATTAAAAAAACTATATTAGGATTAGTTTTAGTGGTAAGTTTAGGATTTAGTGCAAATTTTGAAGATGGAATGAATGCAGTTAAAAAGGGAGATTATCAAACTGCTTTATCTATTTTAGAAGATTTGGCAAACAAAGGTGATGTAGAAGCACAAACATATCTTGGATATATGTATAACTATGGAAATGGAGTACAACAAGATTATAAAAAAGCCTTTGAACTATTTGAAAAAGCATCAAATCAAGGAGATGCAAAAGCACAAACTTTTCTTGGATATATGTATGAATATGGAGAAGGAGTAGAGCAAAATTATAAAAAAGCTTTTGAATTGTTTCAAAAATCAGCAAAACAAGGAGAAGCAGGTGGACAAAATGAACTTGGAATGTTTTATTTAGAGGGATACGGAGTTAAACAAGATTATAAAAAAGCTTTTGAGTGGCTTGAAAAAGCATCAAATCAAGGTTATAAAACAGCACATTATCAATTAGGATTTATATATTTTAAAGGATATGGAGTAAAACAAAATTACAAAAAAGCTAAAGAACTTTTTGGAAAAGCTTGTAATGGTGGTCTTCAAGATGGTTGTGATAGTTATAAAAAATTAAATGAGAGAGGATATTAAGATGAAAGAATATCTAATAGCTTTTATAATGCAAAATATAGTAAGTATAGCCATATTTATTTTATTGTTTGTTTTAGGAATAATCTTTGGATTATTCAAATTCAAAGAAGATAAAATTTTAGATAATAACTATCTTGAATATTCTAAATCTATTTTTATTGGTTTATTTACTTCTTTTTGTATTTCGTTACTAAATATTTATGAAAAATATCAAGAAATTTTAGATGATAAGATGAAATTTAATTTGTGTTTTAGTGCTATGCTTGATTTAATTTTTGTGGTACTAATTGCAGTAATACTTTATTTTGTAATTAAAAGAAAATCTGAGAATGATAAGAAAATAATAGAAGATAAAATAAAAAAAGAGTTAAAAAAACACAATCTAATTTCAGAAGATAATAATCCAAAATGAAAAAATATATTATATTTTTACCTATAATCCTACTTTTCACTTCTTGTGCAAATAAAGAGAAAAATATTTCTACAAGCGATGTTATTGGTTGTAGAAGTATGGGATTAAATAAACACCCAATAGCTTTGATTACAACTATTCCATTTGGATATGTAGTACAAAAAACTGGAGAGATGTTTAAAGATGAAAAAGAAACAAGAACACAAAAACAAATTTGTGATGAAGTAATTTATGGAAAATATGTAGATGAAGCAATAGCAAAAGAGAAAGCCCAAAAAGAAGAATTAGAAAATGAAAAATTAGCACAAGAACAAAAAAAAGAAAATTAAAGGAGTTTCAAATGAATAGAGAAGAAAAACTAAAATTAGAAATAGAAAAATTAAAGTTAGAGAACGAAAATCTGAAACTTTCTAAAAATAATAAAACAGATGAAGATAATCAAGAAAGTTATTGGTTCTTTTCATTTAATCCATTTGGGGACTATAAAATAAACTGTGTAAACCACCTTTAGCTTATTTTTTCACTTTGTGTATTTTTCCATAATTTCGCTGA
>JBDHWU010000002.1:0-124062 GCA_039810345.1 Aliarcobacter sp. | reverse complement strand
AAACAATTTATTAGATATTTTTATTTTATCTAATAAACTGATATTTTTAGATTTACACAGTTATTTTTATACTACCTCCATTTGCATTAATTATTTTAATTATTGCTATTCCTTTTTTAATATATGTAGGTTTACAAATAAAATAGTTTTAAAAAAACTATTTTATTTTAAGCTGCTGTCATAAAATTGAAAAGTATGATTTTTTTCAATTTTCATTCCTATAACAAAGTACACCCTTAGAAAGGGTTATAATTTTTATAGGAATTTTCGATGAATAAAACAAACAATCATTAGTTAAAAACACTTTGTTAAATGTATGCTAAAGCATTTAATAAAAGTAAATAAGTGTGGCAACTTATTTTTAACTAAATGATTTTGAACTTGTGGGAGCTTCCTTATCTCTATTGCCTAAAAATGGCAATAGAGATAGGAAGCGATACAAAAATTCACATTGTGAAAAGATATATCGAAAAAATGGGCATTTAACGATGCCTATTTTTGTTATATGTTTGTATAAAAACACCCAAAAATCTTACAAATCTCAAACATTCAACTACTAGCCAAAAAATACTGCCCCGTTGAATTTGAGTTTTTTATTTCTACTACTCTTGCCTTGTAACTCTCCGTTACTGCTCTTTGACATTTCGTTGATATTGTCTTTAAATAAATCACAGGTCTAAACCACAGTTAAGAAATAAGTAAATATTTAAACATCTTTTAGGTGTTCTGCTTTTAACTAAAAAAAGGAGATATAAAAATGTTTACAAATAAGAAAAAACAATACTACTCAAAAATTCTAGGATTTAAAAATCCAGATGATTTTGAAAACTTTGCTAAGAGATATTTAACTTTTCTAAAAGGTGGAGAACTTACAAAAAATCGTATTATGACAGGATTTTTTATACTTGTTGAAATTCAAAAAGAAACTCTAGCTAAAAATAAAACTCTTATCAATTTGGAAAATATAAAAAATCAACATATTAAAAAATATTCAAATACTATCTTAGAATTAAGAAAAAATGGAAGTGGTAGCCAAGCAATAGAAAAATATTTATATGAAAACCATAGAGTAAAAGTGAGTAGAGGAACTATTGAAAAGTTTTATAAACAAAATGGGCTTTAAATATGGCAAATTTAAAAGGTGGCACATTTGAAAAGCAGCTAAAAGACGCTTTTCATAGATTAGAAGCTTTTGGAATTGGAAGAGTTGGAAAAAATGACAACTTAACTCATAGTGATAAATTAGCCGAAAAAAGAGAAATGTATTTAAAAGATGTAACAAACTTTTTTAAATCTCAAAATTTAACAGATAAACTTAATACACTTTTTACAAAAGAAAACTTAGATAGATTTTTTAATCAAAGATTAGAAAATCTATCATCAAAAACAAAAGAGAACTATTTAAGGGGTTTTTCTAGTATGCTTCAAGGCTTAGAACAAAAAAATATTTATATTCCTTTACATTTAGAAGATAAAGGTTTTTTTGATTATAGAGTAAAAATTATAAAAGATGAAGCAGATACTATTATAGAAAATAGATATATAAATAATGTAGATGATGTAATAAAAAATTTATATGAAATTAGAGAAATATCGGGCTTAATTGCCCAAACTCAATATGAACTTAGTATTAGACAAGCAGAAGCTTTTGAACTGGTAAAAAATCCATTAAAATATATTGATAATGGCTTTGTTAATGATTTAGTAGGAAAAGGAAATCATAAATACGAACAAAAAGAAATTAGCTTTGAACTAGAGCAAAAACTACTTAATAATCAATCTTCTTTAATAGATAAATCAACTTATTACAACGATTTACAAAAGTTTTCTATATCTTCCCACGATTTTCGTTTTACTTCGGCTCGTGATAAATTTGAAGAAAAAATTAAAAATGGAATTACTGAAAAAGAAGCTAAACTACAAATTAGTAGAGAACTCAATCATAAAAGAGAAGCTATCACGGATTATTATTTGAAAAGAACAAAATAAAATCTTTTAAAATAGCTAGTTTTTAACTAGCTATTTGTTTTTTATTTTTATCATCTTTTAAAGTTGTAGAACCATATTTTGCTTTAATTTCATCTAGTGATTTTGGATTAGGATTTTTAGCTTTCATTTCTCCATAATACCACATCTTTTTTTTAGAAGCCCATTTAAAACCTATCTCTTTTAATTTTTCTTTGTATTTTTTTGTTTCCCCACTTAACCACACCCATTGTCCCACAAGCTCCACAACAACATTATCTAAATGAAGAATCAAAGAAATAACCTTTTCCAATTCAACATCTATTTTAAAATCATTTGAAAAATAAATCTTGTTTTCTATCAAATGGTTATAAATTTCATTTAATAATTTAAACTCTTCTTCACTTCCTCCAACATCAGGGTGTAAAACTTTTGCTAATTTTTTGTATATTTTTTTAGCTTCATTTATTCCAGTTACTTCTCTAAACTCATTTAAAATTTGCTCTTTTGTCATTGTTTTTTCCTTAATTTTTAGATTTTTATTTTTGAAGATTTTGAGGGTTTGTTTTTTCTTCTTTTCTTGTTGATTTTTAAGAAGATTAAAAAACTTAGCTCTTTTTCTTTCAAAAATTTTTACTTTCGTTAGTTCATCGGGCTTTGTTAAGTGTGGAATATTTATTTTTTCTTGGTTAAAGCTTCAAATTTTTTCAAAGGAGGGATAACGGAATATAATGAGTATATGCTCATTTAAAAAATTTTAAGTGGAGAGTAAGAAAACAATAAATCACACTTAAACTTATAAAAAAGCCCGATGAACTAACAAAGTAGTAGCTGAAAAATTTTAAAGAAAAAGCAAAATAAGTTTTTCTTATGTTACTTTAGTAAAAAATCAAAAGCAAAAGAAGAGTTCTTAAATTAAAAAAGTGCCTACAAGCCCCATATAATAGGAGTTTTAAGCCAAAAAAAACGAAAATTATTTAATTCATTATCTAGGTATTTATTCATAGTTTTCTAACTTTAATAATATTTTTTCTAACCCAATCTTTCTTATTCTTTTCTTTACTTTCTATTTGGATTTTGAAGTAATACAGTAAGAGTATCTACAATGTACATTTTTTTAAAGAATTTTTGAATTTTTTTAAAAAATCTAACTTTTATAAAAAATCTCTCCTATAACAATCAAAATATGAAGTAAATTTTATTCCAACTCTTTAAGGGTTGCTCCACAAAAAAAAGGAGTAGCCTATGACAACATTAAATAAATATAAAGATGATAAAGAACAACTAGAAGAACTATTAATAAAAAATCTTCCAAAGAGAATTAAAAGTGGAAATGATAAGCACTTATCAAATGTATATGAATATAGTTCTGCAAAATCACTTAGAGAACATAAATTCATTAACTTTAATTCTTCAAAACAAATTAGTTTTCTAGTTTTTGATATAGATAAATATGAAGATAAAACAGCATTAGAATATTTTAAAGATATAGATAATTTCTTAGAATACATAATTGATAATATAGGATTAGAACCAACCTATGTTTTAGAAACTCAAAAAGGGTTTCATTTTGCATATCATTTAAAAAATCATATATTTACACATCAAAGAAAACCATATAAATATGTAATGGATATAAAAAGAGCCATTACAAAGTTTTTAAAATGTGATGAGATAGCTTCGCATAGATTATATGGAGTATGGAGAAATCCACTTTTACATAATTGTTATTACTCACATAAGATTAATTATGAGTTAGATGATTTTAAAAATATTATTCCAAAAATTGAATTTACAAATACACCTATACGATTAAAAGTAAAAATTGATGAAAATGAATTATTAGAGGGACAAAGAAATAATACACTCTTTAAATATGCTATGAGATTTGCTAAAGGGAAAAAGATATTAACTCAAAGTGATATTTTAGATTTTTTAATAAATATAAATGATACTAAACAAGTTAATTTACCACATTCAGAATTAAATCAAATTGCAAACTCCACTTTTAAGTATTGGCAAAATGGAACAATTAAATATGGAGAGTTAAAAGATAAAGAAAAAAATGTTAATGAAGGAGCTATGGAGTTTGAGAAAATGAGAAATTTATCTTATGATGAATATTTAGAAGAAACAAAAAGAAGACAACAAAAAGCAGCTATCAGAACTTTAGAATTAAGAGATAAAAAGAAAAACAAGCAACAACTTTTAGTAGCTAAAGAGATGTATATGAGAAAATTACAGGAAGAAAAAGAGAGTTCTGTTATATGTGCAATTTTAGATTTAGAAGAGAAAGGATTAAAAGTAAATGTCGCTTCAATTTCAAGAATTGCAAAGGTTGATAGAAGAACTGCTAAAAAGTATCTTTTGGCTTATGAAATGAATAATTAGTATATAAGAATAATTTAACTAAAATTAAATATAAAGATTTAAAAAATTGGGATACCAAAAAGGGATACTTTAAGCTTAAAAATCACTAAAACGGGGATACTTTTGCTATTTTTGGAAACACCCATTTCTAAAAATATAATTGATAAAAGGTGATTTAATGGGGATTTCAAAAGCATATTTTGCAGCTGGCTGTTTTTGGGGAGTTGAGTACTATTTTCAAAAACAAAAAGGTGTTAAAAGTGTAGTTTCAGGATATATGGGTGGACATATTGCAAATCCAAATTACGAGGTTGTAAGTAGTGGAACTAGTGGTCATTTAGAAGTTGTAGAAGTTATTTTTGATGAAAATGTAGTAAGTTTTGAAGAGTTAGCAAAACTGTTTTTTGAAATTCATGATTTTACTCAAACAAATGGACAAGGACCAGATATTGGAACTCAATATTTAAGCGCGATTTTTTATGCAGATGAAAATCAAAAAAATGTAAGTTTGAATTTAATAGCAAAACTTGCTCAAATGAACTATAAAGTAGCTACAAGTTTGTATCCTGAAGTAACTTTTTATAAAGCTGAAGATTATCATCAAAACTACTATAACAAAACAGGAAAAATCCCATATTGTCATAGTAGAGTTAAGATTTTTTAGTCTTCAATACCTAAAATATAGTAGATTGGCTTTTTGTCCAATCTCTCTATATTTACTTTATATTTCTCTGCCCATTTCCAAACATGGTCATGGAACTCTTCTAAAACTTCTTTTGAATCGTTCTCATCGCATTTTATTTTTAAATAATCGTTCTTATTTGAAAAACCAACATAAGCATTCATTTTTTTAATTTGATCATTTAAAGTTAGAATATGTTTTGCGAATTTATCAAACCCCTTAGTAATTTCTATCACTTTTTCGGCTCGTTTTAGTGTGGAATCATTTAATGAGTATCCTAGTTGTGAAACTATAACTTCCGCATTTACGTCTAGTTGCATATTCATCCTTTTTAATAAAATTTTTATATACTAGCAAAAGAAATTTAAAAATACGGTTTAAAGGATGTAAAATGTCAGTTTTAATGAGCTTAGCAATGTTTCCAACAAACACAAGTGGAAGTAAAAGTAAAGATGTTGCAGAAGTTTTAAATATAATAAAAAATAGTGGTTTAAAGTACCAATTAACATCTATGAATACAATAGTTGAAGCTAAAACACTAAAAGAGCTTTTGGATTTAATAGATTTATGTTATAAAAAATTAGAAGAAAAAGGTTTAGATAGAGTATATATAAGTGTTAATTTTGATGTAAGAGTCGCTGGTATAAATAGAATAGATAGTAAAATTAAGTCAGTAGAAGAGCATATTGGTGTTGTTAGCAAATAATTGATATAATGAATTAGATTAAAAAAAGGGGTAAATATGGCATTTGATAAGTATTATGATAAAGATTTAATAAATAAATCAAATATGAGTTTAGATGAGTTTTATGATAAGTTAAAAGAAGCAAATGGAAGTTTTATTAGTGAACTTCACTCAAAATATATGTATAGAACAAAAGATGAGATTTTAAGACCATATCAAGTTGAATTAATCAAACTTCAATCTCATTTGGAAAGAAATAATGAAAAGATGATTATTTTAATGGAAGGAAGAGATGCTTCAGGAAAAGGTGGAGCTATTAGAAGAATAACAAGATATATGAATGAAAAACATTATAGAGTAGTAGCTCTTGGAAAACCCTCTGATGTTCAAAAAACACAGTGGTATTATCAAAGATATGTTGAGCAGTTTCCAAAAGGTGGTGAGATAGTTATTTTTGATAGAAGTTGGTACAATAGAGCTATGGTTGAGCCTGTTTTTGGTTTTTGTACTCAAAAAGAGTATGAAGTATTTATGAGAAGTGTTCAAAGATTTGAAGAAGATTTAATTGACCATGGTTTCCATTTTTTAAAGATTTATTTATCTGTTTCAAAAGAAGAACAAGCAAGAAGATTTGAAGAGAGAGAAGAAAATCCACTTAAGCAGTGGAAGTTAAGTGAAATTGATATGCAAATGCAAAGTCGTTGGGAAGAGTTTACACAGAAAAAATATGATATGTTAAAGTACACAAATACAGAAAAATCTCCATGGACAATAATAAGAAGTGATAGCAAGTTTTTAGCTAGACTAAATTCTATAAAAGTTATTTTAAATTCAATAGATTATGAAGGAAGAGATGAAAGACTTGATTTCACTGTTGATAAAGATATTGTAATTACTACTGAAAAAGAACTTGAATTAATGGATATGAAAAGAGTTATACAGTGGAAAGATTAAAGCTTTGGCTTTAATCTTTTTAATAAAATAGTTATTTTTGACAGCTTTCACAAAGACCATAAAGTTGCATTGAGTGATCTGTGATTTTAAATTTATTTGCTTTTGCAATTTTTTCTTGCCTTTTTTCAATCTCTTCATCTACAAATTCAACAATTTTTCCGCAATCAGTACAAATTAGATGGTCATGATGAGATTTTGAATTGCTCTCATATTTTTTACCATCAGCTCCAAAATTAAGAGAAGCTATTAATTCAACTTCTTCTAAAAAGCTTAATGCTCTGTAAACTGTCGCTATTCCAACATTTGTTTTTGGATAATCTTTTTTGATTTGATTATAAATCTCTTCAGCTGTTAAATGCTCTCTTGCTTGAAGTAAAATATTTAGAACAATCTCTCTTTGCTCTGTATATTTTAGACCTTTTTGTTTAACTATTTTTTTTAACTCTTCTATTATTTCGTTGTGATCATCTATCATTAAAAACACCTTATAAAAAATAAACTTTTTAGTATAGCTAAAGTTTGAAAAAAATTCAAATATTGTTAGTTTTCTTGATTTAAATTAAGTCTACTTAAACAAACTTTCATTACAATAATCATTATTAATATATAAGAGGTCGTAAAATGTGTGCAAATGATTTAATTACAAATAAACGAGCGAAAATTACGGATATAAATTGTGATGAAGTTTTAAGAAGTAGATTTTACTCTTTTGGAATTATAAAAGGCTCAACTATTTGTGTTACAACTAAATCGATGGCTAAAAAGACAATAGAGATAAAAATTAATCAATCAAAAATAGCTTTAAGAGCTAGTGAAGCTTCAAAAATAAAAGTTTCTTATGAAAACTAATACAATAAAAATTGCTCTTGTTGGTCAGCCAAATGTTGGAAAAAGTATGCTTATTAATGCTATTTCCAACTCTAGGCTAAAAGTAGGAAATTTTTCAGGTGTTACTGTAGAAAAAAAAGAGGTAAAATTTAAATATAAAAATTACAATATTGAAATTACAGATTTACCAGGAACTTACTCTCTTACAAATTATACGCTAGAAGAAAGAGTAGTAAAAAACTTTTTAAACTCTTCTAATTATGACATTATTTTAAATATTTTAGACTCAACAAATCTTCAAAGAAATTTATTACTTACAAGTGAACTACTATTGCTTAATAAAAAAATGAT
Source organism: Aliarcobacter sp. (assembly GCA_039810345.1). Lineage (GTDB taxonomy): Bacteria > Campylobacterota > Campylobacteria > Campylobacterales > Arcobacteraceae > Aliarcobacter. Next base: position 116,227 of record JBDHWU010000002.1, on the reverse strand, counting down.
AGTAGTTTTAAATATGGATGATGAAGCACAAAAAGAGAATATATTTATAGATGAAAAAAAGTTATCAAACTATCTTTTAAAGCCATGTATAAAAACTAGTGCATCAAAAAAAGAAGGAATAAATAAACTTTTAGATGAGGTAATAAATAGTTATTTAAATCCACAAAAAGAGTATAAACAGTTTTTTTCAACAAATCAGCCAACAAAAGATGAAGTATTAACTCAAAGATTTAATTTTGTAAATAAAATTTCAAAAGATTGCATGAAAATAGTTGAGCAAAAAAATAAGACAAAAACAGAAAAAATTGACTCTATTTTAATGCACAAATATTTTGGTCTTCCAATATTTTTATTTTTAATGTGGTCATTATTTCAACTAACTTTTACATTAGGCGAAATTCCTATGCAATTTATTGAGGATATTTCAAATGATTTAATAAATCAAACAAAAATTATTTTAGGGGATACACAACTATCAAGTTTATTAGGAGATGGTATTATAGCTGGGGTTAGCTCTGTTATATTATTTATTCCAAATATTATAATCTTATTTTTTGGAATAACTTTGCTTGAAAGTACAGGTTATATGAGTAGGGTATCTTTTTTATTAGATGGTGTTTTACATAAGTTTGGGCTTCATGGAAAATCTTTTATTCCTTTGGTTACTGGATTTGGTTGCAGTGTTCCTGCTTATATGGCTGCAAGGACATTGAAAAATGAAAAAGATAGATTATTGACTTTATTTATAATTGGTTTTATGTCTTGTGGAGCTAGATTACCAATTTATGTACTTTTTGTTGGTGCTTTTTTCTCACAAGAGAGTGCTGGAAATATCTTATTTTTAATCTATATTAGTGGAGCAATGCTAGGTCTTGTTGCTGCAAAAGTTTTAAGAGTTGTGGTGTTTAAAGGAGAAGATGAACCTTTTGTTATGGAGATGCCAAAATATAGAATGCCATCGTTTAAGTTGATATATAGTGCTGTTATTCAAAAAGCTCTTATGTATTTAAGAAAGGCAGGAACTTTTATTTTGGCTGCTTCTATTTTAATTTGGTTTATGAGTAACTATCCAAAACAATATGATATGGAAAAAAGTTTTGCTAAAAAAATTGAGTTAGCAAGTAGTGATGAAGCAAAAATAGAGCTTGAAAATGAGCTTAGTTTATACCATCTTGAAAATTCATATTTAGGAAAATTGGGGCATTTTAGTGAACCCTTTTTTGCACCTTTAGGCTTTGATTGGAAAATGGCGGTAGCTCTTGAAACTGGACTTGCTGCAAAAGAGATAGTTGTTTCTACTTTGGCTATATTGTATGGTTTAGGTGAAAATGAAGATGAAAATTCAAAGGGACTAATTGAAAATATAAAAAATAATATTTCAAAAGAGTCAGCTATTTCATTTATTGTTTTTGTTATGATTTACCTTCCTTGTTTAGCTGCTTCAATGGTGTTTGTAAGAGAAGCTGGGAGTTGGAAATATCTGGGATATTTATTTATATTTACAACTACAACAGCATGGTTTATGTCATTTATTGTTTACAATATTTCAAGAGTAATTATAAATCTTTAAAAAGATTTGTAATTACTTTATTTCAAAGCTATTTGAATACTCTTTGTCATTATAAATTATTTTAAAATTCCAAATACCTTTTTCTCTTCCATCAAGATACCTAAAATCATAGGCTGAACTATCTCCAGCAGGTATAATTATATCTCTAGTTCTTGTTATTTCATCATTTGGATTTACCCACTTTAATGAAATTGTTTGATCTTCAACTGGGTCTATTATTACTTCAAATTTACATAATATAGAGTTTTCATCTTCCAAAACTAAGCATTCTACTTTTGGATTATATTCAATGTTTTTTTCACTCTCTTCTGCAAAAACAAAACAAGCAAGAAGAAGTAAAAAAAGATATTTTATCATTTTATTTCCTAGTTATTTTTTTTATTCTATTTAAAAAATTCATTTTATTTTATAAAAAATTAAAAATTTAAATATAGATTTTAATCAATGTTTATATTTTTCCCAAATTGCTTCTTCATCTAAAGAAACTCTGTTTGTTAAAATTTCAAAAGGTTCATACTCTTCTTTATAACCCATTGAGTAGTGTTTATCTATCCAATAACCAAGGTAGATATATGGTATATTTAGCTCTTTTGCTATTTTTATTTGGCTTAATATAGAGAATTTTCCAATAGATAACTCTTCATAATTATGGTCATAAAAAGAGTATATGGCAGAGATTGATTTTGGTAAAATATCGACTAATGTTACACCAACTAATTTTTCATCTCTTATAAATAAAAATTCTTTTGCAAACTCCACATTTCCCTCTACATAAGATTTTATATACTCATCAGCATCAATAACATTATATGGCCATAATTTTTTTTCATTCATTGTTTTATGATATTTATTATAGAGATTTATATGTTCTTTTGTTAAAGATGGAGGTCTTATATAAAGTTTTGTATTTTTATTTTTATTTAAAACTCTTTTTTGTGATTTTGAGAATTCAAAGTTTTTTACATCGATTCTCATAGAGATACATTTTGTGCAATTTTTACACTCTGGTACAAAATGCACTTTTCCAAATCTTCTCCAGCCATGTTCTAGTTTTTTTTGATAATCATCTGATTTACAAGAGTTTATATATTGGTATCTAATATCAGATTTCTCATTTGTAAAATAAGAACAATTTCTATCCTCTTCTATAAATTCAAAATCTTGAAATAGTAGTTGCATTAGCTATTTATCTTCTCTTTTATATCTTTTGCGATGTTAGAAACTTTTTTGATTTTTTCAATATTACTCAAGCTATCATCAAGTAGATGTTTTACAAAAGCACTTCCAACAATCACACCATCAACATTTTGTGCTTTCTCTTTGCAGGTTTTTTCATCAACTCCAAAACCTAAATATAAAGGAGTTTGTGTAAATTCTCTTATATCCTTTATAATTTGGCTTAAATCTTCACTTCTTCCACTTCCTGTAATTCCTGCATATGCAACCATATAGATAAACTTTTGTGAATTTTCAACTAAGGCTTTGATTCTATCTTTTGGGCTTGTTGGTGCAACAAAAGCTATATTTACTTTGTTGTATTTTTTAAAAAGTTCATCATATTTTTGTGACATTCCAAAAGGAAGGTCTGGAATTATTGTTCCATTTACACCAAAATCATCCATTTTTTTTAAAATATTTTCCATTCCGTGGTGATAAAATGGATTCATATATCCCATCCATAAAGTATCTATATCTTTTGCAATTTTTTGTGAAACATAAAACAAATCATCTAATTTAAAACCATTTTTCAAAGCTAAAAGATTTGCTTTTTCTATAACAGGTCCATCAGCAACTGGATCAGAAAAAGGAACTCCTAGTTCAAGAGTATCAACTCCACTATCTTTTAAAGAGTAAGCTAAATCTACTGTAAACTCTTTGTTTGGAAATGAAGTAGTAATATATGCAACTAATTTTTTCAAAATTTTTCCTAAAAATAAATTGGATAGATTTTATCCAAAACCGAATTAAAATCTATTTTTGGCTATAATATTTTATATTTGAATTAAGGATTTTTAATATGAGTATAATAAAAAATAATTTTGAAAAGATGAATATTACTAAAATAAAAGAGGCTAAAAATAGATATAAATTAACAGTTATTACAGCCTATGATGCACTTTTTGCGAACTTGTTTAAAAATAGTGCTGATATGATTTTGGTTGGTGATAGTTTAAATATGAGTTTTGCTGGAAAAAATGATACTTTAAGTGCCACACTAGAGCAGATGATTTACCACACAAAAGCTGTTTGTAGTGGAGCAAAAGATGCTTTTGTAATAACTGATATGCCATTTGCAACTTATATAAATAAAGATGAAGCTTTAAAAAACTGTGCAAAAGTTTATCAAGAAACAAATGCAAGTGCCGTTAAAATAGAGGGTGGAGAAGATAAAGCAGAGATTATAAAACATTTAACAAGTAACTCAATAGCTGTTATGGCTCATATTGGTTTAATGCCACAATATGTAAGAAGCGAAGGTGGTTATAAGGTAAGAGGAAAAACAAAAGAGGATGAAGAGAAGCTAATAAAAGATGCACTTGCAGTTGAAAAAGCTGGTGCTTTTTCAATAGTTATTGAAGGTGTAAAAAGTGATGTTGCAAAAAAAATATCCCAAGCTGTGAAAATTCCAACTATTGGAATAGGAGCTGGAAAAGATTGCGATGGGCAAGTTTTAGTTTGGTCAGATATGTTAGGCTTTTTTGAAGAGTTTAAACCAAAATTTGTAAGACACTATTTAAACGGTGCAGAACTTGTAAAAAATGCTGTAAATCAGTATAGAGATGATGTTCAAACACAAAATTTTCCTAATATTGAAGAAGAATACTAATGCAAAGATTAGTAGAAGTTGAATCTGTATCTTTTGAAGAAGAAAATAGCGAACAGAGTTTAAGACCATCAAATTGGGATGATTATATAGGGCAAGAGAAAATCAAAAAAAACTTAAGAGTTTTTATTGATGCATCAAAAAAAAGGGCTGAAGCACTAGACCACATACTTTTTTATGGACCACCAGGATTAGGAAAAACAACACTTTCATATTTAATCTCAAATGAGATGAATACAAATATCAAAGTAACTGCAGGTCCTATGATTGAAAAAAGTGGCGATTTAGCAGCAATTTTAACAAACCTTGAAGAGGGAGATATTCTGTTTATCGATGAAATTCACCGTTTAAGTCCTGCCGTTGAAGAGATTTTATATCCAGCGATGGAAGATTATAGGCTTGATATTATTATTGGCTCTGGACCTGCTGCTCAAACTGTAAAAATTGATTTACCAAGATTTACACTAATAGGTGCAACAACAAGGGCTGGAATGCTTTCAAATCCACTAAGAGAGAGATTTGGAATGCACTTTAGAATGCAGTTTTATACACACGAAGAACTAGCAAAAATTATTCAAAAAGCATCTATTAAGTTAGGAATTGTTTGTGAAAATGATAGTGCTTTAGAGATGTCGCAAAGAAGCCGTGGAACTCCAAGGGTTGCTTTAAGACTTCTAAGAAGGGTGCGAGATTTTTCACAAGTTGCTGGGGATAAATCAATAGTTTTAAAAACTTGCAAATATGCACTTGATGAGCTAGGAATAAATGAAAATGGTTTTGATGAGATGGATATAAATCTTCTTGAACTTCTTATTTCAAATAGGGGAAAACCAATGGGACTCTCAACTATTGCTGCAGCTCTTAGTGAAGATGAAGGCACAATAGAAGATGCAATAGAGCCTTATTTACTGGCAAATGGCTATATAGAAAGAACTGCAAGAGGAAGAGTTGCTAGTATAAAATCTTATGAGATGTTTAGACTAACTCCGCCAAAACAAGAAAATAGTGAAGGAAGCTTATTTTGAAACCAGTATATTTTTTAGTTGCATTAGCTTTAGTTTTATTATTTTTTTTAGTAGAACTTTTTAATCCATTTTTAAAAGCTATAATTGTTTCAGTTTTACTTACAATCTCTACAAGCTCTTTAACATTAAAATTAGAAAAAAGCTTAAAAAATAGGGTAATTGCTACAACAATAATTACATTTTCTATGACAGCACTATTTTTTATTCCAATTTTGTATTGTATTATCTCTTTTGCAACATTTTTTAATCAAGTTGATCAAGCCTTACTAATTAAAAATTTAAATGAGATAAAAGATATAGCTCATGGAATAATTTTGGAATTTTCTTTTGTGAATGATTTTTTTCAAAATATAATTTCTCAAATTGATATTGGAAAAGGTGTTCAGCAAATAGTAGCAATTAGTACATTTTTAGGTAAAAACTCTGCAAAATTTATGATAGATATGATTATGATTTTAATATTTTTCTTCTTTTTTACCCTTTATTCAACTCAAATTGCAAAATTTTTAAAAGATTTACTACCAATTAAAAATAATGATTCTGAGATACTTTTTAATGAATCATCAAGTGTTATGAGTGTTGTATTTTATTCAATTTTAGTAACTGCAATTTTTGAAGGTTTTTTATTTGGTGTTTTTCTGAAATTTTTTGGATACGATGGGCTTTTATTTGGTGTTTTGTATGGTTTTGCTTCTTTAATTCCAGTTATTGGAGGAGTTATTATGTGGCTACCAATAGCAGTTTATGAAGCTACAACAGGCTCTATTACGAATGCAATTTACATAGCAATTTATTCTATTATAGTAATATCTTTGATAGCAGATACATTTGTAAAACCTTTAATAATAAATTATATAAACAAAAAGGTTGTAAAAACACCTACTAAAGTAAACTCTTTGCTTATATTTTTTGCAATAGTTGCAGGACTTGGAAGCTTTGGTTTTTGGGGAATGATTATTGGACCAGCTTTAGTTAGTCTATTTATTTCTATTATGTATTTATTAAAAAAATATAGTAGTGGTATAAAATAGCTATGAACCGTTATTTTTAATAGAATATTTTAGTTATTTTTGTATAATTTCACAAAATCCAGAAGGAGTATTATGTTTAAAAAAAATCTTTTTCTATCAATGATTATTGTAACTTCATTATTTGCATCTTCAGATAGAGCCTATGATGTAAAATCTGGAATTATAGAGTATGCTGTAGTTTCAGAAGATAGAAACAATAATGGCTATATAAAAGGTAGCAGTAAAATGTATTTTAAGGATTATGGTGATTTAGAGATAACTGATACAACTATGATTCAAAAAGTGTTTAATGAAGAAGAGAAAGAAAGAACAATTGTAAAAATTTCTAAAGATACAATGTTTACAGTTGATTTTGATGAAGAGATTATTTACTCTTCAAAAATTGCTTCTGATGAAAATGGCTCAAGTAGATTAGTTTTAAACAAAGAAAATCTTCAAAAAATGGGTGCTGTTTTGGTAGGAGCAGAGACTATTTTAGGGTACAAATGTGATATTTGGCAATTAGGTGATGATAGAATTTGGACTTATAATGCAGTACCTTTAAGACAAATTAGCAAATCATCAAGTGGAATGCAAATGCAAGAAGCTAAAATTGCAAATTTTAACTTAGATATAAAAGATGATAAATTTAAACTGCCAAACTTTCAAATAAAACAGATGGATGAGATGTTTATAAGTGAAGAGGGAGAAGGGGATTTTTAATAATATTTAATGGATTAGCTTTAAATATCTAATCCATTTATTTTATAGCTAAATCTATGAATTTTGCTTCTTCCAAATTTTTTAATAGCTTCAATATGTGCTTTTGTGCCATATCCTTTATGTTTGTAAAAATCATACTCTTCAAAATCTTTTGAAATCTCTACCATAAATCTGTCTCGGCTTACTTTTGCTAAAATTGATGCTGCACTAACGCTTGGATATTTTGCATCTGCTTTTATCTCTTTTTGTAATATTTGTATCCCAAAATTTGTATTTCCATCCATTAAAAAATGGCTTGAAAACTCTTTTAAATTTTCAATAATTTCTAAAATAGAGCTTTTTAAACAAGAGCTAATTCCAAAATCATCAATCTCTTTTGCACTTTTGAAAACAATATGATATTTTGAATTTTCTACTATTTCATCAAAAAGCTTCTCTCTTCTTTTTTCTGTAAGTTTTTTTGAATCATTAAGACCATCTATATTTTTTTCTAAAATAACTCCAGCAACCACCAAAGGACCAGCAAGTGGTCCTCTTCCTGCTTCATCAATACCACATAAGTTTTTCATCTTTTTAAAACTCCTAAAAAGTTCAATCAAGTACCATTAATAAAGGATTTAATTGAAATAGTGTAAAATTCAAGTTAAAGCAAGTTTTAGCATTTTCTACCTTTTGTAGGTAGAAATAGGGTAGAAATAAAAACGCTTTAATATCAATTTTTACTCCGTGAGTATAACTAAAGTTCAATAAATATATAAGGGCTTCAAATGGCTATGATGAAAACTAAAAAAACTGGTGTTTACTACAATGAAACAGAAGATAAAGACAAAGTATATTACTTCACTTACAATGATATTAACGATAATAGAAAAAAGAAGTGGGTAAAAGTAGGTAGATATTCAGAGGGTATAAGAGAGATAAACGCTTTTAATCTTAGAAATGAACAAATATCTAAAATGAAACATGGAAAAGATATTACAGTTATAGCAGCCAAAAAGAAAAAAGAAGTTACAACACTTAACGATTTAGCTAAAACATACTTTGAAGATAAAAAATCTACAAATGAGAGAAAACAAAAATATGAGAATCACATTAAATTTCATATTGGAAAAAAGCAAATAGATAACATTACAAAAGCAGATATAAAAAAAGTTGTAGATAGTGTATTGGATTTAGGGCGCTTAAATGGAACAGCTAATAGTGTTTTATCTTTAATATCTACAATCTTTAATCATAATATCAAACAACATGAACTAAAGATAATTAATCCGTGCATAGGTATTCCAAAACTAAAAGCAGATAATACAAGAGAGAGATTTTTAACTACTGATGAAATAAAACAACTCAAAGATGAGGTAAAAGAAAATTTCTTTGTAAATTTATTTGTAGAGTTTGCTTTATCTACAGGTGGAAGATTAGAAACGATTTTACATATTCAAAAAAAAGATATTGACCTGGAAAACAAAACTATTAACCTCAGCAATTTAAAGACAAAAAGAAGATATACGGGATTTTTACAAGATGAATTAATAGCAATATTAAGAGAGTATTTACCTACATTAAAATTAAATGATTATGTGGTAACTCAAAAATCACTTTATAATCATGAGAAAAAAGCCGACCATAAACAGATACATAGAAGATTAAAACCTATACTAGATAGATTATTTAATCAAGGGCTTAAAGATGATGATATTACAAATAGAGCAGTTATACATACACTTAGACACACTTTCGCTTCACACTTAGCAATTAATGGAACTCCAATATTTACAATTCAAAAACTAATGGACCATAGCGATATAAAACAAACTTTGAGATATGCAAAATTAGCCCCTGATAGTGGTAAAATTAATGTACAAGGGCTTTATAGATGAACAATGAAAAAAGAGCAGCTGGAAGACCTAGAATAGATGACCCTAAAATTAAAATGGATAATGTAAGATTAAAGACCTCAACAATTTTAGATATAGAATTGATAGCAGAAGAATTAAACACTACACCAAGCAAATTAATTAGAACTATTTTAGAAACAGAAGTTAAAAAGTTTAAAGAGCAGCTAGAAATTAAAGGAAGTGACTATGAAGCTACCAAATAGAAATGATGAAGTTTATAAAGAGATAGAAAAATTTAAAGATTATGAATTAACAAACTGTATAGTTTATGAAATGGCTATAAGAAATAAGTATATTAAAGAGCTTATGTTTTTATACGAAATACATTTACAAAAATTTGGCTTTAATATTAGATTTAATTTAAGTTATGAAAATATAAATGCACCTAGTGAAATATTATTAGAAAATTATGAGTATTCAAAATATTATAAAGAAGAAATAATAGAAATTAACTTTATAAAAGAGGAATTAGAATCTTATTGTATTTATCCAACTGCACTTCAAGATTTTTATTTAGTTCCAAGTGATAATAGTAAAAAAGGTATAGAACCAATAGTAATAATTGAAGAACATCAAGAGGGCTTTATTGATGAAACTAAGCCTAGAAAAAGAACAGTTATCCTTGATAAGTATAATTCAAGTTATGATGAAGACAATAGCTATAAATTACAAAGTTTATCTAATGTTTTAAATATTAATTATTCAAGACCTAAAATAATTAGTGAAACTGAAAAGAGAGCTGATATTAGTTTAAATTTAAAATTATCAAAAGAAGAATTAATAGCTTATATTGAAAAAATAAAAGATACATACGATAAAGATAATTCAATCATTATGACCCCTTTGGAATTACTTGGAAAAGAGTTAAATATAGAGTATATAGATATAAAAAATATGACTGCTAAAGAGTGGGCTGATATGTTTTATATGTACGATTTTTTCAAAGCAAGTAAAGACCTCATCACAGATAAGCATAATGATTTAATAGAAAATTTGACTATTTATAATGGATATAAAATTGAAAAATCAAAAGGTGAACAAAAAAAGGGTGAATCAAAAAGTAAAATAGTATCTTATGAAGCATATAGCAATTTAATTTTAAGAAACCCTGGAATTTATAATGATAGAATAGTTAAAAATTTCTATTCGTTATCTACAATAAAATCAAGGTTAAAGCTGATGAAATCATTAATTGAGGATATGAACTATAAAAAACTTATTTAATTAAAATATAGTCAAACATAAACACCTTATATTTAACTCTTCCAAACTTATTCAATTTACTATAATTCTTTTCAAGTAATTACTAATTAAATACATGAAAAGGAAAATAAAATGACTACAAAAGAAAAACTAGAAGAAATCACAGTAGTTATCAAAGCAATAGGATTAACTCCAAAACTGCAATATACAGAAAATCAAACAGCTCAAATATTAGGAATCTCAACTGCTTCACTATGGAGAATGAGAAAAGATGGCATAGGTATAGACTATAAAAAAAGAGAAACTAATAGTAAATCTAATAATGGTCGTGTAATGTATCCATTAAGTGCAATAGCTGATTATTACTTCAATAATATTAGGACTGCATAATGAAAAATTTAGATATAGATAGCAGCTGATGAAACCCCATCAAAAATAAGAATTTTTGAAAGTAGTTTGATGAGGTGATCTAAAGTGTTGTTACTGAAATTCTACCATAAAATCATACTAACTTAATAAAAAATCTTACACATTTTCAAAGAATTTAAAAAACTGTTGCCCCTTAAAATGGGGAGAATAAAACTCAATCTAAAAAAGGATAATTATGAGTATTGAACAATTAGTAAATTATGAAGCAAGTCAAAGAATATTAAAAGCTTTATTAAATGGTGATGAGGATGTATCTTGTGTATCAAGTGAATGGAAATTTTTAACTACAAGAATTACTAATCAAATAAGCGCACTTAGAAAAAGTGGTATTGATATTGAAACTAAAACAGTAAAAACACCTGATACTAATAAGTATTATGGGAGATATGCACTTATACAAGATGAAGATAATATTAATAGAGCTATATCGTTATTGGAAAAAATAGAGGAAAAGTTATCATGAATAAAGAGTTTAATTTTGAACAAAACTTTTTAAAAATTTGGGAAACTTCAACGGATCCAAAGCATTTAAAAAATGTAAGCTCTAATGGTAGAAATTATAGTGCTATTGATTCAACATACCAATTTTTACAAGCAACAGAAATTTTTAACGGTTGCTATGGCTCTACATGGGGTTTAAAAGATTTAGACTACACATTTAAAACTTTAGCAGATACAGAACTATTAATCTTAAAAGCTAAGTTTTTCTATCCAAGTGGAGAATTTGAGCTTAATAATTCTATTAAATTGGCTTATATGACTAATGGATATCAAAATAAACCAGGTTATTTAAAAGTAGATGATGAAGCATATAAAAAAATAGAAACAAACACAATATCAAAAGCACTTGCAAAATTAGGTTTTAATGCAGATGTTTTTATGGGTAAGTTTGAGGATAACAACTATGTACAAGAGCTTAATTATGCTTATGCAGATATTCCAGGTAAAAAAATAGATACAGAAAAAATTATTGAAATACAAGCAATTTTAAAAGCTCAAAGAGTTGGTTTAGATTCACTTTTAAATAATTACCAGGTTAAGCATTTAGGACAACTAAACGAAGAACAATATATAGATATAAAAAATAAATTAGGAGATAAAAAATGATAGGTTTATTTCAATTAACAGAAGAAAGCAGAGCTTTATATGAGTTAAGCAATGAATTAGAAATTAATGAGGAAACGGGTGAAATTGTAGATAATACAGAAGTATTAAATAAGCTTTTTCAAGAATGGGAAGGTAATTTTATAGATAAGTTAGATTCTTGCCAATACATAAGGAAAGAGTTAGAAAGTAAAGCAGACCTTTTAGCAGATGAAATTAAAAGGCTGCAAGTAAGAAAAAAAGCCTTAGAGAATAGAGCTGAAAGGCTAAGGGCTTTAATGTGTGATTCAATGGTAATAAGTGGAGAAACTAAACTAAAAGGAAAACATAATTTTTCAGTTGGAGTGAGAAAAGCACTCTTTATTGATGAAAATGTAACACCAGAATTTTTTAACCAGGATTACATAAGAACAATTAAAGAGTTTGATAAAAAGAAACTTACAGAAGATTTAAAAAACGGGATTGTTGTTGATGGTGCCAAAATGGTGGAAAAAATCAATTTTACAATCAGATAATGAAGATTAATAATAATCTAAATAGATATGTAAATGCACTTATTAAAGAGTTTAATAATTCAAATTTAGAAATGTGTGTAAAAGATTGTAATTCAAGAGAGTTGAGGTTTATACCTTGTAAATATGAATTTGAAACAATAAGAGAAGCTTTTAAGGAAATAAGTTTATTTCCTTTGAGAAATAACAAAAGAATATCTTTTAAGGATATAGAGCCTAGAGAGTTATTGAAGTGTATTAAAAGGTTTAAGAAGTGGGCTAACCTTAACGGGTTTGAATGGAAAAGCGACCAAGAAGAATGGGAAAGGCTTTTTAAATTATATGAGTAAGGGAACAAATGAAAAAATTTAGCATAGTAACGGGTAAAAAATATATAAAACAAGATGGAACACAAGGTACTAAATGGGTTAAGTTAGGAACAGTTACACAAAAAGCAGATGGGAGCCTTTTTGGTGAATTAGATAGTTTGCCAATTAGTAGTTGGTTTGATGGAACAATTAATCTTTTTCCAATAGAACAACAACAATCACAAAACAATCAAAATACCTCATCAAATGGTAATAGTAATTCATATAGAACAAATCAAAGTAATTATAACCCCAATAATTATGGAAGTTATCAAAGTTAAATAAGGGCTAAGTTATGAACGATAATAATGTAGATAGAGAACATTTTGCTTTTCTCAGAAGTTATTGGGAACAAATAAAATTGTTACCTTCAAAAAAGCAAAAATGTGAAATTTTTGAAGCCATAATGAAAGTACAATTCTTTGAAAATGAAATCAATTCTATTTCATTTTCTAATCAAAATCAAATGATTTTATGGGAAGGTTTGAAACCGATTTTGAAACAAAGTCAAAAAGGGTATGTCGATAAAATGGGGCTTCACGACCCAAACCCTATGCAAGGGGGTATTAAAGCCCCTTTGCAACATAAGGATAAGGACAAGGAAAAGGATAAGGAAATAAAGAGAGAGGGAGAGAGAAACATCTCTATTTTTTATCAATTATCCGATAATGAGAAATTAAAAGAAGTAGAAAAATATACTAATTATTTAATGGATCAAGAAGAGTACATAAAAAGTCCAACAGCATTTAAAAGAAAAATTAATCTACAACTAGAAAAAGAAGATAAATATCAATTGCAAGATTTTGAAGAATGGTATTTATCAAAAGAATGTGAAGCTTTAAAAGAAAAATATGTAGGTACATATATAAATAATAATGTGATATCAAGTATTTATCCATATTTCCATACAAATGGATACGATACAAGCAATAAGTTTATTATATGGTTTAATAAAGATTCAAATAATAGTAGTACTAAATGTTTTTCAAGTAAAAGAGAAATTGAAGAATTTATAAAAGAGGGTATAGAATAATGATAAAACTATATGAACATCAAAAACAGATGATAAGTGAAGCAAGGCCGATACTTGAAAAATATAAATTAGTTTATATAGCTGCAGAAACTAGAACGGGTAAAACTTTAGCAGCTATACATCTAGTAAAAGATGATTATAAAAGTATTTTAGTAATTACAAAAAAGAAAGCTCTAAGCAGTTGGCTAAGTGATATTAAATTATCAAATGTTAATAACTTTGATGTAATTAACTATGAAGCAATACACAAACTAACACATAATAACTATGATGTAATTATATTAGATGAATCACATAGTATAGGAAGTTATCCAAAACCAAGTGAGAGAGCTAAACAAATAAAAGAAATATCTAAAAATAAAAGTATTGTTTATCTTAGTGCAACACCAAGTGCTGAAACATTTAGTCAAATATATCATCAATTATGGATTAGTGATTTTAATCCTTTTGAAGAAACAAGCTTTTACAAGTGGTATAAAAATTATGGGCTACCTGATCAAATATTTATACGAGGTATTTGGTTAATGCAATATAAGAAAGCTATTGAAGATAAGATTATAAATAAGATAGGACATCTAATTGTAACAATGACCAAAGAAAAAGCTAATTTTGATGTAATAGTAGATGAGAAAATACACCAGGTGGAAACAAGCAAAGATTATTTAGGTGCACTAAATTACTTTTACAATCATAGAGTAATAAATATATATGATTATGAAGTTATTGCAGAAACTTCAGCAAGTGCATTAAATAAACTACATCAGTTAAATGGTGGAACAATAAAACTAAATGAAAAAAAATCTTTAATCGTATCTGATCATAAAGTAAATTACATACAAAAACATTTAGCTAATGATAATAAAATTGTAATCTTATGTAACTATATCAAAGAAAGAGAGTTATTGTTAAATAGGTTAGTAAATAGTACTGATGAGGTAAACAAGTTTAAAAATGAAAACTATAAATATTTTATAGGACATATAAAAACATTTAGTGAAGGAGTAGATTTCTCTTATGCTGATACTATGATAATTTATTCTTTAAATTTTAGTGCAACAACTTACCTACAATCAAGAGAAAGATTAGCAAACAAGCAAAGAACTAAACCGATAACAGTTCACTATCTATTTACAAAAGATGGAATAGATGAACATATTTATAAAGCAGTTAGTAATAAAATGAATTTTACAAGTACTTATTATAGAGATTGTATATGAAAGAAAAACAGATACAAAAAAAGATCATAGAGTATCTTAATAAGAATGGGGTTTATACTGTTAAAAGTATAGTAACTAATAGAAGTGGTAGCCCTGATATTATTTGTTGTTTTAATGGCTTATTTGTTGCTTTAGAAGTCAAAACAGAAAAAGGAATAATATCAAAGTTACAAGAGTATCATCAAAAAGAAATATTAAAGAGTGGTGGAATAGCTTTAATTGTTAGAAGTTTAGATGAGGTAAAAATCTTAATGGATAATTTAAAAGGTACTTCCTAGAGTTTTTTTAATAAGGGTGCTTGCGAGCGCGAAAAAAAACTAGATATAGAATTTTAAAATTAATCACAGTACCTAAAAATAATTGTTAAGTATGAATAGTAAAGTATTTTAAAAAGGTGGAATAGATGAAAGAAGAGAGTAAATCCATGTTCACACATTCACTTAATCCCATGAAAGATGATATTTATGTAAGCATAGGCTATATATCAAACTTTGTGGGAATAAGTTCCGTTAGATTACATGAAGTTTTAAAAGGTATGGAACATAAACACCAGGGCAAAAGGAAAATATATCCATTTGGTAGAACTATACTTTTTTTACTTGAAAAAAACACTTTTAAATATTCTAAAAATTTAACTCATAATGGTAAGAAAATGAGAAAACTACAAAAGGGTAAAAAATGAGAAATGAATTAGTAAATGCAGTTCAATGCGCAAAAATTATTACAAATGAATTTAATAGAAAGGTGGATAGAACATATATCACAAGGTTAGCAAATGAAAACAGAATACCTTATGAAGTATTTGAGGGCAAGAAATTATTTAACCCTCAATATGTGCTGGATAATTTACCAGCTGAGAGATTAGTGGCTTCAAAATTTGAAGATGAGGTAACACAATTAAAGATTATTGATGAAGCAATAGCAAGTGGAGTAAAAGTTAATTTTAACAATCAAAGACCTAAAAAGCTATTTTCTAATCCAACATCACTTTACGAACATTTACCATTTATTGAAGAACTAACAATAGAAGATATTAGAAAAGCACTAAAGAAAATGGGCTGCTCTAAAGAAGAAATGGAACTGGTTACAGATGATATTATCAAAAAGCAGCTAGAAGAAAATAAGGTGGATTTTAAAACCCTGGATAATTTTTGGAGATATCATAGCGATTTTGAACAAATTTTTAAAGAGAGTTATAACAAAGAGATAAGATATTTTTCATTTGATGATGAAATAAAACTATTTTATTTAATTATGTGGCAATTTCCACGAGCTGATTTTATAGCCGACTGGTGTTTAGAAGAAACTTTAGATTAAGACTTTTTAAAAGCACCCTTGAAAGCTGCTATTAACCAGCTGATATAAAATAAGGGTGCTAAGATATAAAAGCTATATAAAGCTATTTTTTCACCTATAAGACTTAATAGAAATACTATTAAAAAAAGTAGGATAGTTATTCCAATAAAAGATATAAAATTTTCAAACAGATATTTTATAGTGTTCATTTAAAACCTACTGTTCCTGATGTGTACAAATTGATAAATTAGGAGTATTAATTGTAATATATCCTTTTGTCGTAACATAAACTTTACTAAATCTATTTGCAAAACATAAAATAAGATTTATAGCTTCATTTAAATCTGTGATAGGAGTAATTCTTTTAATTGGCTTTCCAGTTCCACCATGTCTTGAAAAAATACCAATCACAGTAGGATTATTACAAGCTGCAGTAAATTTTTCAAGTGATGTTTCATCAATTAATGTTTTATAGTCTAAGTTAATATCACTACAACCAGCTTTAATCGTATCAACCATTTTATAAAGTGTATTCCATGTTAAAATTTTATCATTGATTCCATTGTTAAAAATCAGACCAGCTTGAAATAATAAAGTTCTTATTATAAAATCAAATTTGGAAATGCTAAATAGCATTGAATCTAAATCAGCTTTTTTAGGTAAATTTCTATTTTCATTGATTAGATAATATGATTCATCGTTATGAAATGGGTATTCCTCAATAGTATCACTCCAAAAACTAGAATAACCATCTTTTTGAATTGTATCACTAATGCTTTTATCTTCAATATGATAATTTATAAATTCTACTTTAATCATAGTTTTTGCAGCTGCTACAAATAAAGAGCCATTTACTAAAATATTTAAACTCAAAATTCTTTTAATTAAATCTTTTTCATTTTTAATACCATCAATATGAGGACTATAAGCAGATATTATTCTTTGGTCTAAATGGTCATAATCCAAGTAAAAATATAAGTCTTTAGATTTCCAAGAAGTTGAAAGAGAATCTAAATATGCGCTGTTATGTGCAACGATAATTTCAGTATCATAATGAAGCATAATTAATCATTTATATATGGCTTTACTGCACTTACAATATTATCAAACTCTTTAGCCTTGATGTAATTTTCAAGCCAAGATTTAACCCATACTGGAATAGCATTATTTGAACCCCAGGCATTAACTGTATTGTATTGGATTTCTAAAAGTTCAGAAAACTGTTTTTTATTCAATCCAGCTTTTTTTAGCAGCTCTTTAAAATCAGATAGTTCCATTAAATAACCTTTTTTATTTGAATTATATCATATTTTATAAAAATATATATTCTAATACATATAATTTATAAAAAAAGTATATATAGATACATTAATTTAAGTTTTATTTAATGTATGTAGGTATATAATTTCTATATATAAAATGTATTTAAATACATAAAAAGGAAAATAAAATGTATTACAATTCTTATCCAACATTTGACGAAGTAAAAGAGAATCTTACAAAAGAAGATTTAATAGAGATTATTGAAATGGCTATGGATTCAGATTTAGAAACTGCAATAGCTGATTTTATTGAAGCTGAATACGAACCAACAAAAGAAATCGACTATGACTATGCTTATGACTGTTATAGAGATGAAATGTTAATGGGCGCATAAGGGAGGTATGAAATGAAATTATCAAGATTTAAAGCAGATGAAATAATAAGAGCTACTAAAGGAAAAATATTTAGCTGCTCTTTTATCAAAAAAGATGGAACTGTTAGAAATATGGTGGCAAGAATTGGAGTACAGAAAAATTTAAAAGGTGGTAAAAATGGTGCAAGTGAAAAGAATAGCTTAGTAACTGTTTTTGATATGTTAAATGGTGGTTATAGAATGATAAATCTTGAAACTCTTATAACTATAAAAGCAAATGGAAATCAATACCAGGTGATTTAATCACTGGTATAAAATTTCTAAAGATTATACTAGACAAAAGCAAAAAGAGAAAGGCAAAATATGAGAATCAAGGTTATAGCCAAAAATGGAAAGAGTAGAGTATTAGTAGTAAACTCTTTAGAGCTTATGAAAAGAATTGTAAATAAATTTGATAGATGGGAGTATAAATAATGAACTTAACAGATGAAAAAATAAATGAGATAAAGCAGCTGTTAGAATCTAGCGATAGTTTTAAATACTGGAACCAGGAAATAGGTTTAACCTTTGAAGATTTTAATATCATAGATAAAGAAAGTGGTTTAACTTTGAAAGAGGGTAAAAAAGATATTGGATTCTATTGGATATATTTGGAAAATGGTAAAATTTATGGTGTGGGTTATGATATGAACTGCGAAGCAGTTAGAAACCACAATATGATAGAAATAGCATAAGGAATAAAAAATGGAAAATATAGATTTTACAAAAATAGTTAGTGAAGAAGATATACAACATAGTATTAATGATAATTTAAAAGGTATGATAGTTTTACTTGATGGAATGATATATGCTGATGAATATGGTTCACATAAGAATCAAAAAGAATCATATAGTAGTTTGATTACTTTATTATCTACTGTAATTGATAAAGTAAATAATGCTGCTGAATCAGTTAATTATATGCACGGAAAATTAGCAGAACTAAACAATAAATAAAACTGTATAGCTCAAATCATTTTTTTGGTTTGGGCTTTAATTTATGGTACAATATTTAATCTTTTAAAACACTTCAAAAATATATATTCAGAATCTCAAAAAATTATCAAAAATCATTATGTAGGTAGAAATAGGGTAGAAATAGTAAAAATTTATACAATAGATAAAGGGCTGTAAATCCCTATATTATGGGGTATATAAAGCCTTTATTATTTTAATATGGTATAAATCTGCTTCATCAATTCCGCACATATTTTTCATATTTACCTCTATTTTAATTCTATATTTTTTGTAACTCTAATATTATAATCTTTTGCTTTTACAGATAAATTTATATATTTTGAATTATTAGATTTATTGGCTTTTATATCAAAAAAATCATCATCAATTGTAATAGAATCTATCTCATTTATATTAACTGATTTTATGTAATCTTCTAAAAATGTAAGATGGTTTTTTGCTTGAATATATAAAAACTGATTTTTTATATTCTCATTTTTTATAGATTTTGTTTGTAAAATTAATATTGAAACAAAACTTAAAATAGATATTAAAACTATAGTTACAAATAAAACATATGCCTTTTTCATAATGCAAATACCCACTTTTGAGCTATTTTATCACTATATCTTATAAATATCTCTATATTAAATCTGTTTTTTGATATTTTAAACTCTTCTATTTTATCAAGAAGTATTTCGTTGTCAAAGTATAAAATATTATTTATTTGTTGAAGTTTATCAATATTTTCTAAGTTCTTTTCTATGAAAATTTTTGTGCTTCTTAAATCAATTTTTGTTTTTTCTTCAATTTGAAGTTCTTTGTTTAAAAGTGAAATATCTTTAATATAATTGCTTGAAAAAATTATTATTGTGCTTGATATTATAAGAGTTAAGATTAGTTCAAGTATTGAAAAACTATTTTTCATATTTAAAAAGCTTTATGTTTTCATCGTTGTAAAAATATACATTTACATTTATATTTTCGTTAATAGAGTCATTTTTTAATATATTTATAGATTTATATTCTTTGCCAAAAGTTGCATAATCTTTAATATTAAATTTATTTTCTAAATCATTTAATAACATAAAAATTCTATCTTCATCTAAATTATTTTTTGAAATTTGATGAAAAATTGTTATGGTAATTAGTAAAATTGTAATACTAATTACCGTTTCAAGAAGTGTAAAACTATTTTTTTGCAAGTTCACAAGCTTTATTATAGGCTTCTTCAATAGCTTTAATCATTGCATTTCTAACTCCATATTCTTCTAAAGCAGCATAACCAGCAGCAGTTGTACCACCTGGACTCATAACGGAATCTTTTATAAATGATGGATGTGAGTGTCTAAGTAAAGCCGAAGTTCCACTAAACAGACCTTGAACTAGTTGAGAGCTAAGGTGTCTATCAAGACCAGCTTTTACAGCACCATCTGCTAATGCTTCAGCAACCAAAGATAAAAATGCAGGTCCACTTCCAGCAACTGCTGTTGCAATATCAAGTTGATATTCTGTATGAACCCATACACATTGACCAATAGATGCAAAAATCTTCATTGATAACTCTTTTGTTTCAATATCTCCTGTTATGGTTGTCATAGATTGAAGCACACTAGCAGCAATATTTGGCATAGCTCTTATGTAGCTTTTTGATTTAACTTGTTTTTTTAGAAAATCAAGCCTTGTTCCAGCTAAAATAGAAATCA
The DNA here is from genome assembly GCA_039810345.1 of Aliarcobacter sp. GTDB lineage: Bacteria > Campylobacterota > Campylobacteria > Campylobacterales > Arcobacteraceae > Aliarcobacter. The sequence continues at coordinate 95,701 of JBDHWU010000002.1, read as the reverse complement.
AAATATTTGCAGTTCCAATTAATCTTACAGCAACACTTTCAAGTGCAAATGGTTTTACACAAAAAAGTATATTTTTCCCACTAATATCTTCTTTATCATCAAGTTGTTTAATCTCTATTTGTGGGATTTTCTCTTTTATTGCTTTTAATTTATTTATATCTCTTCCAATCATCTCTACTTCATAGTTTTTAACAAGACCCATAGCCAAAGATTGAGCCATAACACCATTTCCAATAATTGTTAATTTCATAGTTTGCCTTAATAAATTTTTCAAAGATTATAGCAAATCTAAGTTTGATTTAGTACTTATTGTTAAAAGTTAAATAATAAAATTTATATAAGCATTTTAATATATTTTCTTACTTAACAAAACTAAAATCAACTGAATAATAAAGAAATAAATAAATTAGGGATAATTTAAAACACATAGCAAGAGTGCCTAATTCTTGCTATGCGAAGTCAAGTTTACGACTATTTAAACAGCCACCTTTTAATCTCTTCTTTAAAGAATATCAATAAAGTGGAGCAAATAGTGATAAAAATTGTTAAAAAATCCATCACGGACTCCTTGTTTTGGTAGAGTCCCTTTCCGACTCCGTGCAACAAAAAAGCCCCAGTCTAAAAGACCGAGGCTTAATCCTCTACCACAAGGAAACTTAACTTTATCTAAGCATAGGCTTTAGCTTAGGTTATTAAAATTTTAACAGATAAATATTAAATATTTCTTTAATGCCTAATTTAAAAATAAAGTATTTTTTAGATAACATATTGCTTTTATGATATTTAAGGAAGATAAAATGGTAAAACACCTAAAAATAAAAAATATTTTGTTAATACTAAGTGCTACACTTGTTTTTAATGCTTGTTCTTCGAAAAGTGAACAAGAGTACAATAAACCAGCACTTTATTGGTACAACAAAATGATGAAACAAATAGGAATGAATGATTTAGATGAGGCTGATGACACTTATACATCGCTTGAGAGTGAACATAGAAACTCACCATATATTCCGACAGCTCTTTTAATACTTGTAAATGCTCATATGGATGAAGAAGAGTATGCTTTAGCAAACTTCTATTTAGATGAGTATATTAAGAGATTTAGTTTAAGTAAAGATATTGATTATGTAAGATATTTGAAAATTAAAGCAAACTTCATGGGGTTTAAAAATCAACATAGAAATCAACAACTTTTAGATGATACTATTGTTCAAATAAATGAGTTTAAAAATAAATATAAAAACTCTCCATATATGCCACTTGTTGATACAATAAATGCAAGAATTTATATGGCTAAAGCTTCTATAGATAAAGAAATAGCTGAACTTTATGATAGAAGAGGAAAAACAGAAGCATCTAAAATTTATCAACAAAAAGTTGAAGAGTCTTGGGTTGATCAAAAAGAGATAGAAAAGGTTGATGTACCATTTTATAGAGCTTTATTTGAATAAAAATTATATTTTTTTGTTTTAATAAATATGAATATTTTTTAGGAGTTAATAAGATATGCAATTAGAAAATTATGATAATTTTCCACAAACAATACCACTAATCATAGAAGATGAGTTGTTTTTATACCCTTTTATGATTGCACCAATTTTTTTAAGTGATGAACAAAATATAAAAGCAGTTGAAAATGCAATGGAGTTTAATAAGCTTGTAATAATAGCCGTTTCAAAAAAAGCTAGTGAAAAAAATAGAGAAAAAGACTCTTTTTTTGAAATTGGGGTGATTGGAAATATTATGAGAAAAGTATCTTTGCCTGATGGAAAAATTAAGATACTGTTTCAAGGTTTAGCAAAAGGAAGAATATTAGATTTTAATGAAGCAAAACCATTAACAGCGACTGTTGAAAAGATAGAAAATGAGCCATTTAATGAAGATAGTATTAAATCTTTGATTCAAGTTGTACTTGAAAATGTAAAAAAACTTTCAAGATTAAATAGTAAATTTCCAATTGATTTAATAAAAACAATAGAAGAAAACGATGATGCTTCAAGAGTTGCTGATTTAATCTCATCTGTTTTAAATCTTAAAAAAGATGAGGCATTTAAATTATTTTCTCAAACAAATTTAGAACAAAGACTTTTAGATATTGTTGAGGTTATAAATAAAGAGATTGAGTCATATAAAATTCAAAAAGAGATAACTCAAAAAGTAAACTCAAAAATAGAAAAAACTCATAAAGACTACTTCTTAAAAGAGCAAATCAAAGCTATTCAAAAAGAGCTAGGAGCTGATAACCAAAAAGAAGAAGATATAAAATCTTATAAGAAAAAATTAAAAGCCAAAAAAGCTTTTATGAATCAAGATGCATATAAAGAGACAAAAAGACAAATTGAAAAATTAAGCAGAATGAATCCAGATTCACCTGATGCTTCGCTACTTCAAACTTATGTAGAGTTAGTTTTAGATATTCCTTTTGGAGAGTATTCAAATGAGAAAATTTCAGTTGCAAGTGTTGAAAAACAGTTAAATAAAGACCATTATTCGCTTGATAAAGCAAAAGAGAGAATTAGTGAATATTTTGCAGTAAAACAGCTACTTGAACAAAGAAATATCAAAGATTTAAAATCAAAAGGTACTGTTTTATGTTTTGTGGGACCCCCAGGTGTTGGTAAAACTTCACTAGCAAACTCTATATCTGAAGCACTAAAAAGACCATTAATTAGAGTTGCACTTGGTGGAATGGAAGATGTAAATGAGCTAAGAGGTCATAGAAGAACTTATGTAGGTGCAATGCCAGGAAGATTAGTTAAAGGGTTAATTGATGCAAAAAAGATGAATCCTGTTATGGTTTTAGATGAGATTGATAAACTAGGAAACAGCCATAGAAGTGATCCAACTGCTGTTATGCTTGAAGTTTTAGACCCTGAACAAAACCATGAGTTTAGAGATTTGTATTTGAATTTTCCAATAGATTTATCACAAGTTATTTTTGTATCAACAGCAAATGATATTAGAAATATTCCAGCACCACTTAGAGATAGAATGGAGTTTATAGAGATAAGTTCATACACTCCAAATGAGAAATATCATATTGCAAAAGATTATTTAATTCCTCAAGAGTTGGAAAAACATGGGCTTTCTAAAAATGAAGTGAGTATAAATAAAGCAACAATTGAAACTATAATTTCTAAATATACAAGAGAAGCAGGTGTAAGAAACCTAAGAAGAGTTTTTTCTAAACTATTTAGAAAAGCTGTGAAGCAGATTTTGGGTAATGAAAACTTACAAAAGGTTACAATTTCTCAAAAAGATTTAAAAATTTATCTTGATAATCCTATTTTTGAAATAGACCCAGCTGATAAAGAGGATTTTGTAGGAATTACAAATGGTTTAGCATGGACATCTGTTGGTGGAGATATTTTAAAAATTGAAGCAATAAAATTAAAAGGAAAAGGGGACTTAAAAGTAACAGGAAGTTTAGGCGATGTTATGAAAGAGTCTTCAAATATTTCATTTTCTGTTATAAAAAAATTAATAGATGAAAATATTTTAAAAATAGATGAAAAATTAATTCCAAAAACTTTTAAAGAAGAGGAAGAAAAAACAAAACTTGATATTAGTGAAATCTATAAAAGATATGATATTCATCTACATGTTCCAGCAGGTGCTACCCCAAAAGATGGACCTAGTGCAGGTATTACTATGGCTCTAGCCATTGCTTCAATTTTAAGTAATAGAAAAATAAAAGCTGATATTGCAATGACAGGAGAGCTTACTTTAAGTGGAAAAGTTCTTCCAATTGGTGGATTAAAAGAGAAACTAATAGCTGCATTTAAAGCTAAAATGACAAAAGTTTTAATTCCAAGAAAGAATTTTGATAGAGATTTAGATGATGTTCCGCAAGAAGTAAAAGATGCTTTAGAGATAAAAGCAGTTGATACAATTGAGGAAGTGTTAAAAGAGGCATTAATTTAATGATGAAATTCCAAAAAAGTGATTTTACAGCTACAAATATTATTATTTTTATTACTGTATTAGCCTATATTGTGCAGATAAATATACAAAATGGTTCACTTTTTATGGGATTAAATCTATATTTTTTAGTTGGTGGCTTTTATTGGCAACCAATAACTTCAATTTTCTCTCACGGTGGAATTGCACACCTTGGAATGAATATGTTTGTTCTTTGGCAATTTGGAAATCTAATCGAAAAGGCAAGAGGAGGTAAAAGTTTTGTTACTTTATATTTAGTAACAGGAATTTTAACCTCTTTACTATCTTTTTTATATATTTTTTACATTGATATGCATGTAAATCTAGTTGGTGCAAGTGGAGCTATTTGTGCAATTTTAGGATATATTGCATATTTTGATAAAACACAAAGAAGTGGGATAATAACATGGATTTTACTAATCTCTGTTGCTCCCATTTTAATTGGACTTCCAATAGCTTGGTATGCTCACTTTATAGGATTATTTGTTGGATTTATTTATGCAATTATTCATAAACAAATATTAATAAATAACCTTAAATAAAAAATTCCTCATAAAAAAATAAAAATTTCATTAACTTTTCATTTATTTTGTTGATATTAATCAACCATAACTTTTCTCAATTTTATATAATAACATCAGATAAAAGTATAAAGGAGTCACAAAGTGATGGACGAAGTTATAAGAACTAGACCTGAGATTGCATTGGATGATTTTTTACCTATATTTTTATCATCATCTTTAGTACTTGTATTTGGTGCTTTTTTTGTAGGTATTTATACACTAGTAAAAATGGGATATCTAAAAAAGTTTTATATGCCTTTTGCATATATTTTTTGGATACTTCAAGCTTACTGTATGTATTTTATGGCTACAAAACTTCAAGTAGGTCCTTTTGTTGGTAAGGTATTAACAATTATTATGCTTGCATATTTTACTCTACCGCATTTGTATTACTATTTGACTAATAAAGCCGAAGAAGAGTATGAGAAATAATAAAAAAAAGGAGAAAGTAGCAATGTCTAAAAAAGTGTCTGTTTGGACAGATAATCGTTTTTGGCAAAGATCAGCTGCTTGGGTTACAGGTGTAGCCGCAATGCTTCTAATTTGGCTAACATTTGATACTATGGGTCAAATTCAAATGGGAACACAAGCAGAGTTAGATAAGGGTGTAACAAAAAGAGTTCCGTCTCCAACTGTTATTAACCATAAAATCTCTTATGAAATGAATGACAAAAGAGGTCATGAAATACCAGTAATTGGTGAAAAAGAGAAGTTCTTTGGTAGAGATGATTATAATGAAGAAGAAGCAATGGCTCTTCTAAACTTAGGTAAGTTAGCTTCTCAAGCAAAAAACTGTATGAATTGTCATACACTTTTAGGAAATGGTGCATATTATGCTCCTGATTTAACTAAAGCTTGGTTAGATCCTAAATGGGATTCTTATATGGCTAGAATGGATAAACAAACAAAAGAAGAGGCTATTGCTGAATTCTTACAACACCCTTCTGATAATCCTTCTAATTCAAGAATGATGCCAAATTTAGGTATTACAGCTGAAGAAGCAAAAGGTTTAGTAGCATTTTTAAAACATATGTCATCAATTGACACAAATGGTTTCCCAAGAAACTTTGGAAGAATGACTGAAAACAAAGATGGGAAAATAGAAGGAGGAATCCATGGTAGATAATATGAAATCTCAATCTAAACAATTAGGAAAAATGTATTTTACTGTTGCAGCGATTTTATTTGGTGCACAAATTTTATTTGGATTAATTGCTGGTACTCAATTCGTATTTGACGGATTTTTATTTGAAATTTTGGATTTCAATGTGGCTAGAATGGTTCATATAAATGCTCTTGTTGTATGGCTTTTATATGCAATGATTGGTTCTGTTTATTATTTACTTCCTGATGAAACAAAAGTTGAAACAGTGGGAATTGGTTTAGGAAAATTAGGGTTTTATGTATTAACTTTAGCAGTTACTATAGTTGTTTTAGTTTATATCCTAGTTCAAGTTGGACCTGCAAATGAGACAACATTATGGTTAATCAATGAAGGAAGAGAGTATATTGAAGCTCCAAGATGGGCTGATATTGGAATAGTTGTAGTTGTTTTAATTTTCTTAGCAAATGTTTATTTAACAGCAATGAAAGGTGAAAGAACAGGAATTGTTACAGTATTAATGGCTGACTTATTAGCACTTGCAGGTTTATATATTGCAGGTATGTTCTATACAAACAATATTTCTATGGATCAATACTGGTGGTGGTGGGTTATTCACCTATGGGTTGAAGCTACTTGGGAAGTATTTGTTGCTTCTGTAATTGGTTGGGCATTAATTAAAGTAATTGGTGCACATAGACAAGTTGTTGAGATGTGGTTATGGATTGAAGTTGCAATGCTATTTGGTTCTGGTATCTTAGGAATTGGACATCACTATTTCTGGATTGGAACACCTGAGTATTGGTGGGAAATTGGAGCATTATTCTCAGCTCTTGAGCCTGTTCCTCTAGTAGCTATGTTTGTACACGTAATGTACGACTGGGGAAAAGAGAAAGGTGTTCAAGAAGGAAGAGGAGAAAAAGCTCAAATGAACAATACTCCAGCTTTCTTATGGTTCTGTGCAAGTGCGTTTGGTAACTTCTTAGGTGCTGGTATTTGGGGATTCTTCCACACTTTACCACAAATGAATATCTATACACACGGTACACAATTTACATCAGCTCATGGACACCTAGCGTTCTTTGGAGCATTTGCAATGGCTATGATTGCAATGTTCTATATGGGAGTTCAAGGTAATAAAAAAGAGTTAAGAATGACTTCTCTTACAAAATGGGGATTCTCATTAATAACAATTGGAGTTGTTGGAATGACTGTTGCTTTAACAATTGCAGGATATGGTCAAGTTATGATTGAAAGAGCACAATTTGGTGCTACATGGGATGCATACTTTATAGGACAAAGTAGCCCTTGGTATATCCAAGCTATGGGATGGAGACTTGTTATGGGTCTAGTTACTTTTGTTGGATTTGTTTGTTTAGTATCAGATTTACTTACAATCAAAAATGCAAAAATTAACCAAGAATCATAAAAAGGAGGTTTGTTATGTTTACTGAATTTACAGATATAGTGCCTAGTTTTTTTGGATGGCTAAATCAAGGTCCTATGACTTTGACGCTATTCTTACACTCAGCTATCGTTCTTCCGATGTTTTTTATCTATAAACAGGAGAAGAAAAGATTAGAAGACGAATCAAAAAATAGTAAATAAAAAGACAATGAAGTATTAACACTTCATTGTCCAAGGTCAATGAGTATTTGTTGAAAATTAGTAATAATTTTTAAATTTTAGTAGGAGGAAAAGATTATGAAACTATCAAAAGTTTTAAGTTTAGTTGCGATTGCTGGTTTAGGAATGACATCAATTTCTATGGCTGAAGAGATCAAATTAACTGATGAGCAGATGAAAGAAGCAAATCAAGTTTATTTTGATAGATGTGCTGGTTGTCATGGTATGCTTAGAAAAGGAGCTTTAGGTCCAACTCTTGAAGCAAAAGAGATGCAAACTAGAGGAACTGATTACTTAAAAACTATTATTCATGAAGGAACACCAGGTGGAATGCCAGATTGGGGAAAATCTGGAGAATTAACACCAGCTCAAACAGAGTTAATGGCTAAATATATCCAAATTGATGCTCAAACACCACCTGAAAAATCAATTGAAGATATGAAAAAATCTCATAAAGTATTAGTTCCTGTAAAAGATAGACCAACAAAACCAGAAGCTGGTGCTGAAAACTGGAAAGATTATTTCTCAGTTATTTTAAGAGATGTTGGACAAATTGCTATTATTGATGGAAAAACAAAAGAGATTAAATCAGTTGTTCCATCTGGATTTGCTACTCATATTACTAGAACAAGTGCAAGTGGAAGATACATGTATGTAATTGGAAGAGATGGAAAAGCATCTATGATTGATATGTGGATGAAAGAGCCTAAAAACGTTGCGGAAATTCAAGTTTGTAATGATGCTAGAGCTATTGATACATCTAAACATAAAGATTACTTAGATAAATATGCTGTTGTTGGTTGTTACTGGCCACCATCAATTGTAACGCTTGAAGCTGATACTCTTGATCCTTTAAAAATAGTTTCTACAGGAAGCTATACTTATGATAAAAATGAGTATTTAAGAGAAGCTAGAGTTGCTGCAATTATTGCATCACATGATAAACCAGAATGGGTTATTAATATTAAAGAGACAGGTCAAGTTTGGTTATATGACTACTCAAATATTCAAAATCCAAAAATTACAATGGTTGAAGCTGAAAGATTCTTACACGATGGTGGATGGGATTTATCAAAAAGATATTTCTTAACAGCTGCAAATGCTAGAGATGTTATCTCTGTTGTTGATACAAAAGAAGGAAAATTAGTTGCTAATATTCCATCTCAAGGTAATAAACCACACCCAGGAAGAGGTGCAAATGTTGATCACCCAACTTATGGACCACTATGGGCATCTGGACACATCGGTTCAAGTGATATTATCTTTATTGGAACAGATCCAGTAAAACACAAAGATAATGCATGGAAAATTGTTAAAAAAATCCAATTACCAGGTGAAGGAGGAGGAAACTTATTTGTTAAAACTCACCCTAATGCACCATATATCTTTGCAGATAGACCAGTTAATCCAGATAGAAAATTACAAACTCAACTATATGTAATTGACAAAAATTCTTTAGAAGTTGTAAAAACTATTCAAATTCCTGAAAAATATCTACCAAGCAAAAAAGTTGGTGATAAAACAATTGAATCAAGAGGACCAGTTCACTTTGAATTCAATGCAGATGGAAGCGAAGTTTGGACAAGTATTTGGGGAAATAAAGAGATTCCAACAGCTATTTTAGTTTATGATTCAAAAACTCTTGAACTTAAAAAAGCAATCGAAGATCCAAGAATTAAAACTCCAACTGGTAAATTTAACGTTACAAATACTATGAACGATACTTACTAAAAAAAAATATCAAGCCTTTTGGCTTGATATTTCTACTTATTTTTCTTTATTTTGGACCTTTTCATGAAACCTTTTTTAAATCTTTTTTTTGCTATCTTTTTTTTAAGTAATGCCTTTGCTCAAATAGATGGAGCAACTGCACATATGGTTGAAGCATTACCTAAAAAAGATATAGGAAAAGATATATATAATCTGCATTGTATATCTTGTCATAATTTGGAAAAGCTAGATGATGCCACATTTTTTTTAAGTCGTTCTAAACTAGAAAAATATATGGAAAAAGATTTAGTATCTAAACTAAAAGGAGAGAGTTTAAACCCACATATACCAAAATTTGATTTTCTTTCACTTTATGAGTTACATAAAGTAGCAAGATATATAAAAACAGCTAAAGAATAATATTAAAAAATAGGAGAAATTGATGAAAATTATTACAACAATGCTTTTAGCTTCAGCTATTAGTTTAAATGCTCAGGTTTTAGCTACAGTAAATAAACAAGAAGTAAAAACTGAAGATGTAAATAGCTTTTTAAAAAATACAAATAAAAAAGAGAGCTATAACGAACTTGATAAAAAAGAGCAAAATCTTGCACTTCATCAAACAATAGAGAAGATACTGATTTTGCAAGAGGCAAAAAAAGAGAAGTTAGATAGTAGTAAAGAGTTTTTGCAAACTTTAGAAGATTTGAAAAATTCTTTACTTGTTGAGTCTTTTATGAAAAATGAATTTTCAAAGATTTTAGTTCCTAAAGAAGAAGTAGAAAATTATTATAATGCTCATCTTTATGAGTTTCAGCAAGAAAAAAAGCTAAAAGCAAGACATATTATAGTTGAAGATTTAAAAAAGGCATTAGATATTATAAAAGAGCTTGAAAGCTCTAAAAATAAAGAACTTTCATTTGTTGAACTTGCTAGTAAGTATTCTATAGATGGTTCAAGAGATAAAGGCGGAGATTTGGGTTGGTTTCAAAAAGGAGATATGATTGATGAATTCTGGGATGCAAGTTTTAAATTAAAACCTAAAGAGTTTACAAAAGAACCTGTAAAATCAATGTTTGGTTACCATATCATTTTTTTAGATGAAATTCAAGAGCCTTTAACAATAAAATTAGAACAAGTTTATAGTAATATTGAAAATCAAATTAGAATGGAGAGATTTCAATCTATAATTGATGAAAAAATTAAGAATATAAAAAAGGATGCAACAATTACTATAAAGTAATTTTGTATGAAAGGGGTTTATTGTGAGATATTTTTTTATATTAAGCTTAGCGGTTTGTATAAATCTTCTAGCATCACAACAAGAGGGAGAGAGGATTTTTAAGAAGTATTGTTGGGGTTGTCATCATGAAACTAGTTTAGCATTTGGTCCTTCATTTCAGCAAATTGCTAATAAAAGAGATAGTGGACAAATTATTGCACATATTGTAAATCCAAAAAGTAATTATGAAGCTTTAGGGTATAAAAGAAGTGCTATGCCACCATTTCCTCAATTAACAGCTCAAGAGCTTCAAAATATTACTAATTTCATTTTAGATTTTAAGGATAAATAGTGTTTAGATTATCAAACTTAATAAAATCAACTTTAGAAAATAAAAAAAGTAGAAGCCTTGATGGAAGTATAATTATATGGAATATGACAAATAGATGTAATTTGCTTTGTCATCACTGCTATAGCAAGGCTAGTGCAAATGAAAAAGAGACTTTGGCACTTGAAGATATATTAGATACTATTCCAAAACTTAAAAAAGGTGGAGTGAATTTTGTAATTTTTAGTGGTGGTGAGCCACTTTTAAGAAAAGATATTTTTGAAATAGCTGCTTGTATGAAAGAGAATAAAATTATGACTTATCTTTCTACAAATGGAACATATATAAATGAAAAAAATGCTCAAAAAATCATTGATACATTTGATTATATAGGTATTTCAATAGATGGAATTGGTGAAGTTCATGACTATTTTAGAGGTCAAAAAGGCTCTTATGATAAAAGTATAAATGCAATTAAAATCATCCAAAACCTTGGTGGAAATGCTGGAATTAGATTTACTATTACAAAAGAGACAGAAAATAGTTTTTATGATATTTTTGAATTATCTGAAAGTTTAAATGTAAATAAAATCTATATTTCACACTTAGTGTATTCTGGAAGAGGAAGAGAAAATCTTGATATTGATATTTCAAAAGAGAAACGAAAAGAGTATGTTGATTTTATGATAAATAGAGCTTTTGAATATTATGAAAGTGGTAAAGATATAGATATAGTTACAGGTAATATGGAGATGGACGCTATATTACTTTTAAAAGAGTTTGAAAAAAGACATCCAGATTTTGTTGAACCATTAAAAGAGAGACTTAAATTATGGGGTGGAAATAGTGCTGGAAAAAGATTAGGAAATATGGATTGGAATGGTTTTGTAAAACCAGATCCATTTTTTCCAACAGTTATTGGAAACTACCTGCAAAGACCATTTGATGAAGTTTGGATGGATAAAGAGAATGATTTATTAAATAAATTAAGAGAGTTTCCACGAGTTCTAAAAGGAAAGTGTAGCTCTTGTAAATATATTGAGATTTGTAATGGTGGTTCTAGAAGTAGGGCTTATGCAATAAGCGGGGATTTATGGGAAGAGGATCCTTCTTGTTATTTAACTTTAGAAGAGATAAAGGGGTAAATATGTTTAAAAAAATAGTTTTAAGTGCAGTTCTTGCAAGTAGTTTATTTGCTAGTGAAAAGCTTTTTGTCGTTGAAAGAGAAAATTCGAGTTTAGCAGTTATTGAAAATGATCAATTTAAATCAAGAATTGAAAACTTTAGAAATATGAATCATGGAGTTGTAAAGTTTTATAAAAATGATGGATATGCTATTTCAAGAGATGGATATGTTATAAAATTTGACCCAGCTAGTGAAAAAATAGAAGCTGAGTATAAAACTAGTAAAAGTGCTATTGGTTTTGAGATAGCTGAACATTTTGTTGCAGTTGCAAACTATGATGATAAGAGTGTTGATATTTTAACAAGAGATTTAAAACCTATTAAAAAAATAGTTACAGACTCAAGAAATGTTGGGATAAAAATGTATAAAAATTATATAATTTTTTCTCAAATGGATAATGATACAATTAGTGTTTATGAAGATTTAAATAAAGGTTTAAAAGAGCCAAATTTTGTTTTACATAAAGAGTTTAAACAAGCTGGTGAAATGCCTTTTGATGCTATGATTCAAGACAACAGTTATATTATGGGATTCTTTAACTCTCCACATTTTGGTGTTGTTGATTTAGATAAAATGGAGTATAAAAAAATACCAGTATTTTTAGATGAAAATAAAAAACAAGTTTTAAAAGTGCCTCATTTTGGTTTTTGGAGTTTAAGCAAAGATAAGATTTTTGTTCCTGCTGTTGGAGATAATAAAGTTTTTGTATATACAAAAGATTTTGGATTTATAAAATCTATAGAGACAAAGGGAATGCCTGTATTTACAAGTCTAAGTCCTAATAAAGATTTTATAGCTGTAACATTCTCAGGTGAAGATTTTCCATATTTACAAATCTTTGATACAAATAGTTTTGAAAAATTAAAAGAGTATAAATTTGATGGAAAAGTACTTCATGTAAGATGGTCAAATGAACAAAATGAACTTTATGTAAGTGTGAATGACTCAAACAAAGTTGAAGTTTTAGATACAAAATCGTGGGAAACTATAAAAACTATAAATGATATTAAAAAACCATCAGGTATATTTATTTTCCAAGGAGAGAAATAATGGGAAAAGTATATTTAACAGGAGCAGGACCTGGAGATGTTGAGCTTATGACTCTAAAAGCTGCTAGAGTGATAAAAGAGGCAGATATTATAATTTATGATAAATTAGCAAACCCAGAGATTTTAGAGATGGCAAAAGAGGGTGCAGAGTTTATTTTTGTTGGTAAAGAGTATGGAAAACATTTAAAACCTCAAGAAGAGATAAATGAGATTATTTATCAAGCTGCTTTAAAGTATGAAAATGTTGTAAGATTAAAAGGTGGTGACCCTTTTGTGTTTGGAAGAGGTGGTGAAGAGGCACTATATCTAAAAGAAAGAGGTATGAAATTTGAGATAATTCCAGGAATTACTTCAAGTATTAGTGTTCCAGCATATGCAGGAATTCCAGTTACAAATAGAGGATATACTTGCTCTTTTAGAGTGGTTACTGGTCATGAAGCACCAAATAAAAAAGATAGCCAGATAAATTGGGAAAGTTTTATTGCTGATGAAACAATAGTTTTTTTAATGGGAATTCATAATATTAGACTTATTTCAAAAAAACTAATCAAAATTGGAAAACCTATAGATACTCCTTGTGCTGTTATTTCAAAAGGTACAACAAAAGAGCAAACTGTAGTAGTAGGAACTTTGGAAGATATTGTTGAAAAAGCAAAAGATATTCCAACACCTGCAATTATTGTTGTTGGTGAAGTTGTAAAATTAAGAGAAGATTTAAAATGGTTTGAAGAGATGTAGCATTTGCTACATCTTATTATTTTAGAGTTTTTAGAGTTTCTATTAATTTATTTGAAATACTTATTAGTTCATTTGAACTATTTTTTGTAATTTCTGCCTCTTTTTGTGTTTCTAAAGCTGAAGTAGATACTTTTTGCATAGTTTCAGAAACTATATTTAGATTTTGAGAACTATTTTTAGCACTTGCTGAAACTTCAAAAGAGATATTTTTTTGCTCATTCATAGATTTAGATATATCATTTGACATATTATTTATTTGTTCAATAGTTTCATCAATTCCATGAATTGAATTAAGTGATTCTTTTACTAAAGATTGAATAAGTTCAATTACATTATTTATATTTTTTGCAGCTTCATTTGACCTTGTTGCCAGATTTCTTACCTCACCTGCAACAACGGCAAATCCTTTTCCTGCTTCACCTGCTGTTGCTGCTTCAACGGCTGCATTTAGTGAAAGAATATTTGTTTGAAATGCAATTTGTGAAATAATACCAATTGTATTACTAATTTTTGTAGATTCTTCATTTAATTTTATCATAGCTTTTGCACTCTCTTTTGATTGCTCTTGAGCTTTTCTGGCTATTTCTTCACTTTTTGCTGCATTTTGTGAAATAACTGTTATTGATTTTAGCATTTCATCAATTTTTTTACTCAAATCTAAAATAACACCATTTAAATCTTGAGTATTTTCTGCTACAGCAGAAGAGTTTTTCGTAGTAAAACTTGACTCTTCTAGCATTGTAGTTGATGCTACTGATAGTTTATTTAATGAAGAACTAAGCTCTTTAATCTCTTTTTCAACTTCAAACATTGTATTTTTTTTATTTGTAATATCAATAGCATATTTTACAACTTTAAATGGGTCTCCTTCTAGGTCTAGTATAGGATTATAACTAGCTTGAATCCAAACTTTTTTACCATTTTTTCCTATTCGCAAATACTCAGAGCTATCATATTCACCTTTGTTTAGTTTGTTCCAAAACTCTTTATAATCATTTGAATTTTTATACTCTTCTTCACAAAAAATTGAGTGATGCTTTCCTACAATCTCATCTTTACTATAACCAACTGTTTTTAAAAAGTTTTCATTTGCATCTAAAATTATTCCATTCATATCAAATTCAATAACTGCATTTGATTTGTTTATAGCTTTTACTTGACCAATATAATATAGATTTCTTAATCTATTTTTTGTAATATCTTGAGCTAGTTTTATAACTTTTACCACTTTTTTATTTTCAATAATAGGCATATAAGATGCTCTTAAAAAGATAAAATCTCCATCTTTTTTTACTCTTTGAAACTCTGCTGTTATAGATTTACCAGCTCTTAAGTTTTCCCAGCTATCTTTATACTCTTTAGTGTTTCTAAATTTCTCTTCACAGAACATACTATGATTTTTTGTTACGATTTCACTCAAACTGTAACCCATTGCATCTAAAAAATTCTTATTTGCAGAAATTATTGTTCCATCTGGCTTAAATTCGATGATTGCATAGTTATTATTTATTGTGTCTTTGAAAATTTTATCATCTTTATTTGTTTTAAAAATCATATAAAGCTCCTTTATTTTGAGTGTATATTATATAAAAAATTTTCTTTTATAAATATTGTTATTTAATTTTTTTAATATAAATATTAAGTAAATAGTTGATATTCTTGCACAAATTAAATTAGGGGAACTTATTTTGAGTAAAGAGATATATTTAAATCAAGATACTATTATTGTATCTCAAACAGATGAAAATGGAATTATTACATTTGCAAATGAAGATTTTTGCAAAATTGCTGGTTTTTCTTTGGATGAATTAGTTGGTAATCCACACAATATAGTAAGGCACAAAGATATGCCAAAATGGGCGTTTGAAGATTTGTGGAATACAATACAAGCTGGTAAGATATGGAAAGGTATTGTAAAAAATAAAACTAAAGATGGAAATTTTTATTGGGTAAATGCTACTGCATTTTCATCAAAAAATACAAATGGAACTACAAGATATATCTCTGTTAGAGTAAAACCAACAAATAAAGAGATAGAAAATGCAAAAAATATATATAAGTTAGGTTTATAATATGTTTTTTAATAAAAATAATAATAAAGATATTTTAGATACTCTTACTCAAATAGAAAAATATTTAAACAGTGAAATAAATTATATTGATATAAAATCTCAAAATAGTAATTCTGAAATTTCTCAAAAACTTGAGAATATTTGTAATATATTAAATAGAAAAAATGATGAAGAACTTCAAATATTTGGTGAAATTATGTTAATTTCTGAAAAACTTGCAAGTGGAATTGTAGGAGATAGGATACATTTTACAAATAGCTCAAATTTTAAATTAAATTATATAGCAAAAACTATAAACAATCTTGCTTCTGATTTAGAAAAAAGTATAACTTTAATCAAAGATACTCTTTTACTGTATGGAGAATACAACTATTTACCTAAACTAGATTCAAGTTTAGTAAAAAATGATTTTAGAGTCTTATTTGAAGAGATAAATACTTTAAGACAAACTATTACAAATATGTTAATTGAAAATAAATCAAATGGTTTAACTTTGCAAAATAGTTCAAAGGTTCTTTTAAATAATGTAGATAGTTTAAATATCTCATCTTCAAAAGCTGCAGCTTCTCTTGAGGAGACAGCAGCTGCTTTGGAAGAGGTTACATCAACTATAAGAAATAATACAAATACTGTTTTAAAGGTTGCAAACTTATCAGAACTAATAAGCTCTCAATCACATAAAGGAGAGAATTTAGCAACACAAACTTCAAACTCTATGCAAGAAATTGTAAAAGAGGTAAATCTTGTAAATGAAGCAATAAGTGTAATAGATCAAATAGCATTTCAAACAAATATTCTTTCTTTAAATGCAGCAGTTGAAGCAGCAACTGCAGGAGAAGCTGGAAAGGGATTTGCTGTTGTTGCAGGGGAAGTTAGAAGTTTGGCAAGTAGAAGTGCACAAGCAGCTAAAGAGATTAAAAATATTGTTGAAAGTGCTACAAAAAAAGCAAATCATGGAAAAGATATAGCAGTTCATATGATAGATGGCTATAAAGAGTTATATTCTAGTATAAACGATTCTATAGAGCTTATAAAAGATGTTCAAATTTCTAGTCAAGAGCAATTAAAAGCAGTTGAACAAATAAATAGTGCAATAGCAATAATTGACCAACAAACTCAAGAAAATGCATCAATTGCTGCACAATCTCATGATGTAGCTGTAACAACAGATACTATTTCAAGTTTAATTGTAAAAAATGCAAATGCAAAAGAGTTTGAAGGAAAAGATACAGTTAAAGCTAAAAATATATAAAAATTTAGGAATATTTATGTTTGATAAAAAATATGACAAATATCTATTTGCCCTAATTATGGGGACTATTATGAGCTTTATAATGAGTTTTATAATTACATTTATAAATCTTGGTTTTATAGATGGTTTTTTTTATAGATGGATGGAGGCATTTTTTAAAGCAGCTGTTTGTGCTATTCCAATAATTACTGTTGTTGCTCCACGAGTGCGAAAAATAGTTGATAAGTTAATAAAAAAATCTTAATAAATTTTAATACATGTATAAATATAAAACGAGTGGAATATAAACAAGAGATATTAAAATAGAGATAAATAGGGCTATACTCATCTTTTCTGGTTTTACATTTAAAATTGTTGCAACTGTTACAGTATTTCCTGCAAGTGGAACAATAGAGAAAATAAACATAAGCAAATAGTATGAACTATCTAAAAAATGAAAATAGTTTTTGTCTAAAAATATAAAAGCCAAAACAACACTAGGCCAAATTACAAATTTTATAAACATAGCATAAGAGATGAATTTTATATCAAAAGCTTGATTTGATTTTAGTTTTTCTAATCCCATTCCTACAAGCATCATCCCTAAAATAGCATATGCACCTTTTAAATAATCACTATAAGATATAAAAGTTTCTGGAAGTTTAAATCCAAAGAGATTTAAAATAATTCCCAATACAAAAGCATGTAAAACAGGAAGTTTTACAACTTTTAAAAAACTCTCTTTTGCACTAAAATTTCCTTTTGCTGTAATATAATATCCAACAGAGTTTTGATATAAAAGAGAAGCTAAAACTGTAAAAATAAAAATATCAACTAGTTTGGATTCTAAAAATAAAATTGCTAGTGGAATTCCAATATTTCCTGTATTTCCAGTAGAAGTGCTAAAAGCTAGTAAGTTTGCTGTGTTATCTTTATATATTTTTTGGAAATAATAGAGTAAAAATATACTTAAAATTGAACTAAATATAAAAAAGAAACTTGGTAAAAATAGTACTTGAAGATCTAGTTTTACATTTAAAGTTGCATTAAAAATAATCAAAGGAGAAAGTATAAAAAGCAAGATTTTTGCTACTGTTTCTTTATCACATTTTAGAAAAAGTGTTGAAAAAAATCCTAAAATAATACTAATATAAAGTGGAATGATTTTTGCTAAAAGTGTAAAAAAGAGTGACAAATAAAACCTTTTAAATAAAATTAAGAGGCTATTATATAGAGTTTAAGGGCAAAAAGCCCTTAAATATTAATGTCTTGTAGAGATGTTTTTTGAGTTAATTGTAGCAATTAATTTTTTTAGGTTTTCTACTTTTTCTTCTTCTTCTTGAATATTATCTTGACTATTTAAAGTGAAAATATCCATTTTTTTATCAAGATAGTTTGTAGTAAATACACCATCTTTAAAATCTTGGTCTCTTACAATTTCTCTATGAAGAGGAATATTTGTTGGGAATCCTTCAATATAGAACTCATCTAAAGCTCTTTTTGCTTTTTTAACACAACCTTCCCAATCTATTGCCCAAACAATTAGTTTTCCTACCATAGAATCGTAGTTTGGTGGAACTTTGTATCCTGTATAAAGTGCAGAGTCAAGTCTAACACCAGGACCTCCAGGAGTTAGATACTTTTCAACAGTTCCAACTGAAGGCATAAATCCTTTTAGTGGGTTTTCAGCATTTATTCTAAACTCAATACTATATCCTCTAAAGTTAATCTCTTCTTGTAAGAAAATCATTTTGCTACCTTCAGCAATTTGAATCATTCTTTGAATAATATCAATTCCTGTAATAGTTTCAGTTACAGGATGCTCAACTTGAACTCTTGTATTCATCTCAATAAAATAGATATTATCATCAGGATCTAGTAAAAATTCAACAGTTCCTACACTTTCATATCCTAGTTTGAACATAGCTTTTGTTGCAATTCTATATAGTTCTTTTCTTGCCTCATTATTTAAAAGTGGCGATGGAGCAATTTCAATAACTTTTTGGTGTCTTCTTTGAATACTACAATCTCTTTCTCCTAAATGTAGTACATTTCCGTATTTATCAGCAATAATTTGAATTTCAATGTGTCTTGGGTTTTCAACATATTTTTCAATAAATGCTTCACCTCTTCCAAAATATTTTTTAGCTTCATTTGAGGCACTTTCAAATAGTTCTTTGAAGTCTTTCTCTTCTCTTACTATTCTCATTCCTCTTCCTCCACCACCAAATGCAGCTTTGATAATTACAGGGAAACCAATCTCACGAGCTATTTTTGCACCCTCTTCAATATCAATAATTGGCTCATCAGTACCTTCAAGAACAGGAACTCCAACTTTTTTCATAGCTACTTTACTAGCCATTTTATCTCCAAAAAGTTCTATATGCTCTGGTTTTGGACCAATGAAAATAATTCCATTTTCTTCACAAGCTCTTGCAAAATCAGCATTTTCACTTAAAAATCCATACCCTGGGTGAATAGCATCACAATCTGATTTTTTTGCAATAGAGATTATTTTGTCATAATCCAAATAAGCTTGAACTACATCTCCTAAAATAGGGTAACACTCATCTGCTTTTTTTACCCAAATACCATCCACATCTACTTCAGAAAATATTGCAACACTTTTTATCTCTAGCTCTTTACAAGCTCTTATTATTCGTAGTGCAATCTCTCCACGATTTGCAATAAGTACTTTATTTATTTTTCTCATATACTCACCTTTTAAAAAATTATTATCGAAATTTTATGATATTTTTCTCTTTATTTCTTCTTAATTATTGTTAATTTAATTGTCTATTATTGCTAAAATTATTGTTTTAAATCTAATTTTCTAACTATTTATATCTTGTAATCATCTTTTATTTTTTGGCTTAATCCAGATGGAGAAGTTAAATCAACTTTTGTGTGAAATAAAGATGATAACTCTTTTTGTATCTCTAAAACTTTTGAAACAGATTGAAAACCTTTGTATTTTTCTAAAAAATTATTATCTACTTCATAAAGTAGGTCTATATCGCTTGAGCTGTTTTGTGAATTTGTTGCATAAGAACCAAATAGGGCAATGATATTGAAACCATCTTTTTAAAATTTTGCTATAATCAAGGAATTGTAAAAAAGTAGTTTTTATGACTATGAAAATTGAGATAAAAGAGCAATATTTAGAGCAATTTGAAACTTTGTTAAAAACTTTTCCTAAAGGTGCAGTGGAAGTAAAAAAATCTCTTGATGAAGAGATAGAAAAAAGAGTATAAGAGTACAAAAATGATACTATGAAAACAGTCCCATTTGGAACTGGACTTGATAAAATAAGAGAAAATTTGGTATCAAGACTTTGATTATATAAGCCATTTTTACTCCTTTTTATATTTGCTGATTATACTAAAACTAAAATTCAAAAATTGCTATTTCTTAGTTTCAAACTCTTTTTTCAACTCTTTTAACTCATCAAGGTTTTTTTCTGATTTTTCAATAATCTCTTCAACCATAAGACCAAGCATAACAGTTTTATATAGATTTGGTTTATATTTTTGCCAATTATATAATGTTTTAATATCTACATTTAAAAATCCTGCAATATCTCTTTTTGTTATTTTCATAAATATACCTTAATTTTTTGGTACTAATTTACTTTATGAGTATTGACAAGACAACATAAGATTTATTCTAATAAAAATATTATTTTTAAGGAATAATTCCAAAATATTAAAATACAATTAAGTAATTATTCTATAAAAAAATTAATTTTTATAGAATAATTCTATTTATAGGAGGAAATATGTTAAAAAGTAATAAATACTTTATCAGTTTTGTTTTAACTGGTTTATTATTTAGTGGATGTGGAGGTGATACACCCGAGACTGTTGTAAAAGACTTTATTGATGGTACTTTAAATGGAGATTTTAAAAAAATCTCTAAAGCTTTAAATAAAACAGATAAAGAGCTTTTTTCAAATGATATAGTTAATCTATGCCGACAATATACATCAAAAGCTGCTGGAAATATACTTAGTTTAAAAAAAGATTTAAGTGAAGCAGATGCATTATTTACAAATGTTTATACTGAATTACTAGAAAAAGATATTGTTTTGGATTTCAAGCTATCTGATGAGAAAAAAGAGGTAGTTATTAACAAATGTTTTCCAGCAATTACAAAGGCATTTAATACAAATGACAAATCTACTACAAAAGTACTGTCAAGTGAAGTTAATGGCGATAAAGCAGTTGTAAAAATTCAAATTGGTTCTAACTCAACGATTTCAGAAGTTTTGCTTACAAAAGTTGGAGAAAATTGGATTTTATCAGATTTTAGAGAGCTTTTACAATAATACAAAATTTATACATAAATACATAAATATTAATAAGGAAAAAGATGAAAGGTAAAATTTTAGATTACAATTTTCAAGATAGTAAAGGTGTTATTTCTGGAGATGATGGGGATAGATACTATTTTGAAAATTCTGAGTGGAAAGGTAGTGTAAATCCAAAAATAGGTCAAGTTGTTGATTTTGAATTAGATGGACAAAATGCAAAAGGAATATATTTGGTAAAAACTTCTGTAAGTTTTGATGGAGTAGCAGATAAATTAGGTGATTTAAATGCACAAGAAAAAGTTGATGTTGTAAAAGATAAATTATCTACTATAAAAAAGAATGGAATTCAAAATAAATTTGGATTTATTGTTTCAGTAATTTTGGCTATTTTTATGTTTATTCCTATAACAAATGGTGTTATGGGAACAGGATATATAAAATTATCAGTATTAGATAGTGATTTTGGTTATTTTACACTAATTATAACTTTAATAAGTTCTTTTTTGTTTTATTCTGGAGGAAAACATATTTTTACAAAAATTTCTACAATAGTTGCTAGTGCAAGTATTTTATTATTTTTAAGAGAAATTTATTCATTAGCTTCTGCTACAACATTAATGTTTGGTAGTAGAAATAAAGGTACTTTTGATTTTCTTATTGAAATGTTGAATTTTAGTGCTTTAATCTTAATTGTATTAACAATTTTATATGTAATTAGTGGATTTAAAAAAGGATATAAAGAAATAGGAGTAAACAATGAAGGGTAAAATTTTAGATTATAATATTCAAGAAAGCTGTGGAGTTATTTCAGCTGATAATGGACAAAGATATACATTTACAAATTCTGAATGGAAAAATAATGTAAGTCCAAAGGCAAATCAAATTGTTGATTTTGAAATAGATGGACAAAATGCAAAAGGTATTTATCTTCAATCATCTGGTTCTATTACTGAAAGTACAGGTGAAAAAAGTAAAATTGTAGCTGGACTTTTAGCTTTACTTTTAGGTGGATTAGGTGTGCATAAATTTTATTTAGGTTGTACAACTGCTGGTATTGTAATGCTTGTTGTGTGTATATTTGGGATTATTTTATTGGGATTTCCTAGTTTAATTATTTGTATTATAGCTTTTGTAGAAGGTCTTATATATCTATTCAAATCTGATGTTGATTTTGAACAAACTTATGTAAATAATAAAAAGTGTTGGTTCTAATATTTATATTTACTTTAAGGATAATTAGTGAAATTTAAGTTATTTATTTTAGTATTGATTTGTTTTTCTTTAAATTTACAAGCTGGTCCAATATCTTGGGCAAAGGAAAAAGTAAAAGACAAGGCAAAAGATAAAGTTGTGGATACAAGCAAAGATTTGGCTAAAGAAGTTTATCTTAGAAAAAAAGAGATACGAAGAGATTATGAGCAAAAAACCAATACAAAAAGTACTCTATCAAAAGCTGAAGATACCTATGAAAATACAAAACAAACAGCAAAAGAAGCTGTTATTGGTTCATTTGGTGGACAAGAAAATGTTGATTATGTAAAAAGAGGAAAAGGGTATGTTAAAGAGGCTTTTATTGGGCAATTTGTAAAAGAAAAAGAGTAATATCTATACAATAATTTAGGGTTTATCCCTAGATTATAAGATTAGACTTTTATAAATTTTGTTATACAATCATGTATTACAATTTTAGGAGTTTTTATGATTTCGTTAAGACTTGATGAAAATTTAGAAAAAGAGTTAAATAGTTTTTCAAATCAAAAAAATATTTCAAAAAGCAAAATAGTAAAAGATGCTTTGACTTACTATTTTGATATGCTAAAAAAAGATACAAAAACAAAATCATCGTATGAGTTGGGAGAAGATTTATTCGGAAAATATTCTAGTAATAAAGGTGATTTATCTACAACTTATAAACAAAAACTAAAAGAGAAAATCAATGCAAAAAACAATCATTGATAGTGGTCCACTAATCGCACTATTTGATAGAAGCGATATTTATCATACAAAAGTTTTGGATTTTTTAAAATCATACAAGGGAAAATTGCTTTGCTCTTTGGCTATTATAACAGAAGTTTTGCATATGTTGGATTTTAACTTAAAAGTGCAAATAGATTTTCTAAAATGGTGTGAAATTGGTGGAGTTGAGATTTACGAAATTTCGCAAGATGAACTTATAAACATTATAAAAATGATGGAAAAATATTCAGATATTCCTATGGATTTGGCAGATGCAACTTTGATGTATATTGCTTCTAAAGAGAAAATTCAAAATATTGTAAGTATAGATAGTGATTTTGATATTTATAGAACTTTGAAAAAACAGAGTCTAAAAAATTTGCTTAAAAATTAAAACATAAATTACTAATTTTAAAATAGAAAAAATCCATAGATAATATGTAAATCATATTATCTATAAACTATCTATTTACCAAGAAATAGCAGCTCCACTAGCTCCCATTATCTCTTTTGCATCATCACTCATCATATATGGTTCCCAAACAGGTTCAAAAACTAAGTTTACTTTTGCTTCATCCACTTCATCAACAGCCATTGCAACATATCGCACTTGTTCAAGTAAACTATCAGCCACAGGACATGCAGGGCTTGTAAGAGTCATATCAATTTCACAAAATAGATAATTTTCTCTCTCTTCTAGTTCTATATTATAAATAAGTCCAAGATTGTAAATATCCACAGGTATTTCAGGGTCATAAACTTTTTTTAAATTTTCTATTATTTTCTCTTTTATTTCATCTTTGTTAAAAATTCCACTCATATTTTTTCCTATTTTATAAATTTTATTAAGATTTTAAAGCATACTCTTTTATTTTTTTAATCATTCCAATAACTCCACTTTGTCTGTTTGGAGTTATAACCTCGCTTAAATTTAGTTCTCTTATAATATCCATATCAACTTCTTTTAACTCTTCTATTGTATAGCCTGAAAAGATTTGCAAGATTATATAAACCAAACCTTTTACTATAATTGCATCACTTGTTCCATAAAAAAATAGTCTATCATCTTTTTTTTCGCAAATTAACCAAACTTGAGAAGTACAACCATGAACTAAATTTTCAGGTATTTGATTTGCTTCATCAAAAGGTGGCAGTTTTTTACCTAAATCAATAATATATTCATATTTAGCCAACTCTTCATCAAAAAAATCTAAATCTTCTTTTATCTCTTCAACTCTTTGTTTTATACTCATTTTTCTTAATCCTTTAACATACTTAAAGCTCTTTTTAATGCAACTATTAATTTATCAATATCTTCAAAATCATTATAAAATGCTAGACTTGCTCGTATAGTTCCTTTTATTCCTAGTTTTTTCATAATTGGTTGTGCACAGTGATGCCCAACTCTTACAGCAATTCCCATTTTATCAAGTAAAATAGATATATCATCGTGCATAATTTCAGTAAAATTGAAGCTTCTGCTTCCACTACAATTTTTTAAATCATTATAAAAAATAATATCTGGAAGCTTTTTTAATTCACTATCAAGATACTCTAAAAGCTCTTGTTTTCTTTTTGAAATTGCTTCATATCCAATAGAGTCTATATATTTTAAAGCCTCTTTAAATGCAATAACTCCAGCAATATTTTGAGTTCCTGCTTCAAATTTATATGGTGAGTCTAAAAAAGTAGTTCCATTTTCTAAATCAACTACATTTATAGTTGCTCCACCTGTTTGATATGGTTTTACTTCATTTAGATATTTCTCTTTTATATATATTGCTCCAACACCTGTTGGTCCAAATGTTTTATGTCCAGAAACTGCGAAAAAATCACAATTTATATCTTGAACATCAATTTTAAAACCACTTAAACTTTGTGCACCATCAACTAAAATAGGACTATCATATTTATGTGCAATTTCACAAATTTTTTTAATATCGTGAACTTTTCCAAAAGCATTTGTAACATGTGCAATACTTACAAAAGAGTTTGGGTTTTTTTGTAAAAGTTCTTCAAAATGTTCAAAATCAAAATCCAAATTTTCGTTACAATTTACAACTTCAATTCCATTTCCAAGAATTCTATTTTGCATCTGCCAAGGAACAATATTTGCGTGGTGTTCAAGGCTTGAAAGAATAATTGTTTTGAATTTTCCTCCAAAAGAAGAAGCTATAAAGTTTATACTTTCAGTTACTCCTTTTGTAAAAATTATCTCCTCATTTTTTTTTGCATTAATGAAGTTTTTTAAATATTCTCTAGTTGCTTCAAACTCTGTTGTAGCTCTTGCAGCATCTCCAAAACCGCTTCTATGGGTATTTGAACAATATTTTGTGTAGTACTCAACTGTTGAGTCAATCACACTTTGTGGTTTTTGAGTTGTTGCTCCATTATCAAGATATACTGTTTTTGAATTAGCAAAAAATGGAAAATCTTTTTTATACATTTTGTACTCTTTAAATTTTTTATATATGGTTTTCTTTTTTGTAATTCTCTACAAACTCTTTTATTTTTTCATCTTTTAAATTATCTTTAATTGAAGATTCAAAAGCTTCAAGCAACATCTCATAAGCATTCTTTTTGCTTATTCCTCTTGTTTGAAGATAGTATAATTGGTCTTTATCAAGAGTTCCTGTTGTTGTACCATGACTTGCTTCAAGTTCATCTATGAAAATCTCTAAAAATGGTTGTGCAAAGACAACTGCATCATCACTTAAAAGTATTGAGTTGCAGTTTTGAAATGCTTTTGAATAAAGCCCTGTTTGTGTAACAATAGAGTTTATTTTTACAACAGCTCTTGAACTATCTAAAAGAGAGTTTTTATAGTTTATATTACTTCTTGAACTTTCGTTATTATGTGTAGTTCTTACAAGTGTTGATGAGTTTGCACTAGATCTTAGTTTATTTAAACCATTTAACTCATAGTTTACATGAAGTGCATCAATTTTGTTTTCAAAACTATTTACACTAAAACCATTTCCTAGTTCAAAGTTTGAAATCTCAACATTTGAATTGTTATCTTGAACTGTTTTAAAAGCTAAAATAAATGAGTTACTCTCTTTTATATCTTGAATTTTTGCATACTCTACATTTGCATTTTTTCCAGCTTTTATAACTCTATTGCAAAGTAAACTTGAGTTGTTTTTATCTGTTACAAAAACTTCAATAATAGATGCTTTTATATTATCTTTTACATCTATTAAAAGATTATTTGTAAAAAGTGTTTCATCCTCTTTTATTGAGTTTATTAAGATTATTGGCTCTTTTGTGTTTTCACTTATAGTTAAAATTTTTTGATTTGAGTTTATACTATTTGCAATAGAAAATAGTTTTGATTCATAAACAAAACTATCTTTTTGCTCTTTTAAATCAATAGAAAGTTTAGAAAACTCTAAAACTTTTTGCTCTTTAAAATCATAGTTAAATAAAGGTACAAAATCTATTTTTAAAAACTCTTCCTCTTTTTTGTGTGGTAAATTTAAATTTTCTAAATTAATTATCTGCATTGTTTATTCCTAATGCTTCAAAACCTTTTTCATCTAGTTCTAAAGCTAAAGAGTAATCTCCAGTTTTTGCAATTTTTCCATTACTTAGAATATGTACAAAATCAGGTTTAATTAACTCTAAAAGTCTGTCATAGTGTGTAATCATAAGAATAGATTTTTTTCCGTCAAGCATAGAGTTTATAACATTTGCAACGATTTTAATTGCATCAACATCAAGTCCACTATCAATTTCATCAAGCATAATTAAATCAGGGCTTAGCATTAAAAGTTGAACAAGTTCATTTCTTTTTTTCTCTCCACCACTAAATCCATCATTTAAATCTCTTTGTAGTAGTTTTCTATCTATTTCAAACTTAGAAGTCTCCTCTTTTACTAGTTTTAAAAATGCCATAGCATCAAGTTCATCTTTTCCTTCATAAGCTCTTTTTGCATTCATAGCAGTTCTTAAAAAATAACTATTATTTACTCCAGGAACTTCAACAGGGCTTTGGAAACTCATAAAAATTCCCTCATTTGCTCTTTGTGAAGCATCCATTTCAAGTAAATCTTTACCTTTAAAAGTGATTTTACCATCTATAATATCACAATCATAATGAGCTGCTAAAGTTTTAACCAAAGTTGATTTTCCTGCTCCATTTACACCCATAAGTGCATGAATTTCACCAGGTTTTATCTCTAAATTTAAACCTTTTAAAATCTCATTTTCATTTATACTTACTTTTAAATCTTCAATTTTTAATAATGTATCTTTCATAATTTAACCCACACTTCCTTCTAGTGAAATATTTAATAACTCTTTTGCTTCAGCAGCAAACTCCATTGGTAACTCTTTTAAAACCTCTTTACAAAACCCATTTACAATCATAGCAATAGCATCTTCTTCATCTATTCCTCTTTGGTTTAAATAAAATAGTTGCTCTTCAGAAATTTTTGAAGTAGTTGCTTCATGCTCAATATTTGCACTACTATTTCTAATCTCATGATACGGATAAGTGTGTGCTTGAGATTTATGACCAATTAAAAGTGAATCACACTCAGATATATTTCTTGCATTATGGGCATTTTTACCAACTCTTACTAATCCTCTATAAGCATTTATCCCTTTCATAGCAGAAATACCTTTTGAGATGATTGTAGATTTAGTATTTTTACCTAAATGTATCATTTTTGTACCAGTATCAGCTTGTTGGGCTCTTGATGTAACAGCAACAGAGTAAAACTCTCCAACACTATTGTCACCTTGAAGAACACAAGATGGGTATTTCCATGTAATACTTGAACCTGTTTCAACTTGTGTCCAAGATACTTTTGAGTTATCACCTTTACATAAAGCTCTTTTTGTAACAAAGTTAAGAATTCCACCTTTTCCTTCATCATCACCTGGATACCAGTTTTGAATTGTTGAGTATTTTATATGACCATTTTTAAGTGCAACTAATTCAACAACTGCTGCATGAAGTTGTCTATCATCTCTTGAAGGTGCTGAACACCCTTCATTGTAAGATACATAACTTCCTTCATCACAAATAATTAAAGTTCTTTCAAATTGTCCTGTATTTAAAGCATTTATTCTAAAATATGTTGATAACTCCATAGGGCATCTTGTGTTTTTTGGAATATAAACAAAACTTCCATCTGTAAAAACAGCACTATTTAAACAAGCAAAATAGTTATCAGTTACAGGAACGACACTTGCTAAATATGTTTTTACTAAATCTGGAAATCTGTGTGCAGCTTCACTAATTGAGCAAAAGATAATTCCTAATTTTTCAAGCTCTTCTTGATATGTAGTTTTAATCGAAACTGAATCAAACACCGCATCAACTGCAACACCTGCAAGCATTTTTTGCTCTTCAAGTGGAATTCCTAATTTTTCATATGTTTTTAATATCTCTGGATCTACTTCATCCAAAGAACCTAAAGGCTTTTTTGGAGCAGAATAGTAAGCATAATCTTGATAATCTATTGTTGGATATTTAAGATTTGTCCAAGTTGGCTCTTCCATTTTTAACCACTTGTCATATGCTTTTAATCTAAATTCTAAAAGAAATTCTGGCTCTTCTTTTTTTGCACTAATTGCTCTTATTACATTTTCATTTAAACCTTTTGCAAAAGTATCGCTTTGCACCAAAGTTTCAAATCCTAACTTATAATCTGTGTTTATAATGTCATGTATTTGCTGGTTTTCACTCATGACTTCTCCATAAAAAATTTTAATATCTAAATAGGACAAGTTTTATCCTATTTGGAATAATATCTAAATAAGTATATAATGTAAAGGCATAAACTTAAATAAAGTAAAAAAAATTTAACTAATTTTTAATTTAAAATAAGAAAATATGGCTTTTACAAAATTAAGACAAATCTTATCCTATTTTAAATAAAATATCAAAAATATAAAATAAATAACGGAAATTTTATGATAGATAACACAGAAACAAATTATTCTAAAAAGATTGAAGACAGAATAAATGACCCAAAAAATATGGGAGAAATTACAAGAATTGAAGCAAAAGAGCTTGGATGTAGGCTAGTTGTTGCAGATTTTGAAACAAATGGAGCTGATACTATTAGAGTTTATTGGGCAGTAAATAAAGATAATATTATTGTAAGAGCAAAATTTAAATCTTTTGCAGGAGGTTTATTACTTGCATTAAATGATATGATGACAGAGCTTTGTATTTTTAAAAGTGTAGAAAAAGTTGCTAGTTTATTTAAGACAGATGTTGAATTTGCTCTTAGAGATGAACCACAAATTCCAGCATTAAGTATCACGGATTTACATGAAAAATTTACAAATTTTGTTGTTTTAAAAAAGGCTGCTTTAAATTCTGAAAAAAGAGATATGAATGATTTTGAGGATGATTATATTGTTTGTGAATGTGCTAGAACAACTTTAGGAGTAATAAAACAGGCAATTAGAGATTTTTCAATTACAACAGTAGAAGAAATAGGAAATATAACAAAAGCTGGTATATTTTGTAAGTCATGTATAAAAGAGGGTGGTTTAGAAGAAAAAGAGCTATATTTAGTTGATATTTTAGAACAAACAATTGCAGAAATTGAAGAAGAGAGTAAAATAGAGCCTAGTTATATGAATTCAGCCTTTATAGAGATGACAAAGGCACAAAAAATTGAATTAATTGAAGATGTTTTAGATGATGATGTAAGACCAATGTTAATAATGGATGGGGGAAATATGGAGATTTTAGATATAGTTGAAGCTCCTCCGCATTATGATTTGTATATTAGATATTTAGGAGCTTGTAGTGGTTGTAGTGCTGGAAGTATGGGTACGCTTTATGCTATTGAATCAATATTACAGAGAAAAGTTGATGAGAATATAAGAGTTTTACCAATATAATTTATCTTTTAAGAATATTTAATAATAAAAAAAGCTATTTTTTACTATTATTTATAAAATTGGAAAGGATTTAATATGTTTACAATATATAATAACGGAATAATAGACCATAAAAGTTCTACAGAGAATTTATATAATGTAAAAAATATTAATGAAGCAACTAAGTTTACTTTTGATCCACAAGAGGATTCAATAAAAGATTTCAAAAAAGAGCAAGATAAAAATAATCAAAAAAAACAGCAAGATCAGTTTTTATCTTCTTATAAAAAAATATCTCAAATAAATCAAGGAAGCCAATTTTATTTTGTAAAAGATATTATGAGCCAAGATTTGTTGTATATTGATAATAGTCATACCATAAAAGAGGCTTATGAGCTTTTAAGAGATAAAAAAACTGCTCAAATTCCAGTTACTACAATAGATAAAAAAATTGTTGGTTTAATAGATGCAAAGTTTATATTATCTTTATTAATTCAAAATTTGGATCAACCAAATCTTTTTTTAAATAGAAGATTAAGAGAGATAAATTTTCCTCAAATTATAGCTACAACACCAGATGCAGAATTAAAAGATGTAGTAAAAATAATGTTTGATTTTGAAATAGGAACTATGGCTGTTGTAGATGACGAGGGAACATTAAAAGGAATTATATCAAAAAGCTATATTTTTAAATCTATGTCTTGTATGCCTCAATTAGAAATTTGGAGTTAAACTTCAAATTTCTATAATTCATCTCCATTGTCTAAAAATATAATATTTCTTCCTTGATTTTTTGCTTTATAAAGTAGTTCATCGGCTCTTTTTTTAGCTTCTAAAAATGTATCATATTTATTTCTAAAACTAATTCCTGCAGAAAAAGTAATTTTTATTTTTTCTTTGTTGTATATAAAATCTGTATCTTTAATTGTATTTTTTACTCTTTTTATATATCTTGAAACTTCTACTTCATCTTGATAATGAATTAATGCTACAAACTCTTCCCCACCGTATCTAGCAATAACATCTTCTTTTCTAGTCAAATCTTTTAAAATTTTTGCAAAACCTTTTAAAACAGCATCACCACAAGTATGACCATATTTATCATTTATATCTTTAAAATGGTCAATATCGTAGAAAACTATTGCAAAATTTGAGTTAAAAACTTGATATTTTCTCTCCATTTTTTCAACTTCATAATCATAAGCTCTTCTATTTAATAATGTAGTTAGATAATCAATTTGATGCTCTTCTTTTACCAAAACTAGCTCTTTTTGAAGCTCTTCAATTTGTTGGTTTAAATAGTCAAATCGCTCTTTATTTTCAGATAATATTTTTTTATTTTCATTTAATGCAGTTTCAATCTTAAAGATAGTATCGATTAATTTTTTTTGAACAATTCTTAATTCTCTATGTGAGAATTTTGATATATCAAGAGCGATTAATTCATCTTTTATTTTGATAATTTCTTCATTTGAGTTTACCCCATCCGTTAATGTTTTATCAAAATATCTACTCATTATAGAAGTTAATTTTATAATATCTTCAGTTTTCTCTTTTAAAACCTGTCTATCATTTGAAACTCTTTGTTTTGCCAATTTTTTTAATGTTTTTATTGAAGTTGAAGAAGTTAAATCTTCAGGTTTTTCTAAAAGTTTTGATACAAATTTTTCTATTTCTTCTAGCATATCAAAATTTACAGATGGTTTTAAAATATCATTTAAAGCTATAATTAATTTTTTTAAATCACTATTTGAAACTCTTTTTTGTAGGATTTTTGCTAGTTCATTAAAAGAGTTTATTTCTAAATCTTCTTTTTCTGTATCATCCAAAGAGTTTTTTATAATTTCAAATATATCA
This sequence comes from Aliarcobacter sp., assembly GCA_039810345.1. Taxonomy (GTDB): domain Bacteria; phylum Campylobacterota; class Campylobacteria; order Campylobacterales; family Arcobacteraceae; genus Aliarcobacter. The sequence continues at coordinate 63,958 of JBDHWU010000002.1, read as the reverse complement.
AGCTCTTCCAAATTTGTTTCATACTTTTCAGCTTCTTCTTTGAATCCTATAAAATAATTTTCAGGAGTAGTTGCTAAGCCATTTTTTGCCAGATTTGTAAGTGTGTTTTTTGTAATTTCCTTAATGTTTTTCAAAATATATTCCAATCTTAATAAATTCCTTTGATTATAGCCTTTTATGTTATAATAAAAGTTTAATGAAATAAAAAATATAGGATAAAAATGTCAAATCAAGGTAATCAAATTTTAAAAAATACAAATGCACAAATTTTAGATGAGTTTAATGCTTCAATAATGTTTGATAAAGAGCTTTACAAACAAGATATAAAAGGCTCAATTGCACACTCAAAAATGTTGGCACTGCAAAATATAATAACTATTGATGAGCAAAAAAGTATAGAAACGGGTTTAAATCAAGTTTTAAAAGAGATTGAAAGTGGAGAGTTTAAGTTTTCTCTAGCTTTTGAAGATATTCATATGGCTGTTGAAAGTAGGCTTACTGAAATTATTGGCGATGCTGGAAAAAGACTTCACACAGCAAGAAGTAGAAATGACCAAGTTTGTACAGATTTTACTTTATATGTTCAAGAAAAAACTTTAAGTATTAAAGATCAATTAAAAACTTTGATAGAGACTTTTGTAAATCTTGCAAACAATCACACAAAAACTCTAATGCCAGGTATGACACACCTGCAACACGCACAACCAATAAACTTTGGTTTTCATATGATGGCTTATGCAAATATGTTTAAAAGAGATTTTGAAAGATTTGAAAGTTCATATATTAGAAATAACTACTCACCTCTAGGAAGTGCAGCACTTGCTGGGACTCCACACAATATTGATAGATTTAAAACAGCTTCACTTTTAGGATTTACAGCACCTTCACAAAATGCTATGGATACAGTTTCAAATAGAGATTTTGCACTAGAAATTTTGTTTAATATCTCTACAACTATGATGCATATTAGTAGAATTTCAGAAGAGCTAATTTTATGGAGTTCGTATGAGTTTGGTTTTGTAAAAATGAGTGATATGTATGCAACAACAAGCTCAATTATGCCACAAAAGAAAAATCCAGATGTTCCAGAGTTGCTTAGAGGAAAAACAGGTCGTGTTTATGGAAATTTAATCTCACTTTTAACAGTTATGAAATCACTTCCACTTGCATATAATAAAGATACTCAAGAAGACAAAGAGGGAGTTTTTGATTCAGTTTCTACTATTGAAATTTCACTTAGTATTTTAAATGAAGTTATAAAAACTATGATTGTAAATGTTGATTCTATGAGAAATGCTTGTAAAGTAGGGCATTTAACAGCAACCGATTTGGCTGATTATTTGGTACAAAAACAAAATATGCCTTTTAGAACAGCTTATTATATTACAAAAGATGTTGTAAGTTTTGCAAATAGTTTAAACAAAGATATAAGCGAATTAAATATAGATGATATTAGGAAATCATCAAAAGAGCTTGAAAATGTAAATGAAGAGATAGTAAGTTATCTAAATTTAGAAAATTCTATGAATAGTAGAAACTCTTATGGTGGAACTTCTACAAAACAGACAGAAATTCAAATAGAAGAGTTTAAAAAGTGGTTAAGTAAATAAAATAGAGGAGTTCCTCTATTTTATAAGAAATCTTTTAGTTAAATCATATAGAGTATTAATATCTGTTTTTCCAACAAACCCTTCAACCCCTATTTGCTCCATTTTTCCTCTAACAGCATCTGTTGTCATAGATGAATTTACAATTACTGGAATATGTTCAAATTTTTTATTATTTTTTATATAAGATGCAACTTGATAACCATCAGTTCCAGGCATTTCAATATCTGTTAAAATCATACCTATTTGCTCTGGATTTAATTCATCTAATCTTTGAATAAGTAGAGTTCCATTTGCATAAACTTCATATTTAACACCAGTTTGTTTAAAAAACTTTGTTAAAACTTCTCTAGCAACTCCTGAATCTTCAGCGGCTAAAATGATTTTTGAAGATTCTATTTTATTTTCAACGTATTTTCTAACATCATCTTCTCCATCATCAGTCCATTTAATATCTCTTAAAAGTTGTTCTGCATTAAATACTGTACAAAGCTCATCTTTATTATTTACTTTTACATAAGTTGTGTAAGTTATTTTTGAGTTTGTCTCTTCTGTGTGTCTTAAATCTTGAGTTGTTTTTTCTACAATATCAAGCATATCTTTTATTAAGAAACCAATTTTTTTGTGGTTAAACTCACAAAAAATTATTAATTTATACTCTTTAATGTCTAGTGGAGTTTGCCCCAACCATGCATCAAGATTGATTAATGTAACTGGTTCACCTCTTATTGTTGCAATTCCAGCAATAATATTTGTATCTCTTGGAGTATCATTTATTGCTACTTCTTCAGTGATTATAAAAGCTTTAACCTTTGCTATGTTTATTGCGTAAATATTATTATGACCAGTGTAAAATACTGCTAATTGTTGAACATTTCTTAAATGTCCTTGTGTCATTTGCTCAACACTACCACTAATACCGCTCATGTAAATCCTTTTTAAAGTATAAGTAAAATATTATATAAGTTTTAAACTTTGACTAAGTTTAAGTTATTTTTGCAATTTCTTAACTATTTTTTGAATAGTAACAGATGCCATCATTAGTCCAAAAGATGCTGTAACACCTTCAAAACTACCTTTATCCACACATAGAGGAACTTCAGTTGAAAAAATTACTTTAAATTTTTTCTTGAAGCCTTGTTTTTTTAGCTCTTCCCTTACTTTTTTTATAAACTTATCATTATAAGTTTCCCAAATAGATTTATATTCTATTTTTGTAGGATCTATTCTCTTTGCCCCACCACCTGTGCTTATGATTTTAGTAAAATGCTTTTTTATTAAATGCACTTTTGGTTTTATATCATCAATTGCATCTAAAATATAATCATAAGATGAAAAATCGAAATTATCTATCCATTCGGGAGTTATTTTTGCATGAATAGCTGTTACATTTGGGTATCTCTCTTTCATAACATCTACTTTTACTCTTCCTATATTACCATGACTTCCTAACTGTCTATTTTGGTTTGAAGGTTCATAGGTGTCAAAATCAACTATTGTTATATTTGTTATTCCTGTATTATATAAAGCATCCAAAGCAAAGCTTCCAATTCCACCAACTCCAAAAATAATAATTTTTGTCTCTTGGAATTTATTAAAAGCCTCTTCTCCAAAAAGCATTTTCGTTCTATTATATTGCATATTTAAATCTTCTTTACTAAATTTTGGCTATTATAACACAAAAATATTTATGGGAGATGTTATGGATAAAGAGCCAATGACACTTGCTGGGTACAATAAAGTAACAAAAGAGTTGGAAATTATAAAATCAGTTGAAAGACCAGAAACTGTAATTGCATTAGATGAAGCAAGACAATTAGGGGATTTAAAAGAGAATGCTGAATATCACAGTGCAAAAGAGAAATTAAAACTTCTTGATGTTCAAATAGCTGAATTAAGTAACACTATTTCAAAAGCAGTTATTGTTGATCCTTCAGTTTTACCGCACGATAGAGTGAGTTTTGGTTCAACTATTGATTTAGTTGATGTTGATAGTGATGATGAATTTACTTATACTATTGTTGGTGGAGTTGAATCAAATGTTGAAAAAGGTTTAATCTCTTTTAACTCTCCTTTGGCAAAACAGCTTATGGGAAAAGTTGAAGGTGATGAGTTTAATGCAACATTACCTGGTGGAACTAAAACTTTTGAAGTTTTAAAAATATACTACAAAGAGTTAGAGCTATAATTTGAATCTATCTTTAAAAGAGGGGGCTATTTTTATAGCCGACTCTCACTACAATAAAAAAAATCAAGAGCTTAAAATTATTTTAGAGAAATTAGAAAAAAAAGAGTTAGATTGTTCTCAAATATTTTTAATGGGTGATAATTTTGATTTTTTATGCTACGAAATAACATATTTTAAAGAAATAAACAAAGATATGGTAGAACTTTTAAATAGACTTTCAAATAGTTTTGAAATAGTTTATTTAGAGGGAAATCACGACTACAACTTACAAAAACTTTTTCCAAAAATAAAAGTAATAAAAAGAGAAAATCAACCTTTTATCTTAGATTTTGAAGATAAAAAAATTGCCCTTTCTCATGGAGATAATTTGATAAATTGGCACTATAATTTGTATTGCAAAATCATACGAAATGGTTTTGTGCTTAGATTTTTGAATTTTATAGATATAAATTTTTTTATAAGCAGAAGAATTGAAAAAGCTTTGGAAAATAAAAATATTTGCCATGATTTACACTATTTTGAAGAGCTTGTAAAAAAAAGAGTCAAAAACTATAAAGAAGATATTGTAATCGAAGGGCATTATCATCAAGGAAAATCTTATAAAATAACAAATCAAGAGTATATAAATATTCCATCTTTAGCTTGTCAGAAAAGCTATACCGTTTTTAGGGGTGGAAAGTTTGAGAATATAGAGATTTTTTAAGAGGAAAATATGGAAAATCAGATTGTAATTTATGAAGATATAAATGGAAAAATGGAACTTAAAGTTTCTGTTGAAAATGAAACATTATGGCTTTCTCAAAAGCAATTAAGTGAGTTATTTGGTGTAGAAATAAATACAATAAATTATCATATAAAGAATATAATTAAACAAAAAGAGCTTGATAAAAATCCAACTATTCGAAAAATTCGAATAGTTCAAAAAGAGGGAAATAGAGAAGTTGAAAGAGAAGTTGAACATTATAATTTAGATATGATAATTTCAGTTGGATATAGAATTAATTCAATTACGGCTACAAAATTCAGACAATGGGCAACAAAGATTTTAAAAGATTATCTTATAAATGGATACTCTATAAATGAAAAAAGAGTAAAAGAAAAAGGCTTAAAAGAGCTAGAAAAAACAATAGAATTTTTAAAAGATAATATTTCAAAAACAGAGTTGGAACTAAATGAAGCAAAAGGTTTGCTTGATGTAATTTTAAATTATTCAAGAACTTGGACACTTTTACAAGGCTATGATGAAGACTCTTTGAAAATAGATTTTGTATCAAAAGAGGCAAAATTTATACTAGATAGTGATGAAGCAAAAAGTTATATAGCACAACTAAAAGATGAACTTATCAAAAAAGGTGAAGCAACAGAACTTTTTGGAAGAGAAAAAGCAGGAGAATTTGAAGGAATTTTAAGAAATATTTATCAAACTTTTGGTGGAGTTGATTTGCTAGAAAGTGTTGAAGAAAAAGCTGCAAATTTGCTTTATTATATTATAAAAGGACACCCTTTTAATGATGGAAATAAAAGAATAGGTGCTTTTATGTTTATACTTTTTTTAAGTAAAAACAATATGCTCTATAAATCAAATGGAGAACTTAAAATAAATGATAATGCTTTAGTTGCACTATCACTTATGACTGCAAAAAGTGAACCAAAACAAAAAGATACTATTATAAATTTAATAGTAAATATTTTGCAATAAGGGGAGAAAATGGAAGTTAAGTTTAATAATAGAATTTACAGAAATAGAGATAGAAATCATAGCCTAGGTATATTGTGCTTTGATATATTTAGATTTTATCTTGAAAATAATCAAAATAAAACATATTCTGAATTAAAAAATATATTTAGTGTAGTACATAGTTGGGGTGCAGATGTTATGCAAAATGAAGATGATTATAAGACTTGGAGAAGTAGAAAAACTGATAATAGAGCAAGATATTTTGGTGAAAATAGATATGAAGATAAAATAACTATTTATAACAATGAACGATTATATTTTACCAAAGAGTGGGGAAATGATGAACGATATAAAAATATTGACAGAATGATAAATTTTGCAAAAAGTCAAGATTATGATATTGAAGTGATAAATAATAATGAACAAGAAAATATAGAAATAGATGATGAAGATGAATATATTGTAGAAGATAATATACAAAAAACTACACAAATTCAAGCACTAAACCAAATTTTATTTGGAAGTCCAGGGACTGGGAAAACTTACAATACTATAAATAAAGCTTTAGAGATAATTTTAGAAAAAGATAATAGTGAAGAAAATAAAATAATTTTAGAAATCTTAAAAAAAGGAAATCATACTTTAGATGATAGAAAAATTTTAAAAGCAAAATTTGAAGAGTATAAAAAATCTGGACAAATTGAGTTTATAACATTTCATCAAAGTTTCTCTTATGAAGAGTTTGTGGAAGGGATAAAAGCAGAAACGAAAGATGATAATATTACTTATGAAGTACAATCTGGGATTTTTCAAAAATTATCAAAAAAAGCTTTACAAAATTTTAATCAATCAAAAGAAAATTCTATAAATAAAAAAGAGTTTGAAACAGTTTTTAAAGAGTTAGTTTTAGATAAATTAATAGACGATGAAAAACTTGAAATAAAAATGAAAAAGAGTAGTTTTTTTATAAAAGAAGTTGATGAAAATAAAATCAGTTTTGATAAAGCTGGTGGTGAATCACAACATGTTTTATTGATTAAAAATTTAAAAGCTATGTATGAAGTTGGAGAAAATAAAATTATTATAGGTGGATTATCTCAATATTACAATCCTTTGTTGGAGTATTTAATAAAAAACAGTGAAATAAAAAATCAAGAGAAAGAACCACTAAAAAACTATATTTTAATAATAGATGAAATAAATCGTGGAAATATCTCTAAAATTTTTGGAGAGTTGATTACTTTGATAGAAGCTTCAAAAAGAATAGGAGCAGAAGAAGAGATAAAAGTAAAACTTCCATATAGTGGAGATGATTTTGGAGTGCCAAAAAATCTCTATATTTTAGGTACTATGAACACAGCAGATAGAAGTATTGCACTGCTTGATACAGCTTTAAGAAGAAGATTTGAATTTATCGAAATGATGCCAAATCCTAAACTTTTAGAAGGTGTAGAGGTTGATGGAGTGAAAATAGATAAACTTCTTGAAACTATAAACAAAAGAGTTGAGTATTTGTATGATAGAGACCATACAATCGGACATGCTTATTTTATGGAGTTAAAAGAAAATCCTACATTGGAAGCTTTTGAAAATATTTTTAGAAACAAAATAATTCCACTTTTGCAAGAGTATTTTTATGATGATTGGGAAAAAATAAGACTTGTTTTAGGCGACGGTTTTGTGGAAAAAACAGAGATAAAATCAGATATTTTTGATAAAGAATTGATAGAAAATAGCGATTATTTAGAAGATGAAAAATATATTTATAGTATTAAAAAAGAGTTTAATTTTGACAAATTTAAATAAGATTTTAAAAGAGTTTGAATTTTTACAATACAAAGATGAAAATGCGAAAAACTATATAAATGAAGATAGTTTTAGCTCTATTGAAAAATTTGTATTGGAAAATGAACAAACAGCACAATATCTAAAAATTACTAGCAAAAAAGGCTATGGAAAAGTTTTACAAGCCCAAAATTTCGTAGGACTTATCCAAACAAAAGATGGCACAACAATAGAAATTTTGCCAAAAATAAGAAATATAGATGATGAAAAATCAAAAGAGATTTTACTAAAAATGTTAAAAACTCTAAAAAATTCTCCTTTTAAAAACTTCAATATTGCAAATTTAAAATCAAGAAAAATGCCACTTTTGGAGATTTTTATCTCTATGTTTTTGGAAGAACTTGCAAAACTTGTACGAAAAGGAATAAAAAGCGATTATTTGCAAAAAGAGGAAAATCTAAAATTTCTAAAAGGAAAGCTAAAAATAAAAGAGCAGATAAAACAAAACTATATTCACAAAGAGCGATTTTTTGTAGAGTTTGATGAGTTTTTGTCAAATCGTGTGGAAAACAAGCTTATAAAATCAACTCTAAAATATCTTTACAAAAAATCAAAATTAAATAAAAATCAGCAAAGAATAAGAGAGTTTTTGTTTGTTTTTGATGAAATAGAAGAGTCAAAAAATATCAAAACAGATTTTGAAAAAGTAAAACCAAATAGAGCTATGAGAGATTATGAGCAAGTTTTATTATGGAGTAAAACTTTTTTGCTAGAAAACTCTTTTTCTCCATACAAAGGCGAAAATATAGCCTTTGCCCTTTTGTTTGATATGAATTTACTTTTTGAAAGTTATGTTTATGATTATTTGAGAAAATCTGGAGAGTTTGAAGAGATAAAAGCACAAGATAAAACTCACCATTTAGCCTATGAAAAGAGTATTGGAAGATTTAGATTAAAGCCTGATATTATAATAAACAAAGGCGAAATTATAGCAGACACAAAGTGGAAGTTACTTAGCTTTGACAAAAGCAATAATGGAATTTCTCAGGCTGATATGTATCAACTTTATGCTTATGGTACAAAATATAAAACTTGTAAAAATATGTATTTGATTTATCCTTATGATGGTGTAGATGTAGAAAGTAGTTACAACTATTTTAGAAATGAAGGAAAAAATCTACAGTTGGATATAATATTTTTTGATTTGACTTTGGATAATCCTGAGTTTGTAAGAAGAATTTTAAACTAAATTTTTACAAAACTAATAAAATTGCATAAGTATAAAGTAGCCATTTTTGGCTACTTTATAAAATAGTACTATTTGATGATTACATCAGCAATAGCATTCATAGTTGCTTCATCCATACCTTTTACTTGTCCAACCATAAGTGCTTTTTGTGCTCCACCATAAGTTCCATCTTGGTAACCTTTTAAAGCTGAAACAAAATCAGCTTTTGTCATATCTTTAATAATTTTAGATTTACCTAAAGCTACTTTTTCTCCATTTGCACCATGACAACTTGCACATTTTGCATAAGGATTAGCAAAAGCAAATGTAACTGCTAATAATGTTGTTGCGATAACTATTTTTTTCATAACTTCTCCTATTGAAATAAATTGTACAATTCTAATACAAATAAAATTAATATGTATTGATTTTAGTCAATTATTAATTCTTTTAATATTTTTATATTATTTTTAATTAAATTTACACCAATATCAAGTTCTTTTTTTTCATTTTCATCTAAATTAAGCTCTATAATTTTTTCTACTCCATTTTTACCAAAAATGGCAGGAACACCAAAAGCTAAATCTTTGTATCCATATTCATCTAAAAGTAAAATTGATGATACAAAAACTTCTTTGGAATCTTCTAAAATAGCTTTACACATTAAAAAACAAGAATATGCAGGTGCAAAATATGCAGAGCCTGTTTTTAAAAGTTCTACAACCCTTGCTCCTGCATTTTTTGTATTTTCTAAAATTTCATCTATATCGTTTTGATTTAAAATATCTTTTATTGCTTTACCATCAACTTTTGCATGATTTATCAAAGGAAGCATATTATTTGAATGACTTCCTATAACCATTGCTTCAATATTTTTATATTCATAATTAATTTTTTCTTCTATATAGTGTTTAAACCTAGCTGTATCAAGAATTCCAGCCATTCCAAAAACTCTATTCCTAGGTAAGTTTGATTTTTTGGAAGCTACATAAACCATAGCATCTAGTGGATTTGAAACAATAATATAAATTGCCTCTTTATTTTGCTCGAAAATATCATCAAATATAGTTTCAATAATTTTTGCATTTGTAAGAAGTAAATCTTCTCTACTCATATTTGGCTTTCTAGCAACTCCTGCAGTTATTATAATAATATCACAGTCTTTAAACTCATCTTTACTAAAACAAGCTTTTACTTGAGTATTATAATTTGAAGCTTTGGCAGAGTGTGAAATATCTAAAGCCATAGCTTTTGTGAAATCTTCTCTTATATCTTTTAATAAAATTGTTTTACATAAACCACTAATTGCTAAATTAAAAGCTAAAGTTGAACCAACATTTCCAACTCCAACTATTCCTATAGTTTTATTATTCAAGTTATTACCTTTTTTGTAAGTTGATGATTATATCAAGATTTTCTTTTGATTTTAAAAGTAAGTTAGTAGATTTTTGTTATTTTTTGTTAAAAAAGAAGAGAAACTCCTCTTTTTTAATTATGAAAGAATTTTATTTAATGTTGCTGATGGTCTCATAGCAGCTGATGTTTTTGCATCATCTGGTAAATAATATCCACCCATATCAACAGCTTTTCCTTGACAATCAGTTAGCTCTTTTAAGATTTGTGCTTCATTGTCATTTATAGCTTTTGCTATTGGAGTAAATTCAGCTTTAAGTTCTGCATCATCATTTTGTTTTGCCAACTCATTTGCCCAATACATTGCTAAGTAGAAGTGACTTCCTCTATTATCAATACTTCCAATTTTTCTAGCTGGAGATTTGTCATTTAAAAGGAAAGTTCCTGTTGCATCATCTAAAGTTTTTGCTAAAACAGCAGCTTTTTTGTTGTTTTGTGTATTTGCTAAATGGTCAAATGAAGCAGCAAGTGCCATAAATTCACCTAAACTATCCCATCTTAAGTAGTTTTCTTCTTGGAATTGTTGAACGTGTTTTGGAGCAGATCCTCCAGCACCAGTTTCAAATAGTCCTCCACCATTCATTAATGGAACAATAGAAAGCATTTTTGCAGATGTTCCTAGCTCTAAAATCGGGAATAAATCAGTGTTGTAATCTCTAAATACATTTCCAGTAACTGAAATTGTATCAAGTCCTTTTCTCATTCTATCAAGCGAGTATTGCATTGCATCATCTGGAGATTTAATAGTTATTTCAAGACCATTTGTATCGTGGTCTTTTAAATATTTTTCAACTTTTGCAATAATTTGTGCATCGTGTCCTCTTTTGCTATCTAGCCAGAATACTGCTGGAGTATTTGATAATCTTGCTCTATTAACTGCAAGTTTTACCCAATCTTTAATTGGCTCATCTTTAGTTTGGCACATTCTAAAAATATCACCATTATCTGCTACTAATTCAAATACCACTTCACCAGCACTATTTGTAACTACAAATTTTCCATCATCTTTTGCTTGGAAAGTTTTATCGTGAGATCCATACTCTTCAGCTTTTTTAGCCATTAACCCAACATTTGGAACTGTTCCCATAGTTTTTGGATCTAAAGCTCCATGTTTTTTACAATCTTCTATGATTACTTGGTAAGAAGTTGCATAACATCTATCTGGAATAACTGCTAAAGTATCTTCTTCTTTATCTTCACTATTCCACATTTTTCCTCCACCTCTAATCATAGCAGGCATAGATGCATCAATAATAACATCAGACGGAACATGTAAGTTTGTAATACCTTTTGCAGAGTTTACCATTGCAAGTCTTGGTTGAGTTTTGTAAACAGCATCAATATCAGCTAAAATTTCAGCTTTTAAACTAGCATCAACAGAGTCTAATTTTGAGTATAAATCTCCTAAACCATTATTGAAATTAACTCCTAATTTATCAAAAGTGCTTCCATGTTTTGCGATTAAATCTTTAAAATATACTTTTACAGCAAATCCAAACATAATTGGATCAGATACTTTCATCATTGTAGCTTTTAGGTGTAAAGAAAGTAAAACATCTCTTTTTTTAGCTTCATCAATAGCTTCTTGATAGAATTTTTGTAAAGCTTTTGCACTTAAATTTGTAGCATCTACAACTTCACCATTTTCTAGTTTTAAACTCTCTTTTAAAACAGTTTTAACTCCAGCTTTGTTTACAAAAGAGATTTGGAAATTATCAGCTTTATTTAAAGTTGTAGAAACTTCATTACCATAAAAATCGCCACTATTCATATGTGCAACATCAGTTTTTGAAGTTTGTTTCCATTCACCCATTTTATGAGGGTTGTTTTTTGCATAGTTTTTAACGGCACCTGGTGCTCTTCTATCTGAATTTCCTTCTCTTAATACAGGATTAACTGCACTTCCTAGAATTTTTGAATATCTAGCAATTGTATCATCACTTTCTTCATAGTTTGGAACTTTGTAACCTTTTGCTTGAAGCTCAGCAATTGCAGCTTTTAATTGAGGAATAGAAGCTGAAATATTTGGTAATTTAATAATATTTGCATTTGGGTCTTGAGTTAATTCTCCAAGTTCTGCTAAAGCATCACCAATTTTTTGATCAGCTGTTAAGTTTTCAGGAAAAGCTGCAATAATTCTTCCTGCAAGAGATATATCTTTTTGAACCATTTTTATACCTGAACTTTTTGTAAAAGCCTCGATAATTGGTAAAAAAGAGTATGTTGCTAAAGCTGGTGCTTCATCAACTTTTGTATAGATAATTTGTGCCATATTTTTTTTCCTAATTTGAATTTTGGTATCCGCAGATTTTATCTTGAATTAGATTTAAGATTATTGAAATTGTGTAATTAAAGAGGAGTGAATATTTGATTGTTTCAAATATTCACATCTAGTTTACACTATTAAATAGGTCTTTTATAGAGGGTGCTTTTTGTTTTGTAATGTCAGTTTTCATTATATCTTTTGCTTGAGTGTCAATTTGTGTCTCTTCAGCTTTTGTTTTTGTATAATTTTTTTCTACTCCAACATTTGCATTTATATTTGCTTGATGTGTATCGTATGAGTTTGTAAATTTATGAAGACCTGTTTTATTGTCTCTTACAAAATAAAGATATTCACTTTTTACAGGGAATATTCCAGCTTTAATTGAATCTAAGCTAACTGCACAAATTGGGTCTTTTGGCAAACCTTTATATTTGTAAGTGTTATATGAGCTTTCATCATTTCTAATTCTTTCAGCTGTTACAACTTCATTTGAATATTTTCCATAATTTAGTGTTCCATCCATTTGAAGAGCCATACCTTTTTTTAATCTATTATGAATAACACTAGCAACTATAGGCATTTCATTTGTAGTAGCTGCCTCTTTTTGGATAATTGAAGCTAATGTTATATAGTTGTACCACTTTTTTTTATCATAAGAGCCAAAAATTTTAGTTGAAAACTCTTCATATCTTTTGTCTGTTTGTGAAAAAAGATATAAAATAATATAATCTTCATTCATTCCATAAGGTAAAGAGTATGTATCTGCTAAGATGTTTCCATCTAATTTATAGGCAAATTCATTATAAACTTTAAATAATTTTTGTTCATTTAAATCAAACTCTTTTGCAAGTTTTTTTAAAAAAACATAATATGTCTCTCCAGGTATTAAAGTTATACTTTTCATAGCTGCTTTAGAGTTTACAAGTCTATGTATAAAATCCATTTTTCTAAGATTTGTTTCATTCAAATCAATCCAACCACTTTGAATATACCCTGTTGATTTAATTACTATTTCATCTATTATATTCATATCATAACCACTTTTGTTTAAGTAATTTATGATATTATTTGTGCTACCTTTAGGAATATAAAGGACTTTTGATGATGTCATTGGTAGAGTCAAATAGTAAAAAAGAATAATCGTAAATATAAGGATAAACTCTATAATGCCAAAAGCTATAAAAGCTCTATTTCTTTTTCTGTTTTTATTAATGATAATATTATTTTCTGCTTTAATTTCTGGGATCAAAATAAACTCTTTTTCCTTTGCTAATCTTTTAATTTCGCAATTCTATATAAAATTGGATAAAAAACTGATTGTGAGAGTTCAAAATATTGAATTTAACTCTAAAAAAAGTGAAGTTAGTTCATCTATTGATGATATAAAAAAGAATATAGATTTACTTCCAAAAGTTATAAGTTTTTTTCAAGAAATAGATATAAATAGTTTAAAAATAGATGGAAATGAGTTCTCAATTTTTTTGGATAATGATGATTTATATTTAGATAATAAATTTATAAATCTTGTTTCAAATTTAAATAAATCTTCAAATCAAGTTGAATTTAATATCAAATCTTTGTATTTAAAAGATTATGATGTTCTTTTAGATGGGCTTGTAAAGCTTGATTATTTTAAAAATGAGATTAAATATTATGGAGATATTCATTACAATGGGCTTATTTCCAAAACAAATATTGATATTTCAAAAGAGAAATTAAAATTTTTTACAATAAGTCAATATTTTGAAAATTTACACTTTTTAAAACCTTTACTAGATTTGCCACAAACTGCAAATGAGTGGATGTATGATAATGTTACTGGTGATTTTAAACTAGATTGGTTTTATGGAGAGTTTGATTTAGAAAAAAAAGAAATTATAGAAAAATCTCTTCAAGGTGAAGCACATATTAAAGATGCAAAAATTATGTTTCACAAAAATGTTGATAAGATATTTACTAAAAATGTTAAAGTAAAATTCAAGAATAACACTTTGCATTTTGATTTAATAGATGCCAAATTCAAAGATAAAGAGCTTATAAATTCATATGTAACTTTACGGAATTTAACAGATGAAATAACTGGTATTGTTGATGTTAATATTGAGACAAATTCAAAACTTGATAGTGATATTTTGGGGATTTTAAAAGCGTATGATATAAATTTGCCTATTTTGCAAAAAAGTGGTTTAACAAATGCTAAATTGTTACTTAGTTTTCCTTATGATGAAAAAAAATCTTTAAATACAAAAGGCGAGTTTTTAGTTAATAGTAGCGATATTTTAATAGATAATTTTGCATTTAAAACAAAAGGAGCTAAAGTTTTATTAGAAAATAATTTTGTTTTTATAGAAAATGCAAGTTTTTTATTAGATGATATGATAGCTTCTAAAACAAATTTAAAAATAGATACTAATACCTTAAAAATAGTTGGAACTGCAAAAATAGATAAAATTTTTATAAAAGATAGCAAAGAGAACAATATTTTAGATATTAAAAATATAGATACTCCTATATATATGGATTTTTCCAATGGAGTAGATATTAATTTAGAGAAATTAAGTACAAAAATAAAATATAGTGAAAATCTTTTTGTAGTTATTGATGATTTAAGTAAAATATATCCATATTCAAATATTTTGCAAGAGTATTCTATTAAATCAGGAGACTTAGTTTTAAAAATAGTTGATAATAAAAATTATAGTTTTCAATCAACAATTTCTGGTTTTGATGTTCCAATATACAAAAATGATAAAAAAATAGAAGAGTTATATGTTTTTGGAGAAATTAAAAATGACAATATACAACTTTCTACTTTAGATGATAGTATAAAAGTAGATATAAATAAGGATATTAATTTATATTTAAAAGATTTAAAAATTATTGATAATTTTTCAAATAGCTTAAATAATAAAGTTGAAAATAGCATAAATATAACTTTAGATAACTCTATTTTTGTGCAAGATAATAGTAGTTATAATTTGGAAAATGCAAAGGTAAATATTGTAAATAATGAGATAAATTTTGAGGCTTTATTAAAAGATTATGATTTGTCTTTGAAAAAAAATGATAAAAATATAGATACCTTATTTGTAAAAGGTAGTGTAAAAAATAATATTACAAAAATTTCTGCTTTGGATGATGAATTAAAAGTTGAAATGAAAAATAACTCTTTAAAAGTTGATTTAAAAAATCTTGATGTAATTTTGGACTTCAAAACTTCTAGTAAATTAAAGTATGACAAAATATTAATAAATGCATTAAATTCAAATATAATAATAAATGATGATTATAAGATTTTAGCTGATAATTATATTGTAAATATTGATAATGACGATAAATATATCTATTTAAAACATAAAGATAGTGAGTTGTCTTTTAGAGAGTATGAAGATAATAAAGTTGATATATTTGCTGTAAATTTAAGCGAAGAGTTTTTAAATACATTAGTTTCAAAACAGATAATAAATGGAGGAGTGGTAAATTTATATGCTAAAGGAAGTTATGAACTACTAGGTGGAAAACTTTTAATAAAAGATAGTAGTATCTCAAATTTATCAATTTTAAGTAATTTATTGGCTTTTGTTGAAACAACTCCTGCTCTTGCTGCACAAATTATAACTTTGCCTTTTAATCCACTTTTTGCACTTCCTGCAGCTGGAATTGGACTTAAAAATATAGGTATTTACACTTTAAAAGAGGGAAATATGGAGTTTTTATATGATAAAAATGAAAACATAATAAAAATTGAAAATTTAAATACTATTGGAAGTGGTATAGATTTTGAAGGTTTTGGAATAATTGATTTAAATAATTTTACAATTAACTCAAAAGTTAATTTAATATTTTTAAAAGATTACACAAGCTTTGTACGATATATTCCTTTGGTAAATTATATTTTATTGGGCGAAAAAGAGAGAGTTGAAACTTTGATAGATATACACGGAAGTTTAGAAAACCCTCAATTTTCAACAAACCTTGTAAAAGATAGTTTTGCTGCTCCTATAAATATTTTTAAAAGAGTTTTTACAGCACCAATTAATATTTTAAATAATTTTGAAAAATAAGTATATCACTTAATTTAAGAGTTAAATATCTATAATTGCACTTATGAATATTGAGAAATTAAAAAAGAAAAAAGATGAGTGTAGATCTTGGAAAAATGTTCTTCCTTGGTTTGAAGAGCTGAAAAATACACAAAAAATAGAAAAATCTGATTTAAATATTGATTATGGCGATTGGTTTAGTGTTGGAAAGAAAGATGATTTAACAAATGAAGAGTTTGAAACCATAGAAAAAACAGCAAAAGCACTAATTCCTTGGAGAAAAGGTCCTTTTAAACTATTTGGTCTTGAAATTGATAGTGAATGGCAAAGTAATTTAAAATATAATCTAATACGACCACATTTTAATCTAAAAGATAAAGTTGTTGCTGATATTGGGTGTAACAATGGCTATTATATGTTTAGAATGCTAGAAGATAAACCAAAAAGATTAATAGGTTTTGACCCATCTCCTTTGACTTTGCATCAGTTTGAGTTTGTAAACCATTTTGTAAAATCGCCTATTGTTTATGAAATGCTAGGAGTTGAGCATTTAGAGGCTTATAATCACAAGTTTGATTTTATCTTTATGCTAGGAGTTTTGTACCATAGAGCTGATCCTGTTGGAACTTTAAAAGCCTTAAATAGAGGTTTAAACTCAAAAGGAGAGATAATAATTGATACATTTATGATTGATGGAGAAGATGAGATTTGTTTAACACCAAACCAAAGATACTCAAAAATTCCAAATATATATTTTATTCCAACTATTCCTGCACTAAAAAATTGGTTAGTAAGAGCTGGATTTGAAAATATTGAAGTTCTTGCAACAGTTATTACAACAAAAGATGAGCAAAGAGCTACAAAATGGAGTTTTGATGAAAGCTTAGAAGAGTTTTTAGATCCAAATGATAGTAGTAAAACAGTTGAAGGTTATCCTGCACCAAAAAGAGTATATATAAAAGCACAAAAAGTTTTATAAATAGAAATGCTTGATTAATTAGCCTTTTGCTATAATCCGCCTTATGAAAAAATTGATAAAAAAACTAGACTTAAACGACTATATAGAAAATTTCTCTAAGCTTTTTGCTAGAGAAAAATCTATTATTTTAGAAGGTGATATAAATATTCACTACAAAATAATCCAAGAACTTTCAAAGTATGATATAAATTCACCAAAACAAGTTGAAAATCTTGATTCACAACTTATGCACTTGCAAAAACAAGGAGTTTTGAAAGTTTATGAAATATATGAATTTATAAAAATAATAAACTACTTTTTGTACCTTAAAAGATTTAATTTTGAAGGAAAACTTCTTGAACTTATAGAAAAAATTATTATTCCAAATGACATTTTAAATGTTTGTAACTTTTTTGATGAAAAAGCAAATTTAAAAAGCGGAATAAATGAAGATTTTGACAATATAAAAGAGGCTATAAATAAAAACAAAGAAGAGACAAAACAGAGCCTTTATAGGCTTGTAAACTCTTCAAAATTAAAGCCTTATTTAGTTGATATGCAAGTTCATTATATAAATGAACAAGAGTGTTTATTGGTTCGTGGTGGATTTAATCACACTTTAAGTGGAAGTGTAATTGAGCGGTCAAATGCTGGATTTTTCTATGTTGTTCCTCACTCTATTAGTGAATTAAAGCAAAAAAGAAATGATTTAGAAAACAAAAAAGAGGAAGTTTTATATAAAATTTGTAAAGACATTTCACATATTTTAGAAAAAAATCTTCTTTTTTTAAAGTTTATAAATAAAGAGTTTGACAAATTTGACCACTATATAGCTAGAATTTTCTTTGCAAAAATAGGGGATAAAAACTTTATTTTGCCATCAAAAGATAGTAAAAATATTTTGGTTGATTTTTGTCATCCTGCACTTGAAAAAGCAAAACCAATCACAGTTGATTTTAGTAAAAAAGTAATAATGCTAACAGGTGTTAATGCTGGTGGAAAAACTATGATGTTAAAGTCGATTTTATCGGCTATTTTCCTTTCAAAATATCTTCTTCCTTATAATGCAAATAAAAGCACAGTTGTAAGTAATTTTAAATCAATAAACGCAGTTTTAGATGACCCACAAAGTGTAAAAAATGATATTTCAACATTTGCTGGAAGAATGCTAGAGTTTTCTAAACTTTTTGAAGTAAAAAATGCAATTGTTGGAGTCGATGAGATAGAGCTAGGTACAGATTCAGATGAAGCTGCAAGTTTGTTTAAAGTAATTATTGAAGATTTAATTAAAAATGATATAAAAATAATAATAACAACTCACCATAAAAGATTGGCTGCACTTATGGCTGCAAATCCTGATGTAGAGCTAATAGCTGCACTTTATGATGAAGAAAATCAGCGTCCAACTTATGAGTTTTTACAAGGAACTATTGGAAAATCTTATGCTTTTGAAACAGCTTTGAGATATAAAATTCCAATTGGTGTTGTAAAAAGAGCAAAAGAGGTTTATGGAGAGGATAAAGATAGATTAAATGAGCTAATTGAAAGAAGTAGTGCTTTAGAGCTTGAATATAAGCAAAAAATAGCAAAACTAAATAGTGAAATTGAAAACTATCAAAGACTTTCAAGTAATTTAAAAGAGCAAAAAGAGGAGCTTGATACTCATATTTTAAGTGAGAAATCAAAGCTTCATAAAGAGTATAAAGATGCAAGAGAAGAGGCTAAAAAAGCTATAAAAACAAAGATGATTAGTGATTCGCATAGGCATTTAAATATATCTCATAAACTTGTAAAGCAAATTGAAGTTGAAAAAGTTGAAGATGAAGTTTTAAATTTTGAAGTTGGGAATAGAGTAAAATACAACAATACAAAAGGCGAAATCATCTCAATAAAAGGGCAAAAAGCATTTATACAAACAGATGCTGGAATGAAAATGCAGGTAAAATTGAGTGATTTAAAAAGAAGTGGAAATCCTCCACCAAAACCAAAAATAAAATCAAGTGTAAAAGTAGAAAAACCACAAAATGGAGATATAAAACTAGATTTACATGGTCAAAGAGCCGATGAAGCTATTGAAAATCTTGATAAGTTTTTAAGTGATGCTTTACTTGCTGGATTTGAAGAAGTGCTTGTTTATCACGGAATTGGTACTGGAAAACTAGCACATGCAGTTAAAGAGTTTTTGAAAAAACACCCAAAAGTAAAAGGCTTTGAAGATGCACATCCAAGTAGTGGAGGATTTGGGGCTAAGGTTATAAAACTTTGAAAAGTTTATTATTCCCCTAAAGTTGGTTCATTTGAGCTATAAATTAAAAGTATCTGTATAGTTTGTAGCTCTTTTATGTATCTATATAAAACACTATATTTTTTTACCATTATTCTTCTACAATGTATAAAATCTATCTCCATTTCTACTCCAGCCTCTGGAAATATTGTTAATAGTTTTTTTATACCAAATCTAATCTCTTCTAAATGATTTTTTATAAATGAAAGCTCTAAGTCATTTTCTTTTAAATAGTTTGCTATCTCTTTTAAAGAATTTTGAGCTTTGTGAGTGTAAACTATTCTCATAAACCAAGCTCAGAATATAGCTTTTTAAAAGTATCATCTTCATCTAAAAAATCGCCATTTTCTACTTGAGTTACACTCTCTTTTAAATCTTGTTTTATTTTTTGTTTTTTTAAAAATCTATAAAAATCACTGTTTGTAGATATTGGGTTTTTCTCAAAAACTTCTTTTGCAAGGTTCTCTATTTCAGAGTTATTTATATTTAGTGCATACATAAAAAGCTCCCTATAAAATTAAAAAAAATTATACCATATTAACAAAAAATTCTTTAAACAAGTGCGATTAAAAGAGTAAATTCGATATAATCAAAACTTATTTGAAAATGAAAGAAAAGCTATGAAACTTGAAGATTTGGGAAATTTCAATTTATATTACCTTTACTTTTTGCTTTCATATGAATTCCCAAGTAAAACTTGGGAACTAGAAAAATATACCTTGCTTTTTATTTTAATTCTTTTTATTCTTCACAAGCTCGGTCATATCCTCCTTTGCAAGATTTTTCATACCATTCTCTAGCTTTTTTCTCATCTTTTTCTACACCTTCTCCAGAGTAATACATAACTCCAAGCATATATTGTGCTTCAGTATCTCCTTGATTTGCTGCTTTTTCACACCAAGAAAAAGCTTTTTTATAATCTTGTTCTACACCATTTCCATTGTAATACATAAGTCCAAGATCATTTTGTGCTTTTGCATACCCTTTATTCGCTGCTTTTTCATACAACTCAAAAGCTTTTTTATAATCCATTTCTACAGCTTTTCCATTATAATACATATATCCAAGTTCATATTGAGCTTCTGCATCTCCTTTTGAAGCTAAATCTTCAAATATTGTAAATGCTGTTTTATAATCTTTTTTATTATAAGCCTTTACACCATCTTCAAAACTTGCTCCAAAAAGCAAAGTTGCAAAAACTCCTAAACCAAATATTAGTTTTTTAAACATTTTAATTTCTCCTTTTTTATTAAATTTAAAATCGGAACTAAGATGAAGCGAAGCAAAATTCCACTCAAAAATTATAAAAGTGAGTGGATAGCTTGTTCTTAGCTACCCAACAAAACAACAAAATGTTTATAAATTCAGATATTGTTGTTACTTTTACTTTTTTAAAGCTGAGAATAAATTCTCAGTTCCAAAATAGTTCCAAAATCACCAAATAGTGATAAACTACAAACACAAAAAAGCTATTGTACAAACACACCTTGTTTTTTATTTTACCTATTCAAATATTTACAAGCATATTTATCTCCTTGTTTACAAGCTTTCTCAAACCAATAAAGAGCTTTTTTATAATTTTGTTTTACACCATTTCCATAGTAATACATACCTCCAAGATTAGTCTGAGCATCTGCATTTCCTTGATTGGCTGATTTTCCAAACCACTCAAAAGCTTTTTTGTAATCTTTTTCTACACCTACATCTCCATCGTCATACATAACTCCAAGTCTATTTTGTGCTTCTGCATGTCCTTGAACGGCTGCTTTTTCAAACAAATAAAAAGCTTTTTTATAATCTTTTTCTACACCATCTCCACGGTAATATATATCTCCAAGAGCAAATTGTGCTTTTGCATTTCCTTGATTTGCTGATTTTTCATACCAATAAAGAGCTTTTTCATAATCTTCTTCTACACCTTCTCCATAATAATACATAATTCCAAGATAATATTGTGCTTCTGCATTTCCTGCATTGGCTAATCTTTTAAGCTTCTCTATTTTAGTTTCTTCTTTATTTGTTTGCTTAGTATCTAATAATTCACAAGCCTTTTCATATCCTCCTTCACAAGATTTTACAGCCCAATAATAAGCTTTTTCCGTATCTTGTTTTACACCATCTCCCGTTCCATACATAAATGCAAGAATATATTGTCCATTTGCATCTCCTTGATTAGCTGATTTTTCAGCCCAATAAAAAGCTTTTTTAGAATCTTGTTTTACACCTTCACCACGAGAATACATCTTTCCTATAAAAAATTGTGCATATGCATCTCCTTGATTAGCTGCTTTTTCAAGCCAATAAAAAGCTTTTTTATAATCTTGTTTTACACCTTGACCAAAATAACACATCCTTCCTAAAGCAGATTGTGCTTCTACATTTCCTGCATTGGCTGATTCTTCAAATGCCTTATAGATATTATCATTTGCCATAGTTATTGTTGCACCAAATACTATTAATATTGTAAATAGTAGTTTTTTCACTTTTTCTCCCAATTTTTAATTTATTTTAGCCATTGTATTTTAAGTAAGTGGCTGTTAAATAATTTGTTGTACTTGAATGCACATCATTTTTAACTGAAGCAGAACCTATCCCAAGTAGAACTTGGGAATGTAAAAAATATTTTATAAAGTTCCTAATTCCTTAAGTTGAATAGCTAGTTTATTTTTAATATTATCTATCTCTTTTTCATACTCTTTTTTACCAATAAGATTCATATTTAAAAACTTTTTTTGCTTTTCTAGATTTAATTCTGCTTCTTCTTGTAGTTTTTTTATCATAGCAAGTTCTTCTTTCCTTTTATTGAAGTCATTTTTTATTTGATTAATTCTATTTTGATATTCTGACTCATCAATAATGTTATTCTCTAATAGCTTTTTTTGTTTATCTATTTCATAAATAATTTGATCTTCAGTCTGCGCTATTTGTTTTTCTGAATCACTTTTAAAATTAGTATTTTTAGCTTGTTTTTCAGTAGTAAATTTAATTGCTGAACCATTATAATGATACCCAGTATATGAACTAGTTGTATCATTAATTTTTGTTCTACCATCAAACCCTCTTGATGTTGATACTCCACCAGAAGTATGACTTGATATACCAACAGGTAAGCAAATAATTGCATCAGCATTTAATTTTTTAGCTTGATTAATTAAACTAATTTCTGCATCCAACTTGTTAGTATCTTCAGAAGAAACAGTTCCAACAACTATATAATCTTTTCCAAGCTTATCATTATAATAAATTGGAACTTCTTTTAAAAGAGTTTCATGCTTATTCTTTTTATTAGAAATGAAAAAAAGCTTAAGACCATAAAAAGCAAACAAACCTATAAAAAACCATACAACTAATTGTTCCATCTAAATATCTCTCCCTTATTATTTTATTTATTTACTAAAGCATCTTTAATATCTTTTAACAAGTATATTAAATAAAAAGATACTATCCAAACCACAATGCTTGGAACAAAAATGCCAATAGATAACAAAATTTTACCTTTATTAACAGCAATAGCAAACGAAAAAATAGTAATTGCAACGATTCCTATCCAAAACGATAGTGGCAATAACCATTCAGTTGTTTTAATTACAATACTTCTTGCTAAAGATTTATCCAAAACATTTTTTGTAATATTTCCTACTACTTTATCTTTTGAAAGATTGTTTTCCATGTTTTCCATGATTAATTCTCCTATAAAATTTAAGCGAGGATTATATATTTCCCTCCCCATTTAAGCTTAAACTAAAGAGAAATTTTTGAAATTTTGGATTTTTTTTAAAAGTGGTATGATTGGTAAGTATAAAATACTATTTTTATAGTATTTATCTTGATAAATAGCAAATTTATACTTATAATACTGTAAAAGAAGTATTTTAATGTTTTAATCAAATTTTTATATAAATAATACTATTTTTATAGTATTATTCTAAACAAAATTTATATTAGCAATACAAAATATATGGAAATAAAATGGCTAGAAAAATAAAACCAACAGAGTACCCAACTCTTAGTGGAGAACTCACAGCAGAGTATTTAGGCAAATTTGTCAGAGCAAAAAGAACAAATGCAAATCTAACTTCTCATCAAACAGCTTTATTATGCAATGTCCCAGTTGATGTTATTACAAAACTTGAAAACAATAAAGGCGGAATAACTCTTGATAGCTTTTTAAAAGTTATAAATGGGCTTAGTATAGATATAAAATTAATACAAGACGATGAAATATGAAACATACTATAAATATATTTTGTAATGCTGATGAAGTAGGGCTTTTAGAGATTGATTTAGATAAAGACGATGTTAAATTAATCTATAATCAAAATTGGATAAAAACAGGATTTGAATTATCTCCACACCTTAAATTTAATGAAGAGATAAAAGAAGAGAGTATAAAAAAATTTATAAATAATCTTCTACCAGAGGGAAAAGGTTTAGATTTTGTTAGTGAATTTTTGCAAATTTCTAAAGCAAATAAATTTGCATTAATCGAAGCTATTGGAAATGAAACAGCAGGTGCTATAACATTTTCTAAAAACAAAGAAGTAGTTACAAGTTTTAGAAGAATAAGTAGTGAAGAATTAACAAAAAGGATTTTAAATAAAGATAATATAAATATTGTCTTGTGGGATAAAAAACCACGGCTTAGTATTGCTGGGGTTCAAGATAAACTTCCTTTAGTGGTTTTGGAAAACAACAAATATGGTTTAGGAGAGGGAAAAATAGCCTCTACTCATATACTGAAATTTGAGAAAAAAGATGATATTCATTTGGTTTTAAATGAATATTTTTGTATGAAACTTGCAAAATTGTGCAAACTAGATGTTGCAGAAGTAGAGATAAAAAAATTTGATACTCAAAATGTGCTATTTGTAAAGAGATTTGATAGAGATTTTATAAGAAAAGAAGATGGCTCTTTTGAAGTTTTTAAAAAACATATTATTGATGGATGTCAAATATTGGATTTAGATGTAAGTATGAAATATGAAGCAGTTTATAGTGATTTTAGGGGCGAAGCAAATTTTAAAAATTTGTTTGCAACATCGAGTTTGACAAGAAATAAAATTTTAACAAAGCTCAAGCTTTTGAAGTGGTTTTTGTTTAATTTGTGCATAAATAATTTTGATGCCCATGCAAAAAATATATCTTTTTTTGTAAGCAAAAAAGGGCTAGAACTAGCCCCTTTATATGATTTGGTAAATATTGCTATGTATCCTCTTTTTCACAACAGTTTTGCAATGGCAATTGCAGATGAATTTGACTCAACAAAAATTGGCTCTTTTGATATTGTAGGTTTTTGTGTGCATACAGATATACAAGCAAGGTTAATAAAAAATGAATTTACAGTTATTAGCACAGATATTCGTAAAAATATTAAAGAGATAAAAGATGAGATGATTACTTTTTGCACCCCTAAAGAGATAGAGTTTTTAGAAGCTTTAGAAAAAAATATCTTAGAAACTATTAAAAAATATGAAAATATTTTTGAAAATTTTGTAGAGGATTATAAAGAGTATAAAAATGAATATTTATAGGTTTTTTGATATAAATAAAGAGTTTTTAAAATATCTTATTTGGAGGATTTGGGGCTAAGGTTGTGAAGCTTTAGTTTTTAAAAATTAATAAAAGCACCTTCAATACTTGGAATTGTTTTATATGAAGTTTTTGTAAGTCTTGAAGTTCTTGTTTTTAAATCACAAATTGCTATTCTAAAATTTGCACCAATATTTGGTTCAACTACACAAATAATTTTATCTTCAATTTGTCTTGTTGCATAAATAGTACCTTGTAAATCTTTGAAAAAATATTTCGGATATGAAAGTGGAGTTATTTCAACAATATCTATAATTTCTGGATTTGAAAGAGTATTTACAGTCTTCATTGCTTCATCATAATCATCAAACTGTATGCACCACTCATCAAATCTTTTATTAAAATGTACTAAATCCTCATCCAAAAAACCACCTGCATGAGATTGTAAAGCAAAAATAGACATTGTTTTCCTTTTATCTTTAATTTTGATTGTATCAAAAATCTTCTTATGGAGTTAAATTAAATATATCTTAGATAAAATCATAGCTATTTATCAAAATAAAGAGAAGCAAAATGAATTATGAAAAAATATTCGATATTGAAGAAATAATTGTTGAAGATAGAAAAACAGGTAAAGAAAAACCCGTAACTATTTATAAACCTAAATACGAAAAAGGCAAAATATTTGCACCACTTCAAAATAAATATCTTGAAGCAAAACCAGAAGAAAAGGTTAGACAAGAATTTATATGTAGGCTTATAAATGATTATGGATATACATTAGAGCAAATGGCTCAAGAAGTACAGTTAACATCTTCAAGCAGAGGAACAGGACGAGCAAGTGCAGATATAGTTATATGGAGAACAAAAGAAGAAAAAGAACAAAATAAAACAGCTTTTTTAGTTGTTGAACTTAAAGCAGAAGCAATAACTTTAAAACCAGAAGATTTTTATCAAGGTTACAATTATGCTACTTGGAGTAGAGCAAAACTATTTGTAATCAGTAATGGTAAAATAGTAAAAATTTATAAAACAATAGAAGAAGAACTCCCTTTAAGTTTACAACCTGTTGGAGAAATACCACAAGCAAAAGATATAGTTGATAATGAAAAGTTGGAAGATATTTTATCTAAAACAAAAGAGTTTACAGGTGATGAGTTTGCAAAACTACTTCACAAATGCCACAATATTATTAGAAATAATGACAAGCTTTCTCCTGAAGCTTCATTTGATGAGATTAGCAAAGTTCTATTTTTGAAAATTATGTATGAACGAAATCCAGATGATGATACTTTGATTTTTTCTAAACAAAAAGTAAAAAATGAGATGGAGTCTCACTCAAAAAAAATAGCAAGAGGAGAAACTTCAAAAACTTATCTTGAAGAAAAATTTGATGGTGTAAAAAATGCTTTCAAAGATGATGGAATATTTGAAGAAAACGAAAAAATAAAAATAAAAGAGAATAGCTTTCTTGAAATCATGCAAGAACTAGAGATTTATAACCTAACAGCAACAAGCGAAGATGTAAAAGGTATTGCATTTGAAACTTTTTTAGGTAGGACATTTAGAGGAGAGTTAGGACAATTTTTTACTCCAAGAGTAATAGTTGATTTTATGGTTGATTTATTAAATCCTCAAGCAAATGAACTTATTTGCGACCCTTGTGCTGGAAGTGGTGGATTTTTGATAAAAGCTTTTGAGAGTGTAAAAGAGACCATTGATAATAAATATATAGAGATAAAAAAGAAAAAATACAATGAAATATTTCCAAAAGATATTGAGCTTACAGAAAATGAGCAAGACAAAAAAACAAAACTTTATGATAGTTATTTAGCTGAAATAAACAAAGAGCAAGAAAAAGAGATAGAAAAGCTATCAAAAAGAGCTATTTTTGGAACAGATGCAAACCCTAGAATGGCAAGGGTATCTAAAATGAATATGATAATGCACGGAGATGGACACAATGGAATACATCATAATGATGGTCTATTAAATGTAAATGGAATTTTTCATGATAGATTTGATGTTATTTTGACTAATCCGCCATTTGGAACAACTCTTTCTCAAAATTCTCCAATTGTAGAAGAAGATAGCAAGTATAAAAATGACCAATTGATTGAAATATATATTAAAAAATATGGTGAAGAGCTTTATTGTAAAGCTGGATTTACTGAAACTTTTAATTATTCAAATATTGAGCATAGATTAAAAGCTAAAGAACTTTATCTTGAAAAAATGAATCAAGTTACAGATAATTTTGGAAAACCAATAAGAACTCTTTTTGAAGTTGGTAAAAGTGCAGGACAAACAGAAGTTTTATTTATAGAAAGATGTTTGGATTTATTAAAAGATGGTGGAAGAATGGGAATAGTTCTTCCAGAAGGAGTTTTAAATAGTTCAAATCTTCAAAATGCAAGAGAGTATTTTGAAAGTAGAGCCAAAATACTTCTTATCGTTTCACTTCCTCAAGAGATATTTATAAGTTCAGGAGCAACGGTAAAAACAAGTTTAGTATTCTTAAAAAAATTTACAACAGAAGAAAAAGCACAATATAAAGGTATCAAAGAAGAAGCAATAAAAGACATCACATCTAAATACCAAAATGAATTAAATGATATAGAAGAAAAACTTTCTATCAAAGGAAAAGAAGTTTTAAAAAGAGATGAAAAAAAAGAACTACAATTAAAACAAGCAGAGTTAAATAATCTAATTAGCACAGAAGTAAAAGAACAAGTTAAACAAAAATTTGATTATCAAATTCCTATTGCAGATATTAAAAAAGCAGGTATAAACTCAACTGGTGGAAAGGATGAAAATCAGTTGCCAGAACTTTTAAAAGCATATAAAGAATATAGAACTGCTAATAATCTTTGGAAAACAAAAAATGATTAATTATACTCTTGATACATTAGTTCAAGAAATAGGAACTATTCATCATAAAATACAAAATGAAGCAATAAGAAGTGTAAGTAGAAGTTTAACTATAAGAAATTGGCTTATTGGTTATTATATCTTTGAATATGAACAAAATGGACAAGATAGGGCAAATTATGGAGACAAATTGATAGAAAACTTATCTAAAAAACTATCTCATATAAAAGGTATGTCAAGAAGTAATCTTCATACATTTAAACAATTCTATCTTTCATATCCGCAAATTAGTCAGACACTGTCTGGACAATTTCAACTATCAAATCAAATTATCCAGACAGTGTCTGGACAATTCAAATCAGTAGATATTCAAAAATTATTAAATGTATGTAGTTTTAGCCATTTTATAGAGTTAAGCAAAATAGATGAACCAACAAAAAGATTGTTTTATGAAGTAGAAACTATAAAAGGAAATTGGAGTGTAAGAGAGTTAGCAAGGCAGATAAATACTCAAACTTATGAAAGAGTAGGCTTATCTAAAAATAAAGAAGAAATTTTAAAATCATTGGAGCAAAGAGCTGAACTTTTAACTACAAAGCAAATTATAAAAGACCCATATATTTTGGAATTTACAGGCTTAGATTTAAAAGAAAAATATGATGAAAATGATTTGGAAACTGCACTTATAAATCATCTTCAAGATTTTTTACTAGAACTTGGAAATGGATTTTGTTTTGAAGCAAGACAAAAACGAATTTCAATAGATAATGAACACGATAGAATAGATTTGGTTTTTTATCATAGGATTTTAAAATGTCATATTTTGATAGATTTAAAAATAAGAGAATTTAGCCATAAAGATGTAGGGCAAATGAATTTTTATCTAAATTACTACAAAAATGAAATTATGCAACAAAATGACAATCCACCAATAGGATTAATCCTTTGTGCAAATAAAAATCATACAAAAGTAGAATATGCAACAGCAGGGCTTGATAACCAACTTTTTGTATCAAAATATAAGATAAACTTACCAACAATAGAAGAGATAGAAGAGTTTTTAGAAGAAGAAATAAAGGTTTTATCATGAGTGTATTACTTGATTTTGTAAGTTTTAATAATCTATCAAATTGGAGTGTTGCTCATATTTTACAAAGTAAATTTAGTTTTTCAAAAAAATATAAAATAGTAAAACTAAAAGAATTTTTATCTACTACAAAAATGGAATGGGTAAATATAGAAGATGATACAAAATACCCAATTCTTGGTGTTAGAGGACAAGGACAAGGTGTATATATAAACAGGGTTGCTCTAGGTAAAGAATTGACAATGAAAAAATATCAAAAGTCAAAACAATATCATTTATTTTACTGTAAGGTAAGAACAGTTAAAGGGCAGTGGGGCATTGTTTATCCTGAGTATGAAAATTCTTATGCTTCAAGTAATATGCAATATTTAAAAATTGATTTAGAAAAAATTTTACCAGAATATATTGAACTACTTTTGAAAATAAAAAAAATTACAGATGAATGGGATAAATTTGCTATTGGAGCAGATGGAAGGCATTTCCCCTTAAATACTTTATTGAATTTAGAAATACCACTTCCAAGCCTTGATATTCAAAAACGAATTGTAGATAAAATTTTCAATTCTCAAAATATCTTAGATAATTTAAAACTAGAATATAAAAAATATATTTTAGAATTTAAGAATGCTATTTTTAATAAAAATATATCAAACGAAAAAAATATTTTGACTTTTTTAAATTATTCAAAATTAAATAATTGGAGTGTTCAAAATCTTTTAGAAAATAATTTTAACTATAATCAATCTTATTCTCTGGTTAAAATTAAAAAATTTATAAAACGAAGTAAAATTAATACTTTAGTAAAAGATGATATTGAATACAAGAGAGTTAAAATAAGAATAAATAATAAAGGAGTTTCTATAAGAGATAAAGTTTTTGGTAAAAATATAGGTACTAAAAAACAGTTTATTATAAAAGAGGGACAATTTTTAGTTTCAAAAATTGATGCTAGAAATGGTGCTTTTGGAATTGCTACAAAAGAATTAGAAGGTGCAATAATTACTGCTGATTTTTTTGCTTATGATATTGATAAAACGATAATTAATCCATATTTTTTAAGTTTAATTACTACAACAGATGAATTTCTAAATTTTGCACAAAATTCAAGCACAGGAACAACAAATAGACAAAGATTAAATGAAAATTTATTTTTAGATGTTGAAATTCCACTCCCAATTATAGAAGAACAAAATAGTTTAGTTAAACCATTATTGGATAATTTGAAAAAACAAGAACTAGAAAATGAAAAATTGTCTCAAGCTTTAAATGAGTTTGAAAAAGAGGTGTTTAGTGAAACTATCTGATTTAAAAAATAGGCATAAATTTAAAAAATATAAGTTATAACAACCTAGGTTATCATAACAGAGGTTTTTATAATGAAATTTTACAATAGAGAAAAAGAGTTAGAGATTTTAAAAAAAGCAGATAGTTTAAAATCCGAAAAATCAATAATGACAATGATTCTTGGAAGAAGAAGAGTAGGCAAAACTACTCTTGCTTTGCAAAACTACTCAAATGACAAAGTTTTATATTTTTTTGTATCAAAGAAGAGTGAACAGCTTTTGTGTGATGAGTTTTTAGAAGAGATTTTAAATAAGTTAGAAGTTAAATTTTTTGGAAAAATATCAAAATTTGAAGAGCTTTTTGAGTATATTTTAGAGCTAGGAAAAACAAAATCATTTACTTTGATTATTGATGAGTTTCAAGAGTTTTTAACAATAAATAGTTCAATTTATTCAAGCATTCAAAAGCTTTGGGATTTAAACAAAGATAAAACAAATATTCACTTAATCACTTGCGGTTCTGTTTACTCATTGATGAAAAAAATATATGAAGATAAAAAAGAGCCACTTTTTGGAAGATGTGATTTTAAAATAGATTTAAAACCTTTGAAAGTATCGGTTTTAAAAGAGATTTTAAAAGATTACAACTCTTATTCAGATGAAAATTTATTGGATTTTTATTTGCTTACAGGTGGAGTTGCAAAATATATTGAGCTATTTATTTTAAATCAAAGTTTTACTCTAAAATCTATGATAGATACGATAATAGATTCAAACTCAATATTCTTAGAAGAGGGAAAAAATAGGCTTATTGAAGAGTTTGGAAAAGAGTATGGAACATATTTTTCTATTTTAGCACTAATTAGTGATTTTAAAACTTCAAGAAGTGAGATAGAAAGTATCTTAGAAAGAAATATTTCAGGGCATTTAGCAAGACTTGAAAATGACTACAATATTATAAAATCAATAAAACCTATAAATTCAAAACCAAACTCAAAGGTGCAAAAATATGAGATAGTTGATAACTTTCTAGCTTTTTGGTTTAGATTTATTTTTAAATACCAATCACTAATAGAAGCAGAAAATTTTGATAGATTAAAAGAGATTATTTATAGAGATATTAGCACATTCAAAGGCAAATTTTTGGAAAAGCTTTTTGTTGAACTTTTAAAAGAGAAGCAAATATTTACGAATATTGGTTCATATTGGGAAAGAGGAAATCAAAATGAACTTGATATTGTAGCTATTGATGATATTGATAAAAAACTTCAAATTTATGAAGTGAAACTAAATAAAAAGAGATTAAATCATCAAGATTTGGTTTTAAAATCCGAAAATTTAATTCAAGAATATAAAAATTATAAAATAGAATATAAACTTCTTTCAATAGAAGATATAGATAATTTTTAATCAACTTTAAGCTTATTTCGATAAATTCAAGCTTTTAATTTAAAATATATAGGAAAAAATTTGGCAAAGTTTGAAGTAGTAAGCGATTATAGTCCAGCAGGAGATCAACCAAAAGCGATAGAAGCTTTAACAAAAAGTATTGAAGCTGGAAACCAATACAATACACTTTTAGGGGTAACTGGAAGTGGGAAAACTTATACTATCGCAAAAGTGATTGAAAAGGTGCAAAAACCAACACTTATTATGACTCACAACAAAACTTTAGCAGCCCAACTATACAGTGAATTTAAACAGTTTTTCCCAAACAATCATGTGGAGTATTTCATCTCTTATTACGACTACTACCAACCTGAAGCTTATATTCCAAGAAGTGATCTGTTTATAGAAAAAGATAGTTCTATAAATGAAGAGTTAGAAAGATTAAGACTTAGTACAACAGCATCGCTACTTTCTTTTGATGATGTTATTGTAATTGCTTCAGTTTCAGCAAACTATGGTTTAGGAAATCCAACAGAGTACAAAGCGATGGTTCAAAGAATAGATGTTGGATTTGAATACAATCAAAAAAGTTTTTTATTAAAATTAATCGAAATGGGTTATAAAAGAAATGATAGCTTTTTTGATAGGTCTGATTTTAGAGTAAATGGCGATGTTATAGATATTTTTCCTGCATATTATGAAGATGAGTTTATAAGAGTTGAGTTTTTTGGTGATGAGGTAGAAAGTATCACAAAGCACGAATACTTAACAAATGAAAAAATAAAAGAGCTAAATGAAGTGATTATTTACTCTGTAAATCCCTTTGTAGTAACACAAGATAACCTTGCAAGGGCGGTTAAACAAATAGAAGAAGAACTTGATGAGAGGTTAGAATATTATCAACAAGAGAATAAATTAGTTGAATATCAAAGACTAAAACAAAGAGTTGAGTTTGATTTAGAGATGATAGAAGCAACTGGAATGTGTAAGGGAATTGAAAACTATGCTAGACATTTAACAGGTTTAAAACCAGGTGAAACTCCATATTCTTTGCTTGATTATTTTTCTCAAATGGATAAAGATTTTTTACTTGTTGTTGATGAATCGCATGTTTCACTTTCTCAATTTAGAGGAATGCATGTAGCTGATAGAAGTAGAAAAGAGGTTTTAGTAGAGTATGGATTTAGGCTTCCATCGGCTCTTGATAACCGTCCTTTAATGTTTGATGAGTTTATAAAAAAAGCCCCAAATTATGTTTTTGTAAGTGCAACTCCAAATGAGCTAGAACTAGAATTAAGCTCAACAGTTGCAGAGCAAATTATTCGACCAACAGGGCTTCTTGACCCAATTATTGATATTATTGATAGTGAGTTTCAAGTTGAAAAACTTCATGATGAAATAAAAAAAGTAATTGCCAAAAATCAAAGAGTATTAGTTACAGTTTTAACAAAAAAAATGGCTGAAGAGTTAGCCTCTTATTATGCAGATTTAGGAATAAAAGTAAAATATATGCACTCTGAAATAGATGCAATAGAGAGAAATCAAATAATTAGAGAGCTTAGACTTGGAACTTTTGATGTGCTAATTGGAATAAATTTGCTTAGAGAAGGGCTTGATATTCCAGAAACTTCTTTGGTTGCTATTTTAGATGCCGATAAAGAGGGGTTTTTAAGGAGTCGTACTTCTTTAATACAAACTATTGGAAGAGCTGCTAGAAATGAAGAGGGAAGGGTAATTTTATTTGCAAAAAAAATCACAGCTTCTATGCAATTTGCAATAGATGAGACAAATAGAAGAAGAAAACTTCAAGAAGAGCATAACAAAGAACATAATATCACTCCAAAAACAACCACAAGAAAACTAGATGAGAACCTAAAACTTGAAGAGTATGATACAGTTGCACTAAAAAAACAGCGACTTGAAAAGATGCCAGCAGGTGAAAGAAAGAAAATTTTAATAGAATTAAATAAACAGATGCAAAAGGCCGCGAAAGATTTAAATTTTGAAGAGGCAATAAGACTTAGAGATGAGATAAAAAAATATAAAGATATGTAAATTTATATCAGTTTAGTTATAATCTAAAGTATTTCTTTAAATAAAGAGGGTAATAAATTGTTAAATTTAGAAAGTAGCGATATACAAAATCAAAAGATAAAAGAGCTTGAAAAAGTAGAAGAACTTAAAAATATTTTTCCAGAAATTTTTGAAGATGGAAAACTAAATCTTGAAAAATTTAAAAATATACTTTTTGATATAAAAGATGAAAAAAAAGAGCATTATAGTTTCAACTGGAGTGGAAAACAAGATTGCTACAAGATAATCAAACAAAAATCAAATCTAACTTTAAAACTAGATGATGATAAAACAATCCTTGATGGAGATAATGTCTTTATAGAGGGCGATAATTTAGAAGTTTTAAAACTTCTTCAAACTTCATATCACAAAAAAATCAAGATGATTTATATAGACCCACCTTACAACAAAGATAAAGATTTTGTATATAGTGATACATGGGGCGATACTATCACAAACTATCTAATACAAACAGACCAGCTAATAGATGAGGGATATACAAGCACAAAAACTTCTAGCACTGGAAGAAGACACACAAACTGGCTAAATATGATATATCCACGACTATGGCTTAGTAGAAATTTACTAAAAGATGATGGAGTGATATTTGTAAGTATTGATGATGATGAGGTTCATAATCTTAGAAAAGTTATGGATGAGATTTATGGAGAAGAGAATTTTATTGGGCAGTTTACAAGAATTACAAAAAAAGCTGGAAAATCAACCAATGAATTAGCTGTAAACCATGATTATGTTTTATCTTATAGCAAAAATAATGAAATATTATTCAACTCATTTGAACATACAGATGATAATTTTAAGTATTCAGATGAATATGAAAATGAAAGAGGATTATATAAATTAAATCAAACTTTAGATTATGGTTCTATTCAATATTCACCTTCTTTGGATTATGAAATAGAATTAGATAATAAAATTTTTATCCCAGGCAATGTTACAAAAGAAGAAATGCTAGAAAGACAAAAAAGAAATCCAAAAAGTGATTTTTGTTGGAGATGGTCTAAAGAATTATTCAAATTTGGTTTAGAAAATGGATTTATAGTAGTTAAAGGAAATCGTATTTATACCAAAACATATCAAAATGCAACAATATCGAAAGGAAACAATGGTTATTTTGTAAATTTGCAACCTAGAACAAAGTCAGCAACAACCTTAGATTTAATAGAAAATAAATTTTCAAACGATAATTCAAAAAAAGATTTATCTAAAATATTTGATAAAACTGTTTTTGATTATTCAAAGCCTATTGAATTAATTAAATATTTAATTTTCTTAGGCTCAAATGAAAATGATATTATCCTAGATTTTTTTGCAGGAAGTGGAACAACAGCACATGCAGTTATGGAGTTAAATCAAGAAGATAGTGGAAATAGAAAATATATCTTAGTACAACTTCCAGAAGCAACAGAGCAAAATAGTGAAGCATACAAAGCTGGATATAAAAAAATAAGTGATATTACAAAAGCTAGAATAAAAAAAGTTGTAGAAAAACTTGATTATAAAGATGGCTTTAAATCATATCGTCTTGATAGCTCAAATTTTCAAGTATTTAGGGAGCTTAAAAAACGACCAAATGATAGTTTTGAAGATATTGTAAAAATGTTAAAAATGAGTGTATTTAACAAAAACATCTTTACTCAAAATGCAAAAGATATAGATATTGTTTATGAAGTAGGGCTTAAAAACGGTTTCTCTTTGAGTGCAAAAAATGAAGAGATAGAAAAAGAGAAATATAGTTTTATAAGATTGTTTGAAGAAGCAAAAGATTTTTATTTTTGTTTTGCAGATAAAATCAATATGGATATTGTAGAGTTTATACCAAATGAAGTAAAACTAATCTGCTATGATAAAGCACTTGATGATAGCACAAAAATAAATCTAAAAGAAAAAATAGATTTAGAGACTTTGTAATGAAAAAAGATACTCCAAAAACACTAAAAGATTGGATTAAGTACTTAACTATAGATAAATATTTTACTATTTTTGAAATAGAAAGAAGAAGAGAGATTATTGAAAATAGTGGATGTGATTATATCGAAGTAAAATCAAAAGTTTTGGAATATAGAGATAAAAATAGAACTGTTGTTTGGAGTTTTGAAAACAGAGAATTTTATATTACAAATACATATAAACTCAATAAAAATGTAGAGCAAATAAAAGAGTTTAGCAAAAGTTTTGAGTATAACTTTCAAGATAAATTTGGTTTTGAACTATTAAAAGAGACCTTAATAGAAGAGGGTTATTACTCTTCAACCATCGAAGGAGCAAATACTACTGTAAAAGTCGCAAAAACTTTGGCTTTTGGGAAATCAAAACCAAAAAACAAGAGTGAATTTATGGTTTTAAATAATTTTAAAGCACTATATGAATTGGAACATAAAAAAGATGAAATTAGCCACTCTTTGATACATTTTATACATAAAATTACAACAGAAAATACATTGGAAGATGATTATAATATTGGGACTTACAGAACAGAACCAAATGAGATAATCAACTCTTATGGTAAAACTATTTTTACTCCAATAGCAAATATTGAAACTATGAATAAAATGCTTGATGATGTTTTAGAATTTTTAAAAGATGATGAGTTAGGAAAACCAATAGAAAAAATATATAAAGCAATAGCTTTTCATTTTTTGTTTGCATATATTCATCCATACGATGATGGAAACGGAAGAACTGTTAGAATACTTTTTACATATTTGCTGAAACTATATGGGTATGATATGTTTTACTATATCTCTTTATCTGAAATTATAAATAGAAAAAAAGCAAAAGATTATTATGGGGCTTTTTTAGATGTTGAAAGAAGTGATATTTCAAATAATAGAAGTTTTGATATGACATATTTCTTTTATTATATGAGTGATGTTATGATAGAGGGATTGGAGTTACTAAAACATAGAATTAATACTTATTTAAGAGAAGATATTATTTTAGATAAAGCAAAATCAATAAAAATAGACTTAACACCACGACAAGAAGAAATTATAAAAACCTTATCAAATAAAGATAATACTTTTATGCTTACAAGTAATGAATTATCAAAAATTTTCAAAGTAAGTGTAAGAACTATCCAAAAAGATTTAAAGCTTCTTAGTGATTTTGATTTAATACAGAGTGTAAAATCGCCAAAAAATAAAATAAAAAACTACTTTAGATTGAAAGTTGATTTATAATGCAAATAAAATATATAAAACAAGAGCATCAAGAAAAAGCTATATCTTCAATAGTTGATATATTTCAAGGTCAAATAAAAACAGATAGTTTTTATGATATTTTTGATGGGGAAGCAGTTTGTAAAAATGAGCTTTTACTATCACAAGAAGAGATTTTAGCTAATCTTCATAAGGTGCAAAAATCAAATAATATTGAAGAGTCTTTACTTTTGCAAACTCTTGATTTTTCTGTTGAAATGGAAACAGGAACAGGAAAGACATTTGTATATATCAAAACTATTTTAGAGTTATTTGCTAAATATGGTTGGACAAAATATATTATTATTGTGCCGTCTATTGCTATAAAAGAGGGTGTTTTAAATTCACTTTCAAGTATGTATGAGTATTTTAAAAGTGAGTATAAATTTGCTTATGACTATTTTGAATATGACTCTTCAAGGTTGGGAAGTTTAAAGCACTTTATAAGAGATGATAATCTTCAAATTATGATTATGACAATAGATAGTTTTAAAAGAGTTGATACTGTTTTAAATATGCCTCGTGAGGGATTTATTGGAAGTCCAAAAGAGAGCTTACAAAAAACAAATCCTATTTTAATACTTGATGAACCACAAAATATGGAGAGTGATTTAAGTAAATCTGCTTTAAATGAGTTAAATCCACTTTTTACTCTTAGATATTCAGCTACTCATAAAAATTATTATAATTTAGTATATAGTTTAGGTGCAAAAGAGGCACTTGAAAAGGCTCTTGTAAAACAAATAGATGTTTTGGCATTAAGTGAAAATCAAACAATAAATGATGTTTATGTTAATGTTTTGAAAATAGAGATTGATAAATCTTCAAAAAAACCAGTTGCTACACTAGAATTAATTGTAAAAAACAAAGATGACTTTGTTGTAAAACCGCTTAAAATTAAAGGTGATGATAGTTTAAAAGATAAGACAAAAAACGATATTTATAAAGGTTTTACTGTAGATGAAATATCTTTTAAAGATATGTTTATAAAGTTTGAAAATGGTGTTAAACTAGAGCTTAATGATATAAATGGACAGATAAAAAAAGAGATACAAAAAGAGCAAATAAGTGAAGCTATAAAAAGGCATATGATAAAGTTTGAGGAGTTAAAACAAAAAAATATAAAGGTTCTAAGTCTATTTTTTGTTGATAAAGTTGCAAATTTTTTATCTAGTGAACAAGGTTGGATAGAAGAGCATTTTATAAAAGAGTTTGATAGATTAAAAGTTGAATATGATAGTTTTAAAAATATTAGTGCAAAAGATATTTATGCTTACTATTTTGCAAAAAGAAAAAGTGATTTTATCGATGAGTTAAAAAACAATGATAGTGATAGAAAACTACAAAAAGAGACTTTTGATCTTATTATGAGAGATAAAGAGAAGCTTTTAAGTTTTGATGAAAGTAGAAGTTTTATCTTTTCTCATAGTGCTTTAAAAGAGGGTTGGGATAATCCAAATGTATTTTTTATTACAACTTTAAATGATACAAAATCACAGATGAAAAAAAGACAAATTATTGGTCGTGGTGTAAGACTTGCAGTTGATTCAAGTGGAAAGAGAGTTGAAGATAAAGAGATAAATAGATTAACTGTAATTGCAAATGAGAGTTTTGATGAATTTGCAAGAAATTTGCAACTAGAATATGAAATAAATGGAAATGAAAAATCATATCAAAAACCAAATAATTTGGCTGATAAAAAGTATGTAAAAAGAAAATATAGTTTTGAAAGTGAAGAGTTAAAAGAGTTTAGGGAACTTTGGGAAAAACTAAAACAAAAAACAGTTTATGAAATCACACTTAATAGTGAAAAATATATGCAAGAAGTTGCTTTAAAACTAAAAGTAATTGAAGTAAAAGAGAAAAAAATCGTAAAACAATTTGGAAATATTGAAAGTAGTTTTGATGGCTATGTAAGTGAGTCAAAAAGTATTAAAATTGATTTTGAAGAAGAGTTACCAAATATAGTAGAAATTTTAGAAAAACAAATAGGTTTATCAAAAGAGACTATTATCAATATTTTTGAAAAAGTAGGAATTGAAGAGTTTACTAAAGAGTTTATCAAAAATAGTGATGAGTATGTAAAAAAAGCAATTGAGATTTTTGAAGATAGTATGTTTGAGATGTTGAGCCGTGATGGATTGGTTTATAAAAAGATAGATGATTATTATGAGTTTTCAAATATATTTTTGGAAGAAATTTCAGGATATGATTTACAAGAGTGTAAAAAAGGCTTATATGATGCCGAACAATTCGATAGTGAAGTTGAACAGAACTTTATCAAATGTGCTGATGTAAATTTTAAGTTTTTTACAAAATTACCAAAAAGATTTAAAATCAAAACCCCATTGGGTTCTTATAATCCTGATTTTGTAGTTATAAAACTTGATGAGAGTGAAGGAAGTTTTATAGTTGAAACTAAAGGAAGCGATAAAAAAAGAGATAGCAGAGCTAAAGAAGATTGGCAAATGGAGTATGCAAAAAGACATTTTAAACTTTTGGGTATTAAATATAAAAATAGAGTTACAGATAGTAAAGATTTGTAATTGCTTTTTTAAAGTTATTTTTCTCTGATATAATTTAAAAAAGAAAAAAATAACTTAAAGGAGCTAAAATGTTTGCAAAGAAAATGACTATTAAACAAGCAATTTTAACTCTTTTTTTTATAAGCTTTTTTCTTTTTTTAACAATTACTTTATCCTTGCAATATTATTTTTCAAACAACTTAGTAAATATCACTCTTTTTGAATCTATTTTAAAAACTGCAAAAAATACAAGCTATGAACTAAATAGTTTTGAATCAAAAGTAAAAAATGGAATAAACTTAATTGAACTTGGAAATGATGTAAATATCCCATTTTACAAAGATATTACACATCCTGTTACAAAAAAAATGGCTATTTTTATGGAGAATAATCCATATACTCTAGCAATATATTTTGGATATGATAATGGTGATTTTTTTGAGTTAATAAACCTAGATGTACACAAAGATATAAAAAAAAGATATGGTGTGCAAAATGATGAGAGATGGCTGGTTGTAAAGATATTTAATAATTTTGGAAAGCCAAAAAGATATGAAGAGTATTTAGATAAAGATTTAAATGTTTTAAGAAAAAATGAGTTAAGTAGTGATTATGACTCTACAACTAGACCTTGGTATATAAAAGCAAAAGCAAATAAAGGAATAGTTCAAACAAGCCCATATGCTTTTATGAACTTCGATTCTTTGGGAATTACATATGCAAAAAACCTTGAAAATAGAGTTGTTTTAGCTATTGATATTTCACTAAAAACACTTGAAGATTTTTTTGATAATCAAACTGATATAAAAGATTCATCTTTTCTTTTAATAAATAGCTTTGATAATAAAATAATCTCTTCAAACTCAAAACTAAAAGATGAAGATATAGTTAAAATAAAAGAGAATTTTTCTGAAAAACAAAATTTTATAAAAGATAAAATTGAGTATTTAATAACAATTAGTGAGATAAAAACAAATATAGATTTAAAACAAGAGCTTATTTTATTAACTCCTAAAAAAGAGGCTTTTAAAATCTTCTATACTCATGCAAAAATATTTTTAGCAATAATAGCTGTTTTTTTACTTTTTATGCTACCTTTTATTTTAATTTTTATAAATAGTTTAAATAGACCAATAAATGAAATTATTGTTGAAAATGAGAAGATAAAAAATAGAGATTTTGTAAATGTAAATTTGGTTTTTTCAAAGATAAAAGAGTTAAATGAACTATCTATTTCACTATTTAATATGTCAAAAGATATTAAGAGAAAAGAGGAAGAATTAAATAATTTAATTGATTCTATTATTGAGTTAATTTCAAATGTTACCGATAAAAAAAGTCCATATACAGGTGAACATTGTAAAAATGTTCCAATATTAACAATGATGATTGCACAAAGTGTATCAAATAGCAAAAAAGAGGTTTTTAAAGATTTTGCTTTAAAAACTCCTGAAGAGTTAAGAGAACTTAATGTTGCAGCAAAACTTCATGATTGTGGGAAAATTACAATTCCTGATTATATAGTAGATAAAGCTGTAAGGCTTGAAATTTTGTACAATAGAATACACGAAATAAGAACTAGATTTGAAGTTGTTTTTAGAGATTACAAAATTAAATATTTAGAAGATGTTTTAGCTGGAAAAAATAAAGATGAAGCAAAAAAAGAGCTAGATAAAAATTTTGAAATACTTCAAAGTGAGTTTGAATTTATAGCAAGTTGCAATAGTGAAGAAAAAAATATAACGAGAGCTGATATTGAAAAAATTAAACAAATTGCAAAAAGAGAGTGGATTAGATATTTTGATGATTCTTTAGGACTTTCAAATAAAGAGAAAAATAGATATATAAAACCTAGTTCAAATATTGAAAATCTACTAAGCAATAAACAAAGTCATAAAAAATTAAGAGAACAAAAAGAGATAGATGAGTTTTTAGAGCATGGTTTTAAAATGGATATTCCAAAATATATATATAATTTTGGTGAAATTTATAATCTATGTATAGAAAGAGGAACTATAAATATTGA
Source organism: Aliarcobacter sp. (assembly GCA_039810345.1). Classification (GTDB taxonomy): domain Bacteria; phylum Campylobacterota; class Campylobacteria; order Campylobacterales; family Arcobacteraceae; genus Aliarcobacter. The sequence continues at coordinate 22,504 of JBDHWU010000002.1, read as the reverse complement.
AGAGAGATTTAAAATAAATGAGCATATTATAACAACTATAAAAATGCTTGAAAACTTACCTTTTCCTAAAAATTTATCAAAAGTAGCTGAATATGCTGGAAATCATCATGAAACTTTGGATGGAACTGGATACCCTAGAAAACTAATAAAAGAACAGATGAGTTTAGCTTCAAGAATGATGGTAATTGCAGATATTTTTGAAGCATTAACAGCAAGAAGCAGACCATATAAAGATGCAAAAACTTTAAGCCAGACTTTAGCGATTATGAAGCAAATGGTAGAGGAAAAACATATAGATAAAGATTTGTTTGAAATTTTTATTGAAGACAAAATATATTTAACTTATGCGAAAAAACATCTAAAAAAAGAGCAAATTGATATAAATTAGGTTGAATTTCCTTTAAGTTTATATAAAAATTATCTTGATAAAATTAGTTAAAATTAAAATAACAAAGAGAGATAATGATTAATTTAAGTATAAAAAAGTATATATTTTCTCTATTTATTTTTACTGTATTTGCCTTTTTGATTATGACACTTTTTATTCAATATTATACTTCAAATGAGATTATTGAAAAATCCATAAATAAATCTTTAGATAATGTATCAAAAAATATTACTGCAAGATTACAAGTTCTTGAGCATAGGGTCAAAAATGGTATAGATTTAATAGATTATTATAATGATGAAGAGATAAAGTTTAAAGTAAAAGAGCTTCATTCTAGTGTAAAAAAAATAGCTATCTTAATGAGAAATAATCCATTTATATTAGCTTCATATTATGGATATGAAAATGGTGATTTTCTTGAGATTATAAATATAGATATAAATAAAGAAGCAAATAAAATTTTTTCAAAAAATATAAATGAGAAATGGTTAATCATTAAAATATTTAATAATAATGGCAAACCAACTAGATATGAAGAGTACTTAGATGAAAATTTTAATTTACTTAGAGAAGAAATTGTTGCAAATAGTAATTATAATCCTACAACAAGACCTTGGTTTAAAGAAGCTTTTAATAGTAATGAGATAATTAGAACAGAACCATATTTGTTTGAAAATGTTAAATCAATTGGTATGACTTATGCAAAAAGGCTTGAAAATAATTCAGTATTTGGTGTAGATATTAGTTTGAAGAATTTAAGCTCATTTTTTGAAGATCAAATAGAAAACTCTATTTTATTTTTACTAAATGAAGATGACAATGAGTTAATTGCTACAAATAATGGACTATTTAATAAGTATTTAGATTTAATTAGTAAAAACTTAAATACTTCTAATAAAACTATAAAACTAGATAAAGAAGAGTATTACATAGCAAAAAACTATATTAATACTGAGATTGGATTAAATCAAATTTTAATTCTTTTAACTCCAAAAAATGATGCAATAAAAGAGTTTAAAGAAAATTTAGATTTTGGAATTATTGCAACTATATTATTTTTTATTTTAACTCTACCATTTGTATTGTATTTGATAAATCTTCTTATAAAACCTATTTCAAGCCTAATTTTGGAAAATAAAAAAATTATAGACAAAGAGTATGATAAAGTAAGTATTGTAAATACAAATTTAAAAGAACTTAGATCTTTATCAAAATCTCTTGTAAAGCTTTCAAGAAGCGTAAAGGAACATGAGGAGAAGCAAGATAAATTTATAGATGGTTTTATAAATACAATATCAGGTGCAATTGATGATAAAAGCCCATATACAGGTGGACATTGCCATAAAATTCCTATAATTATGAATTTATTAGTTGAATCAGCTTCAAAATCAAATAATCAAGAGTTTGCTGAACTAAAAAATCTTTCAAAAGAGCAATTAAGAGAGATTGATGTTGGTGCAAAGCTTCATGATTGTGGAAAAATTACAACTCCTGAATATGTGATGGATAAAGCTGTTAAGCTTGAAACTATATATAATAGAATTCATGAAATAAGAACAAGATTTGAAGTTATTTATAGAGATTTAAAAATAAAAGCCTTTGAAAACTATATAAAAACTGAAGACAAAGTTATAATAGAAAAAAGATTACAAAATGAATTTAAAACTCTTAAAGATGAATTTAGTTTTATAGCAAATTGCAATATTGGAACAGAATTTATGCAAGATGAATCTATTGAAAAAATCAAAGTTATAGGACAAAGAGAGTGGATTAGATATTTTGATGACTCTTTAGGGCTTTCAAATGAAGAAAAATCAAGATATATAAAACCTAATTCAAATATAGAAAAACTTTTAGATGACAAACAAAGTCATATAGTAAAAAGAGAGTTTTTTGATTTTGCAGAGTTTGATAGATTTGGTTTTAAAATGGAAGTTCCTAAAAATTTATATAATTATGGTGAAATTTATAATCTTTCTATAAAAAAAGGAACAATTAATACTGAAGAGAGATTTAAAATAAACGAGCATATAATAACAACAATAAAAATGCTTGAAAACTTACCATTTCCTAAAAATTTATCAAAAGTAGCTGAATATGCTGGAAATCATCATGAAACACTAATAGGAACAGGATACCCTAGAAAACTACTGAAAGAACAGATGAGTTTACCTTCAAGAATGATGGCAATTGCTGATATTTTTGAAGCATTAACAGCAAATGATAGACCATATAAAGATGCAAAAAAATTAAGTGAAGTAATAAAAATCATGAGTTTCTTTGTAAAAGATAAACATCTTGATAAAAGTATTTTTAAGTTGTTTATAGAAGAAAAAATCTATTTAACTTATGCAAATAAGTACCTAAAAGAAGAGCAAATAGATTTAGAAAAATTAGATGAGGTAATTAGTTCTTTAGATTTGTAAAGCAAAATTAAGCAGGTTTAAAACTCTGCTTAGTTTTACAAACATGTGGGAAATAGCACTTATTACACTCAGGTTTTACGGCTTTACAAATATATCTTCCAAACAAAACCATAGCTTGATGAAAAATATGCAAATCATCACCTTTTAGTTTTTTTACAAGTTCAGCTTCTGTTTTTTCAACAGTTTTTTCATAGCTAAGACCTAGTCTATGAGATACTCTAAAAACATGAGTATCAACAGCCATAAGGTTTTTTTGTTTGAACTCTATCATAAAAACATTTGCTGTTTTATTTCCAACACCTGCTAGTTTTATTAACTCTTTTTCATCGTGTGGAATTTCTCCATCATAGTTTTCAATCACACTTTGAGCCATTTTTATAATATTTTTTGCTTTGTTGTTGAAAAATGAGCAAGAGTTTATCAAAGCTTTTACATCTCCTAGATTTGCAGTGCTTAAAGAGTAAACATCAGGATATTTCTCAAAAAGTGCTGGAGTTATAATATTTACTCTTTTATCTGTGCATTGAGCTGATAAAATAATTGCTATTAATAACTCATAATCATTTCTATAACTTAGTTCAGTTTCAGCATTTGAGTAGTTTTCAATAAATGCTTGTTTAATTATCTCTATATCTTCTTTTGTGGCTTTTTTCACTTTTTAAAACACTCTTCTTTTAGGCTTGAGAAGTTTACAAACACATACTCATCTTTTATTTTATTTATTTCAACACTGTTTAAAGTACATAAAAATTCACTATTTTCTTTTAAAATAGTGTAGGTAAATTTATAAATAAATTTATCTTTGCTAGATACAACTTTGTTGTTTAAAAGTTCGTAATCTAGGCTTTTTATACTATTTTTATACTCAAGTTCATATTTTTTTATAAACATATTTGGAAGAAGATTTTCATTTTTGTATTCATAAAATAAAAAGCCAGATGTAGCTACAAAAATAGTAGCTAGAAGTATATAAAACTCTTTCTTTTCAAACTTTTCATTTATTTTATAAATTACGATTGTTGCAATAACTAGTAAAATAGCTATAGTAATAATTACTTGCATTTAACAACCCTAATCAAAATCTAAAGTAGTTTGGACTTGACCATTGCTTCCAAAATCTTCATCTATTAACATGGCGATTTTTTTAAAATCAACTCCATTTATCTCTTTTAAACCTTTTAAAATCTCTCTTTTTCCGCTTATTAGCTCTTTTGATTTTATTCCATGAGAAATAGATAAAGATGCTTCTACAAAAGCTGAAAGCTTATCGCACTGTTTTAATGCCAAACCGTCTATCGCTTCATATTTATCAAGATTATATTTGCTAATATCTTCAACCTCTTTTATAATTCCATCTAATTTGATTTTATTTGCAAACTCCTCTTTTTTTCCATCATAAATTCCTAAAATATATGAGAACTCTTCTTGAATGCTTTCAGGTACATTTGGCAAAATATCATCTTCAATTTTTGCAACTTCATATTCAGCTATAATATCTGAAAGCTCATCAACACTATATTTTACAGGGCTTATAATATCTCTTGTTAAAGCTTCAGGTAAATCGTGGAATAGGGCTGTAAAAAAGTTGTTTTGTAATCTTTTATCACAAGCTTTTACTTCTAAAGAGTAAAAATATGAGAAAAATGCGACAGTTAGCATATGACCTAAAACTGAAGTTTCTGGTATTCGTGGAGTTTGAGCCCATCTTTTTTGAAATCTCAATCTTCCACTTAAGTCAATTATTTTTGCTAATTTTTTATTTAAGGCAATTTTTCTTACCCCAATTAACTCATAATAATCTTCAAGTTCAGCATCTACTAATTTTTTTACTTCATCAATATCATTTAAAAATTGACTTGTTTGATAAACAATAGAAAACTCCCATCTAGTAGATAAATATGAAGCTGCTTTTAGTATAAATCTCTCTTTTTTGTACATTGATGAGTCATTTAAATACTCTTCAAATTTTTGCAGAAAATTTCCACCATCTATATCTTGAAGCGAACTTCTAAGCTTTTCAACGACCCATGAATTTATCTCTTTTGATTTTTTTTGTAAAGCTTTTCTAAAAACATCTGGTCTTATATCTGTAACAACCACTCGTCTTAAAAACTCAAAAATTCCAGCTTCTATTAGTTTTGTAAAATCTATATTATCTTCAAGTTTTGCTATAAAATAAGCTATTACAAATTTATGTGCTTGTTTATCAAGTTCTACAAGCTCTACCATTCTAGGATAATCATTCCACCTTTGAATAGAGGCACTTGAAAAAATATAGTCAATAATTTTTGGATTTAACACTATTTAGCCTCATTTTTATTTTCTATATCTTTTTTTGTTTCATCTTTTTTTTCAAAAAACATAAGTTTTTTTCCTAAAAGCATTGCTCCAACAATTACAGTCATCATTAAATAAACTTGCCAATCTGCCATAAAATGCCCCTTACTATATATTTATACTCTACAAGATGAAAAAAGATTATTTATTTTTTCAACTCTTTGAGTATGTCTTCCACCTTCAAAAGTGGCTTTATCCCAAGCTTTTATAATAGCTTCAATCATTCCTTCACCACTTACTCTTTCGCCTAAACATATCACATTTGCATCGTTATGTTTTCTTGCCATTCTTGCACTATATTCATTGTGACATAAAGCTGCTCTAATTCCAGCAAATTTATTTGCAGCCATACTCATTCCAAGACCACTTCCACAAATTAAAATACCCATAGAGCCAGTATCTTCTAAAACTTTTTTACAAACTTTTTCGGCATAATCTGGATAATCAACTCTATCTTTATTAAATGGTCCTAAATCAACCACTTCATGACCTTTTTGTTCAAATAAATCTTTAACAAAAGCTTTTATTTCTATTCCAGCATGATCAGCAGCTATATAGTATTTCATTAGTAAATTCCTTCTTCATGTTTAATCTCTTTGTTTGGGTCTATATCTTTTTCTAAACTAGGAATAGTTCTAAAAACTCTATCCCATCTAACTTTGTAATCACTATCCCAAGAAAAATAGATAAACCAAGGAGTACCAACTATATATTTATAAGGAACACTTCCCCAAAATCTTGAGTCATTTGAATGGTCTCTATTGTCTCCCATCATAAAAGTTTCATCTTCTGGAACAATTATAGGGTGCATATCAAATAGCTCTTTTGGTACTGTAAAATCTCTTGTAATAGAAGAATCGTTATGTATTCCTTTATGCTCTTTTGAGTAAGGATTTACAACATATAGTTTTCCATCAATTTCAATATTTTCATAATTTGAGAAATTTGTTTTTACATAATCATTCCCTTCTTTTGGATGAAGATATAAAACTTTATCTTTTAAAAATAGAATATCACCGCTTATTGCAACTGCTCTTTTTACATAATGAATATCAGGATTATGTGGGTATCTAAATACTACAATATCACCTCTTTTTGGTCTTTCACCTTCAATTAAATGACCATTTCCTTTAAAATCTGGTAAAACTTTTAGCTCAAGCCATGGAATAGTTGGAGTTGGAACTCCATAGGCAAATTTTTTTACAAAAAGCATATCTCCAATTAGAAGTGTATTTTTCATACTTCCACTAGGAATTACAAAAGCTTGAGCTATAAAAAATATAATTCCTAAAACTATAACAATAGTTCCAGTCCAAGAAGATGCCCAGTTATATATTTTTTTTAACATCTATTTTGCTTCTCTTTTATCTCTTAATTTTGCTGCTTTTATTGTATTTTTTAAAAGCATTGCAATAGTCATAGGTCCAACTCCACCAGGAACTGGTGTAAGATGTGAACATTTATTTTTAAGATTTTCAAAATCTGCATCACCTACAAGTTTTCCAGTATCAAGTCTATTTATTCCAACATCAATTACAACTGCACCATCTTTAACCATATCTTCTTTAAGTAGAAGTGGAACTCCAACAGCAATGATTACAATATCAGCTCTTAGTGTATGAGATTTTAAATCTTTTGTTCTACTATTACAAACAGTTACTGTTGCTTTTTTATTTATAAGTAGTGATGCCATAGGTTTTCCAACAATATCAGAGCTTCCAATAACAACAACATCTTTTCCACTTACTTCAATATTATGCTCTTCAAACATTCTCATAACACCAAATGGAGTTGCAGGAATAAAAGAGTCTAAATTTGAAACAACTCTTCCAACATTATATGCATGAAATCCATCAACATCTTTTAGTGGGTCAATTGCTTCAAGAACTGTTGTTGTATCAATATGTTTTGGTAGTGGAAGTTGTACTAAAATTCCATCAAGTTTTGGATTTTTGTTCATCATTGAAATAGTTTCAAGTAACTCTTCTTGAGTTATGCTATCTGGCATTTCGTGAACAACAGAGTAAATTCCTGCATCTTTACAAGCTTTTGCTTTACTTGCTACATAAGTTGCACTTGCTGCATCATTTCCAACAAGAATAACTGCAAGACCTGGAGTTATCTCTTTTTCTTTTACAATCTTTTCAACTTCAACTTTTACTTCTTCTTTTATTTTAGCTGATAATGCTTTTCCATCTAGTAGTACCATATTTTTTGCCTTATTATTTGTGAAATTTTTAAGAATATATATTATCAAAAAATGATTTAACAAAAGATAAACTTTTAAATATAATAATTTAAGCAAAAAAGTAGAATTTTTTTTGTATAATCCCGTCTTTATTTAAAATTAAAACAAAGGATTAAAATGTTAGAGGGTATCGTAAGAGATAGTATAACTAAACCAGCTGTAAAAGCATTAAGAAAAGATGGATATTTAATTGCAAATATCTATGGAAAAGGGTTAGAGAATATCTCTGCTGCATTCAAAAGAAATGAATTTATTAAATTCTTAAAAAACAAAACAACTGTTGCTTTTGATATTAGTGTTGCTGGAAAAACTTTAAAAGTTGTTGTTCAAGAGTACCAAAAATGTCCTATTACTTCAGATTTATTACATGTTGATTTAATGGTTGCACAAGCTGGTGTTAGAGCTTCTTATAAAATTCCAGTTATTGCAACAGGAAGTGCAAAAGGTCTTAAAAATAAAGGTCTTTTAATGGTTCACACAAGAAGAGTTCCAGTTAAATGTACAATTGAAAACTTACCAAACAATATCACAATTGATGTTACAGATTTAGATACAGGTGATAACATCCTTTTAAGAGATTTAACTCTTCCAGCTGGTGTTGATTGTTATTTAGATCCAAGAGTGCCAATTGTTGGTGTAATTAAAGCTAAATAATTAAAGCCTATGTATTTAATTGTTGGTCTTGGGAATATTTGTGAAAAATACCAAAATACTAGACACAATATTGGATTTTTAGTCGTAGATTATATGACTAAAAATCTAAACATTTCAAATGTAAATAACTCAAATTTCCAATCTACTCTTTTAAAATCTGGATACAATCTATTTTCTAAACCAACTACATATATGAATAATTCTGGTATTGCCGTTAAAAATATTATGGATTACTATAAAGTTGATTTAGAAAATATTATTATCATTCACGATGATTTGGATTTACCTTTTGGAGCAGTAAGATATAAAATTGGTGGTGGTCATGGTGGACATAATGGCTTAAAATCACTAGATAGTCATATTAGCAAAGAGTATATAAGAGTAAGAGTTGGTATTGGAAAACCAATAAATAAAGAAGATGTTGCAAACTATGTTTTAAGTGATTTTTCAAAAGAGCAATTTGAAGATTTAAATAGTAGAATTATTCCACATATTGCTTCATCGATTGATGCTATAAAAGAGTATGGTATTGATGAAGTTAAATCTAAATATACATTGAAGTAAATATGAGTACATTAACAAAATATCTTTTAACAAAATATCTTAAAAATTTTATTATAGTTTTGGTATCTTTGGAAATTTTCTTTGTTGGTATAGATTATTTGCAAAATTTCAAAAATATACCAGATTCTGCCAATTTACAGTTATTATATATTTTTTATAATGCATTTTTTACTCTAACATTAGCTTTACCACTTTCTATAATATTTGCATGGGTTGTAACGCTAGTTATTTTTATAAGAAATAATGAGTTTGTAGCTTTTAACTCTTTGGGAGCTTCTATAAAAGATATTTTGAACCCAATAGTTTTAACAGCAATAATTTTAATATTATCATTGATTTCTCTTCAAACAACACCTTTGGCATATTCGTATGATCAAAAGAAAAAGATTTTAGATAATGAGTATTTTTCTAGTACAAAAAGTGATATATTTTTGAAGTTTGATGACTATTTTGTATATTTTAAAAACCTTTTTCCACTAGAGCAAACAGCTCTTGATGTTCATGTATTTAAGTTAAATAATAATGAATTAGTTGAAACATTTATAGCAAAAACTGCAAAATTTAAAGATGACAAATGGGAAATTAATGATGTAAAAATTATTAAAAAACCAGAAATAATTGATTTTGAAAACTCAAAACTTGAGATAAGTTATGTTGATAACTTGAGTATTTTAGAAGGATTTAAACCAAAAATTTTAAATAATGTTTATGAAAATAAATCTGAATATTCATTATTTGATGCAATTTCTGCATTTTTTATATTAAATAAGCAAGAAGTTAATACTCAAAAAATTAGAAGTATTATTTATAATCAGATTTTTATACCACTATTTATTTTTCCTATTATTTTTCTAATTTATGCATATTCATCATTGAATAGTAGATTTTTCAATTTAGGAAAATTTGTATCTATCTCAATTTTTGGAACTTTAGTTGTTTGGGGATTGTTTTTTATGCTTTATAAACTTACAAATTCTGGTGCAATTATTCCTGAATTATCTATACTCTTACCATTATTTATCTGGTTTGTAGTATCCTTTTATTTTTATTTTAAAAAGTTAAGAGCTTAAATGGTAAATGTAAAGTCTTACGGTATTTTATTATACAAAGTTACAAAGAAAGATATTAAAATACTTCTTTGTTTAGGTGTAGCAAGTGGCGATAAATGGGGTTGTTTAAAAGGTACAAAAGATAGAAATGAGACAGCATTAGAGTGTGCAAAACGAGAGTTTTTTGAAGAGTCATCTATAGTTGTAGATATTTCGCTTTTTGAAGAGTATTTTGAACAAATAAATTTAGAAAAAAATGTTGGTGTTTGGTTAGTTAATGCTTCAAATATTGATAATTTAGATAAATATTTCAATAAAAATAGTCTAAAAAATGAGTATTTGTCATGGGAAAATTGTGAGGTTAAATTCTTTTCTATAGATAAGCTTCCAAAAATTAAATCAAAACAAAGAGATTTAATAAAAAATATTAAGGATTTTTTGAAAAGTAAGAATCTATTCCATTAGCAATTCCATTAGCTAAAAGTTGTTGATACTCTTTTTCATAAAGTCTTCTGCTTTCCTCAGGGTGAGAAATAAAACCAACTTCTATTAAAATTGATGGCATTTGAGCACCAACTAAAACCCAAAACGGACCTTCTTTAACTCCTGTATCTTTTATATCTTTGTATTTAGTTCTAGCTGATTGTAATAAACCAGCTTGTACATCTATAGCAAATTTATGAGAAGCAGTTATTCGTGGACGATTAAGGCTTTCTAAAAATACACTTTTTGAGCTTTCATTCATCTCTCTAATATCATCTTTATTTTCAAGAGCGGCAACTTTTTTAGCTCTTTCACTTCTTGCAGGACTTAAAAAGAATGTTTCAATACCACTTGTAGTAGCGGCTTTTTCTTTTGGCATAGAGTTTGTATGAACAGAGATGAATAAATCAGCATTTTTTTCATTTGCAAGAATTGTTCTATTCATTACTTTTATAAATGTATCATTTGATCTTGTGAGATATACGCTATATCCTCTTTGCTTTAAAATATTATATAAATATTTTGATACTTCAAGATTAATTACCTTTTCATATCTTTTATTAGGACCAACTGCTCCTACATCATCGCCACCATGACCAGCATCTATTACAATAACTTTATTTTTTGTTTTTTTTGTATTTACTTGATTGAAAACTGGTTCTTTTTCTATTTTAGGCTCATCTTTTTGTTCTTCTTTTAATGTAATTTTTTGTTCAACTTTTGTATTTTTTTTAATTTCAGATGGTTCAGAAGGAGTTTCTAATTTTTCTTGTTTTTTTGGCTCTGCTTGAGATATATTTTTTTCAGCTTCAGCTAAAATAACTAGCTCATTTTGTTTTAACATAAAAGATATTTTTGGTTTTAATGTATTTGAAATTTTAATAAGAGTTTTATTATTTGACTCAAGAATAACTATATTATCAATATTTTCAATAGATATTTTTGTTGGATTTGTATATTTATATTTACCATTTATTTCAAAAGTATATTCATAAATATTATCTTTTTTAATTCCTTTATGAGTTAAATAACTTTTATCTATATTTTGATTAAATTTTACTATGATTTTGTTGTTATCTTTATAGATCTGTTTTATTAAGTTTTGAGTATCTATGTTTTCATTATTTAAATTTTCGCTAGGTTTATTATTTTCTTGTTTACTGTTCTCTTGTTTATTATTTTGGATTTTTTTAGGTTCATTTAGTTTACTAACAGGCTCTTTTTTCTGTGCAACATTATTACTAGCAATTTTTTTTTCTAATATTTTTAGCTTAGCTTCATCAGGAGTTGTATCTTTCTTTAGTTTTTTTCCTAAATCTATAACTTTTTTTAAATCAGCAATTTTCTGATTGTCATCTTTTTTTAAAGATGATTTTAAAAACTCTATTTTAGCATCTCTATATTGCTCATCTAAAGTTGCACAAAAAGATATATTTAAAAAAAGAATAACTCCTAAAAAAACTTTTAAAATAGCTATTCTCCCTTAGTTAATTTTTCCATTAACTCTTTCACAGAGATTATTTTTTCTATTTTATAACCATTTGATCCTGTAAAAAATAGTCCAGTTTCCACATCACCTTTATATGCAGCACCTAGTCTATCGGCAATGCAGTATCCAACTATTTTTGCCTCATGTCCACGATTACAAGGAGCTACACAGTTTGAAATACATTGAACTTTTGGTGCAGTTTTATTTTCTATTGAAAACTGAAGATTAGTTTTAACTCCACGTGCTGGAAGACCAACAGGAGATTTCATTAATACAATATCTTCTTCTTTTGCATTAAGTAAAACATTTTTAAAATTTACATCAGCATCACATTCAAAAGTTCCAATAAATCGTGTAGCCATTTGAACACCAACACAACCCATTGCTAAAAATTTATCAATGTCGTTTTTGTCCCAAACTCCACCAGCTGCAATAATTGGAATATCACCCCAATTTTTAGCTTCTTCAATTACAGGAGGCACTATATTTTCAAGTTGAAACTCTTCTTTAAAACAATCCTCATATTTAAAACCTTGATGCCCACCACTTAATGGACCTTCAACAATTACAGCGTCTGGAATTTTGTTATATCTTTGCCATTTTTTACAAATTAGTTTTAATGCTCTTGCACTTGAAACTATTGGAACAAGTGCAACATCTGGAAAATCTTTTGTAAATTCTGGCATATTTGTAGGAATTCCAGCACCTGTAATTATAATATTTGCACCAGCTTCACAAGCATCTCTTACAACTCTTCCATAATCATTTATAGCATATAAAATATTAGCTGCAAGCGGAGCATCTCCACATACTTTTCTTGCATTTTCAAAAATCTCTTTTAAAGCATCTTTACTATAAAAATTCATAACCTCTTTTGGTTTATCTTTTTTCATTACTATATTTACATTTGGGCTTAATTTTTTATAATATCCAGTTCCAACGGCTGAAATAACACCTAAACCACCTTCAAGGCTTACATGCCCTGCAAGTTGATCCCAGCTAATTCCAACACCCATTCCACCTTGGATAATTGGGTGTTTTATCTCATATTTTCCTATTTTCAATACTTGCCCTTTATTTTATTATTATTTTTGCGAAACTTTTTTTACCCTTTTGAAGAATGTACTCTCCAGCTTTTAAGTTTAGCTTATCATCGCTTATTTTTTCTTGATTTAGTGATACTGCATTTGAGTTTATATCTCTTCTTGCTTGTGAAGTTGAATCAACTAATTTACTATCAACCATAGCTTGACAAATCCAAACTTCACCACTAAAGATAAACTCTGGTATATCTGTTGGAATATCTTTTTTAGCAAACACTTTTTCAAACTCTAGCTTTGCTTCACTTCCAGCACCAATTCCATGAAATCTATCAACTATTTCAGTTGCTAAATCTTCTTTTACTTTTTTAGGGTGTAAAGAGCCATTTTCTACACCAATTTTAAGCTCTTCAATCTCTTTTAAACTTTTAGTTGAAAGAAGCTCATAGTATCTCCACATGAGCTCATCTGATATTGATAAAACCTTTCCAAACATATCAAAAGCCAAATCTGTAACACCTATATAGTTTCCTAGAGATTTTGACATCTTTTGTACTCCATCAAGTCCTTCAAGAATTGGCATCATTAAAACAGCTTGATGAGCTTTACAGTTGTATGCTTTTTGTAGAGTTCTTCCCATAAGTAAGTTGAATTTTTGATCTGTTCCACCAAGTTCTACATCACTTTTAAGTGCAATTGAGTCATAACCTTGAAGAAGAGGATATAAAAATTCGCTAACTGCTATTGGAGTATTGCTTGAATATCTTTTTGAAAAATCATCTCGCTCTAACATTCTTGCAACTGTTAAGTTTGAAGCAAGAGCAATAAGTCCAGCTGTTCCAAGCTCATTTAACCAAGAGCTATTAAAAACAACTTGTGTTTTATCCTTGTCTAAAATTTTGAAAACTTGCTCTTTATAAGTTTGTGCATTTTTTAAAACATCTTCACGGCTTAAAACCTTTCTAGTCTCACTTTTTCCAGTTGGGTCTCCAATAGTTGCTGTGAAATCTCCTATTAAAAATTGAACTATTGCTCCATATTTTTGGAAGGTTGCCATTTTTTGGATTAAAACTGTGTGTCCTAAATGAATATCAGGAGCAGTTGGGTCAAATCCAACTTTTACAAAAAAATTTTCTCCTGTTTCATAATATCTTTTTATATGTTTTTCTATAGCTTCAATATCAATAATTTCAGCTGTTCCTCTTTTAATCTCTTCTAGTGCTTCTTTTATTTTACTTTCCATTTTAAACCTTATTATTTATTATATGCATCTTTTTTTGATAAAAATTCGATTACTTTTATCTCTTTTTCAACTATTTTTTTAACTTCATCAATATTTGATTTGTTTGTTTCAAATTCAATATCACAATATTGATTATAAGTATGTTTTTGTCTTCCAAAGTTTACAACTAAAATATAAAAATCATTTTTAGATAAATAGTTAAATACTTTTGCTAATTCACCTTTTGTATTTGGAATACTTATTAACATTTTGTATTTAAAAACACTATTATTTGTCCATGTACAAAATAGCATTTGATGATTTGATTTAATTTTTATATATGCTTTATCACACATTTTATGGTGAATTACAGCATCATTTCCATTTCTAAAAGCAACAATATCATCACCAAATTTAGGGTGACAACAGTGGTCAAAAGAGATGGAATTTATATTAAAGTTTGAATAAATCATCATATTGTCAAATTTAAACTCTTTAATCTTGCTAGTTAATATTTTAAACCTAGCCATTAAACCTTTCTCTTTTGTTATTCTTTTTTCGAGTAAAAGTTTTGCATGTTTAAAGTAGCTTAAAACTTGAGGAACTTTATATATATTATCTACATTATGAGCTTCTAAAATATTTTCATAATATCTTGAAAATACAGTATTTAAAATATTTCTTCCACTTAGTTTATCAATCTCTTTTTGTCTTTGAGTACATAAAAGTTTAAGTTGTTTTTTTGCTCTAGGAGTTTTTAGCATATCAATCCAAGAACATCTAGCAACGGTATCTTCTCCAACTTCTATAGAGACAATATCTGTACTTTTTAGAACTGTTAGAAGTGGCTTTTTAATTTTGTTTATATAGCAAGATATTGCTTTTTCTCCTACATCTGTATGAACTGCAAATGCAAAATCATATGCTGTTGAACCAATAGGAAGGATAAAAACTTCCCCTTTTGGAGAGTAAACAATTATCTCATCATTAAATAAATTTTCTTTTGTCTCATTATAAAATTCTTCAATATTATCATTTGAAAACTCTAAAGATTTAAGCCAGTTTAAATTTGCATTTGAACTTGAAGAGTTATTTTTTTCTCCACTTTTATATGCCCAATGAGCTGCTATTCCATACTCAGCAATGCTATGCATATCAAAAGAACGAATTTGTATCTCATATATTTTTGAATTATAAAATACTGTTGTATGAATTGTTTGATAACCATTTTCTTTTGGAGTTGCTACATAATCTTTAAATCTTGAAACAAGAGGTTTAAATTCTAAATGAATATGTCCTAAAGCTTTATAACAATCTATGTCAGTTTCAACTAAAATTCTAATAGCAAATAAATCAAGAACTTCTTCTATTGTAATTCCTTTTCTTTGCATCTTTAGATAAATTGAGTAATGGTGTTTTATTCTTGAGTAGATTTTTATATTTTTTTCTTCAAAACCATTTTTTTCTAAAAGAGTTTTTGTAACAGTTATGAAGTTGTTAAAACTTAACTGCATTGATTGCTCATTCTCTTTTAAAAAATCATCAATTTTTTTGTATTCATCTGGGTAGATATAAAAAAATGCTAAATCTTCTAGCTCATTTTTTAGAGTTGAAATACCTAATCTATTTGCAATAGGAACATAAACAACTAAAGTCTCTTCGGCTATTCTTCTTTGTTTGTGAGGCGGTAAAACAGCAAGAGTTAGCATATTATGAAGTCTATCACAAAGTTTCACTATTAAAACTCTTGGATCATCAACAGAAGCTATTAACATTTTTCTAAATGTAAGTGCTGCTTGAACAATTTTTGAATCACTTGAGTCTTTTGATGTTACAAAGTTCTCTTCTCTAATATCACTTACTTTTGTAAGCCCTTTTACCATATTTGCAACATTTTTTCCCCATCTATCTTCAACATACTCTAAAGTAAATGGAGTATCTTCAACAACATCGTGAAGTAGGGCAGTTGCAATTACATCTTCATCAGGTGAAAAGCTTGAAGTTATTGTTGCAACTAAAATTGGATGAACCGCATAAGGTTCACCACTTTTTCTAAATTGACCTTCGTGTGCTTCAATTATAAAATTAATAATTTCATAAAGTTTAGGAGAAATATCAATTTTTGTTTTAAGTTTACTTATAGCACCATCAATAGTATTGATTGTTTGTACTTCTTTGAAAAAATTATTCATATATGTTAATTTTAAATAGACAAGGACTATTTATCTTTGTTTACTAATCCTTCTATTTTAAGTAATCCACTTGCAATTTCATCTATTGCAATATCAGTATATTTCATTTTTTGAGTATTTTGTGTTAAAAGTGGTTTTGCACCTTTACTTAATTCATCTGCTCTTTGACCAACTGCAATTGCTAAAATATATCTATCGTTATCAACTTGTTTTAAAGCTCTTGAAATTCTCTCTTCTAATCTTTCCATATAAATCTTTCCTTTTTTATTTAATTTTTATTATCTTACTATCGAACACTTACTATAATCACCTTGAATAATTCTAAGAAGATTACCTTTTTCATTCATATTTGTAACAGCAATTGGAAGTTTATTATCTTTTGCTAGAGCAATTGCAGTATCATCCATAACTTTAATATGATCTTCTAAAGCTCTATCATAAGTTAAAGTATCAAGCTTTATAGCATCTGCAAATTTCATTGGATCTTTATCATAAACTCCATTTACTTTTGTAGCTTTAATTAATAAATCAGCTCCAATTTCAGTTGCTCTTAAAGTTGCCCCTGTATCAGTTGTAAAGTATGGATTTCCTGTTCCTGCTCCAAAAATTACAACTCTTCCTTTTTCAAAATGTCTCATAGCTTTTCTTACAATAAAAGGTTCAGCTATCTCTTCCATTTTAATAGCAGTTTGAAGTCTTGCACTAAGACCTTTGTATTCAAGAGCTTCTTGCATAGCAACACCATTTATAACAGTTCCTAGCATTCCCATATAATCAGCACTTGTTCTTTTAATAACACCATCAGCAGCAGCCGTTACACCACGAATAATATTTCCACCACCAATAACAATAGCTACTTCAACACCATATTCAACTAGCGTTTTAATCTCTTCAGCTATATAATCTAAAATCTTTGTATCAATACCATATCCTTCAGCTCCAGCCAAAGCTTCTCCAGAAAATTTAACAAGTACTCTTTTGTTCATATGCTCTCTTTTTTTATAATAATTTTTGCATTTTATCTAAAAAAGCATTAACTTCTACTTAGCTTAAAGCCCACTCATAAAAAGATATTGAACTAATTTGTAATTTATTATTTGATAGATTTTCACTATTTGAAACTGTAATAATTTCTACTTTTTTAATTTCAAATTCTAATGCAGTTTTTACTATTTTTTTTAACAAATTTGAATTTATTATTGGGTTAAAAAAAGGAATACACACAATTGCTAAATTTTCTTCTTTTAAGTAAAAATCGATATTATCTAAATAGTATATTTTAGGATTTTCTTTTACAAGTTCAAGAAAAACCATATTTGTAAACTCTTGTTTAAATTTTTTTGTAAAACTTATAGCATTTAAAAATGCATAATTATATGTATATATTTTTTTTAAACTCATCTCTTGATTATATTTTTCTATAAAAAAAATAATATTTTTTTCTTCAAATAGTTTACACTCTTCATAAAATCTATCTTTTGATATTTTGATTTTTGATTTTAGTTGATTAAATAGTTGAAAAATTGATTTCTTTTCATCAATATTTTCTATCAAAATTTTTAAAATTTCATAACTTGTTTCATCTTTTGAATTTAGTTTTATAATCTCTTGAAGCCTTAATAATTTTTTATGTTCTTCAATATTTATTGATAAAGCTAAGTTTCCATATTTTAGAAAATTGTTAAAACTTTGGGTAATATTTTGATGTTTAGTGTCAAAAAGAAGGTATTCTTCAAAATCTAAAGCATATAGTTTTATTTTAGAAAAATCTTCTAATTCAATATTTTGTTGTGAACTAATAATGATATTTTCGCATTTTGGGATTTTAGTAAATAGGTTAAAATTTTCAAGAACCAGAACTTTTATACTGTTTTTTTCTATAAACTCTTCTAAAAATATCAACTCTTCATCTATATTTTTGTTTCTTAAATCAAAAAAATCTATATACAAATACTCTTCATTTTTGAAATTACTTAAAAAATCAAAAATTAAATATGATTTTCCAACTTTTGAAGCTCCACAAATTATAGTTTTTTTGTGGTCAATTTTTACTTTTCTTTCTAAAAAGCTTATTTTAGAAAAATTTATTTGATAATTTTCTTCTAAAAGCTTCATTTACCACTTAAATTTATAGCTTCTTTTATTGCATTTATATAACTTTTGCTTGATGGATTTTTATCTTTATAAGCTATATCAAAGGCCGTTCCATGATCTACACTTGTTCTTATAATTGGAAGGTTTAAACTAACATTTATACTTTCATCGAAATATAAAGCTTTTAATGGAGCTAAGCCTTGATCATGATACATAGCTATAAAATATTTAAACTCATCTCTTGCATTTTTACTAAAAATTGTATCAGGCACTTTAGGACCAAAGAAAATCTCATCTTTTAATAAACTGTTTGCTTTTTTTATAGCTTTTGTTATTTTTTTCTCTTCATCTCCTAAAACTCCATTATCTCCTGCATGAGGATTTAATGCTAAAACTGCAACTTTTGAAGCATTTGTACAAGAGTAGAAATCTTTTAAAAAGTTTACAAGTTTTTTAGTTTTAATATTTTTAGCTACATCTTTTAAAGCTATATGCTCTGTAAAAAGTGCTACATACATGGCTTGACAACCAAGCATCATAATTGCATCTTTTTTGAAAATATCTCTTAAAACTTCAGTATGACCTTTATAAGAAATTTTTGCTTTATTCCACGACTCCTTATTTATAGGAAGAGTACAAATTGCATCAACTTTTTTTTCCTTAGCAAGTACTATAGCATCTAAAAATGAGTTAAAAGAGTATAATCCAGCATTTTTTGAAATTTTTGACGGTTTTATAGTAAAATCACCCAAAGTTTCAAATAGTAAGAAATCTTCAGGTATTTGTAGGTTTAATAATTTTTCTGCTTGATTAAGTAAGTTTTTATTTACGCAATATATAGGGTTACAAATATTTTTAATTTCATTATGAGATTTTATAGCAATTTCTATTCCAACACCATTTAAATCGCCAATACTAACTGCAATTTTAGGAAGATTATTCATAATATAATACTTATTTTAAAATTAAGCTTTTCATCTCTTGAACAGCAGATGAAAGTCCTGTAAATACAGACCTAGCAACTATACTTTGTCCAATATTTAGTTCAACAATTTCTTTTATTGGAGTAATTAATTTTACATTTTGGTAGTTTAATCCATGACCTGCAGCTACTTTAAGACCTAAATTATTTGCAAAATTTGAAGAATTTTTAATATCTTCTAAACTTTTATCAAGTTTATTTTTTAATTCATCTTTACTTAATTCTAACTCTTTTATACTATGTTGAGTATTTTTTAAATTTGTATAAAGCATTGCATAAATATTTGCAAAACTTCCTGTATGAAGCTCAACCCAAGAAGCTTCAAGCATATTTGCTAACTCGATTGATTTTTCATTTGGGTCTATAAAAAGTGAAACTTCAATGTCATTTTCTTTTAATTTTTCAATCACTACATCAATTCTTTTAAAGTTTTTTTCTAAATCAAGTCCACCTTCAGTTGTAACTTCATCTCTATTTTCAGGAACTAAAGTTGCACGAAAAGGTTTTAAAGAGCAAACAATATCAATAATATCGCTATTTATTGAACACTCTAAATTTACAGGAAGTGCTGATTGTTCGATTATAGCTTTTGCATCTAAATCATGGATATGTCTTCTATCTTCTCTTAAATGAATTGTTATTTGATCAGCACCACTTAATTTACAAATACTTAGAGCATCTAGTGGATTTGGGTCATTGATTTTTCTAGCTTCTCTTAATGTTGCTATATGGTCTATATTTACTCCAAGTAACATTTTTTTCCTTTATGATAAATCTTTTAAAGTAGCAATATTTGCAGCAAGTTTATTATGAACTTCTAAATATTCATCTTCATTCTTTGAATCAGCAACAATTCCAGCTCCAGCTTGAAAAATTATTTTATCTTTAAATAAAAGGCTAGTTCTTATTGTAATTGCACTATCCATATTTCCATCAAAACCAAAATAGGCAATACTTCCAGAGTAGAAGCTTCTTTTTATACCTTCAAATTTTGCAATTAATTCCATAGCTTTTATTTTTGGAGCTCCTGTCATGGTTCCTGCTGTAAATGTAGCCATAAATAGATCAAACATATCATATTTATCATCCAAAATAGCTTCAACATCGCTTACAATATGCATAACATGAGAGTATCTCTCAACTCTCATAAGCTCGGTTACTTTTACACTTCCAGCACGAGCTACACGCCCCACATCGTTTCTTCCTAAATCAACAAGCATTAAATGTTCAGCTCTTTCCTTTTTATCATTTAATAGCTCATTTTCCATCTCTAAATCTTTTTGTAGAGTTGAACCTCTTTTTCTTGTTCCTGCAATTGGTCGAAGAAGTAAATGACCATCAATAAGCCTAATCATAACCTCAGGGCTAGAACCAGCGATAGAAAAATCTTCAAACTCTAAAAAATATAAATAAGGGCTAGGATTTTTACTTCTTAATGCTCTATAAAATGAAAAATGATCTACTATAGCTTTTTGAGTAAATCTATTTGACATTAAAATTTGAAAAATATCACCAGCTTTTATATGTTCTTTCGATTTTTCAATCATAGAGAAAAACTGCTCTTTTGTATAGTTGAATTTACCTTGATCTAGTAATTCTGCTTTTTTTAAAGGTGTAAATAAGTAAGGTTTTAGAAGTTCATTTTCTATATTTTCAAGTTCATTTTTAAGCTCTTTTAAAAATGTATGAATAGTTAATTTTGAAGTTTTATGAGAAAATGCCAAAACTATTTTTGGTCTTATTAAATCAACATCAGCTATATTTAATTGGTCTTCTAGTTTATTCATTGACTCTTTTAAAATTGGTTCAAACTCTTTTCCTATATCATAACCAACATTCCCAATAAATCCATCAACTAGCCCAATTCCTAACTCATTTGAAATTTTTTTAAATTCAAGTTTATCAAATTTTTCATAGTATTTTTTTAAAAATATTAAAGGATTATTATCTACTTTTTTTATCTCATTTTTCTCATTTTTAAAAAAACACTCACCATTTTTATACCAAACTCTTTCTCTATCCCCAATAATTATATATGAAAAATTCCCATCATTTGATGAATTAATTGTACTTTCAAACAAAAAAGTAAGCTCATTTTTATATAGAGCTTTTACTTTTTCATATATTGAAACAGGTGTGAACTGGTCTAGGAATAGAGTTTTGCTATAAAAATCCATAAATTATCTCTCTTAAAATTTTACTATGTGAGCATTTGCCACATCTAAAGCTGTTTTTATATTTCCAATATTTTGATTAGCACTCTCTTTTGATGAATAAGGTCCAATTAAAACTTTATTATATAATACTCCATTTACTTCATGTTGGTAAATTTTGTATTTTAAATTTCCTGCTCTAATTTTATTAATAAATGCATCAGAAGGTTTTTTTGTAAATGCACCAACTTGAACAAAATAACCATTACTAGGAGCGGAGTCACTATTTGAATTTGTTTTTTGAGAAGTTGATGAATTTTCAACTACTAAATCTCTAATAGATTTTTTTGGTTCAGTTTTAGTAGGTTCTTTTTTTACTACTTCTGTTTTTGTTGTTTGTTGAATATTTTGAACTTGTTTTGCTTTTTTCTCTTCAACTTTTTTCATAGCTTCATCTAAAGTTTCATTCGAAATATTTTGATTATTTACTGTTTCTTGAGTTTGTTCTTCACTTGAAACTTCATTGTTAGATTGGTTTGCTTGAATATTATTTAATCTTTCTTCAGGAGATAATCTGCTAGGATCAACCATCTGTTCACCATCTTTTTTTGCTCTTTCGTTTAGGATTTTTTGGAAATCCTCTTCTACTTTATTTGACGATAATGTTTTTGACTCTGAAGTTTTTGCTGCATTTGTTGTAAATGTATCTTCTTTATTTGAATCGCTTGTAAGAAGTCTAATTATTATAATTGTTAGTAAAAAAAGAACAACTAAAACAACACCTAGCATAATATATTTTTTCTTATTATCTTCATTATTAAATACAGAAGCCCCAAGCATTATATTATCTAATTCATGTTGTTGATTTAGATTTTGGTTATTTTGCAAATTCAAATCAAAACTGTTTTGATATGGATTGTTGTTTTCAGCTTGAAATGGAGCTTGTTGTCTAATTACTACAGGTTCTTCTTCTATGTAATTATTTGGAGTAGAAGATTTAAGCTCTTCTAATCTTTTTTCTAACTCTTCTCGCTCTTGTTTTTGTTGAACATTTTTTAAGAATTCATTGCCTTTTATTTGCATAAATTATCCTTATTTTACCTTAGTAAGTAGATTGTGTATAAATCACAAATTTATTTGCTAACTCTTCAAGCTCTTTGCTTATTTTTTTGTGAAGTTCTGT
>JBDHWU010000001.1:0-151879 GCA_039810345.1 Aliarcobacter sp. | reverse complement strand
TGGAAGTATGAAAGGCTTTTTTAAAATTCAATTTAGCTTAAATTGTGGGTTGTTTTTGGTAATCTGCAAGTGGCTCTAATATTTAAATTATAGATAAGCATTGATATACAATAACAATATGGAATTATTAAGCTATTAATTCTACTAACTAATGAAATAAATCATTAGTTAGTATTTTAAGTATTTTTTGGTAAATCTATAAATAGGATATGTGATTTTTCTATAGAATTAATTGTTAAAAATTCCTCATCAGTAATTTCACAAGCATCACCAAAATCAAGATTTATAGAATTATTTAATAATGATTTACCTTCAATTTGAACAAAATATATTTGTCTACCTTCATATATAGGATGTGTAATAGTTGTATTCTCTGATAATTCACTTACATATATATTGGCATCTTGATAAATTTTAATTGGTGAACTACTTTTTTGCGATGAAACAATATTTAATAATTTATTATTCCTTTCTTCAAACTTATATCTATGAGAACCATATAGTTTTGGTAAATTAGTTTGAGGAGGTTTGATCCAAATTTGAAGAAGTCTCAAAATATCATTATCATTATTATTAAATTCACTATGATATATACCATCTCCTGCACTTAGATATTGTACTTCTCCTCTATATAAAGTTTCTTTGTTACCCATACTATCTTCATGTGTAATTTCACCATTAACAATATATGAAATTATTTCCATATTTGAATGAGGATGAAAATCAAAACCACTATTAGGATGAACTATGTCATCATTTAGCACTCTTAAAGGGCCAAAATTTACATTCTTTGGATTTCTATATTCTGCGAAACTAAAATGGAAACGGCTTTCAAGCCAACCAAGATTTGAACTGCCCATATTTTCTTTTTTTAATTGTTTTAGCATAAGACTCCTTTCATAATTAGGAATTAATATAATTTCTGGTATAATCCAAGAAATAATTGTACTTTTTTACTAAAAAAGTAATTGTACTACAGATTTAAACGTTTTTCACAGAAGAACACTATAATTTTAGGATTTGCAGTAATTGTACTTTTTTACAATTAAAGAAATCGAGTAGGATGAGTATCAAATCCAGTTTTTGGTTTTATAATATCATCATTTAAAACTCTTAAAACTCCAAAATGCACATTTGCAGGGTTTCTGTACTCTGCAAAACTAAAGTGAAACCTACTTTGAAGCCAACCTAAATTTGATTTTCCCATATTCTCTTTTGACAGTTTTTTAAGCATATTATAGCCTTTAGATTAAAAAGTGGTTACCATTTTTAATAACCACTTGATATAATTATTTTTGAAGATTTCCTTCAATATCAATTTCAAGTTTTACTTCATCGCTAACAGCAACTCCACCACTTTCTAAAACTTTATTCCAAGTTACACCAAATTCACTTCTATTTATTTTTCCTTTTAAAGAAAATCCAGCTTTTTCTGCAACTGCTCCACCATTTTCTAGTTCTAATTTAATATTTTTTGTAACACCTTTGATTGTTAAATCTCCATAAACTTTG
The DNA here is from genome assembly GCA_039810345.1 of Aliarcobacter sp. Taxonomy (GTDB): domain Bacteria; phylum Campylobacterota; class Campylobacteria; order Campylobacterales; family Arcobacteraceae; genus Aliarcobacter. The sequence continues at coordinate 150,367 of JBDHWU010000001.1, read as the reverse complement.
TCACCTTCAATTTTTGTAGATTTGAAAGTTATTTTAGGGAATTTTTTAGTATCTAAAATATCATCTTCTTTTAAATGTGTATCTCTTTTTTCATTTTTTGTATCAATTGATGCAACTAGAAGTTCACCTTCAACTTTAACTAAAGTATTTGCTTTTTCATCATATTCAAATGTTCCAGAAATATCATTTATACTTCCTTTTACATTTGAAACCATCATATGTTTTACAGTAAATCCTGCATTTGAATGTGCTGTATCAACACTATAAACACCTGCAAATAAAGAACTTGCAACAAATATACTTAATAATCCTAACTTTTTCATAAGTTTTCCTTTTTATTTGAATTGTAAATTTTATCTAATAAGTTATACAAAGTATCTAACTCATTTTCATCTAAACTGCTCATAAAATTTTCAAGATTTTTTGCATGAGCAGGAAAGACCGTTTCAATAACTTCACTTCCTTTTTCACTAATAGATAAAATAGAAGCTCTATTGTCATTTGGGTCTTTTTTTGAAGAGATAAATTCATCTCTTAATAGATTTTTGACAACAACTGTTGTATTACCAGGAGTACTTGATATTAGTTTTGTGATTGTTCCAATATTTAAATCTCCTAAATGGTATAAAACTTCTAGGATTTTAAATTGATTAAATGTAAGATTATGTAAGCTTAGATAGTTCTCAGTTAGATTATTTACTAAATGAGAAACTCTATCAAGTCTTACAACAGTTTTCATAGATTTATCAGTAATTGTCCCGTAAGTTTTTTTCATAAAAATCCAATTTTTTAAAATAGATGAGTTTTAAAAAAACATCAGGGAATTATATTACTAATTAGTAATAATGTCAATACTATTTTTTATTTTTTTCAATTACTTTTGAAAAAGGCAGATTATTTATCTTGTTTGCTTCTATATTAATTTCTACATCAATTTCATTGTCAAAATTACTACTTCCAGTATCAAGTAGCTCATCCCAAGTTAAATCAAAGTAGGCTCTTTTTATTTTTGTACTTAATTTAAGATATAGTTTTCCAAAAAATTCTCCACTATTTTCTAAATCAAATTCAATATTTTTTGTAACATTATTTATAGTTAAATCACCAATAATTCTATCTTCTTCAATTTGTGTTGCAACAAATTTTATTTTTGGAAACTTCTTAATATTGAAAATCTTATCTTCAACTAGAGTTCTTAATTCATCTTTTGAAGTTACAAAATCTTCAAGATCAATTTCACTTTTAAAAGAGTTTAAAATAAGTTTTTTTTCATCGTAAATAAACTCTCCACCAACAGTTTTAAACTCTATTTTAAAATCATTTGATTTCGAGTATTTCATTGAAAAATCAGCACTTGAAGTTTTTGAATCAATTTTATAACTACTAGCAAATAAAAGTGTTGAGAGTGCCAGTGTTGATAAAGAAAATTTAATTAAATTCATTTTGTCCCTTTTGAAAATTGTCGTGCAATTATAACCAATTAAACATATTTTTAACCATTTAATAATCTTTTTTTAGCTAAAATGTTCTGTTTTACTGAAAATTAAAATTTAATAAGGATATGAATATGTTATTAACGCCAGGTCCAACTCCTGTACCAGAGTTTGCAAGAAAAGCTATGAGTGATATTACGATTCATCATAGAACAAAAGAGTTTGAAGCAATTTTTGAAAAGACTAGAAATTTATTACTTGAAATTTATGATATGAGTGAAGTTTTAATGTTAGCTTCAAGTGGAACAGGAGCTATGGAAGCTTGTGTTACAAACCTTACAAGAAAAAAAGCACTTACAGTTAATTCTGGAAAATTTGGAGAGAGATTTGGAAAAATCTGTAAAGCTTTCAATATTGAATATACAGAACTTATAAATGAGTGGAATACACCAGTTAGCGTTGAAGATGTTGTAAATGCTATAAAAAATGATAGTAGCATTGATGCAATTTTTATTCAAGTTTGCGAAAGTGCTGGAGGACTAAGACATCCAGTTGAAAAAATAGCAAGTGAAGTTAAAAAAATAAATCCAGATATTATGGTTGTTGCAGATGGAATTACCGCTGTTGGTGTTGAAAAGATTGATACAACAAATATTGATGCACTAATAACAGGAAGTCAAAAAGCATTTATGCTTCCTCCTGGTCTTGCAATGATTGGATTAAGTGACAAAGCAGTTGCTAAAATTGAAGAAAAACCAGCTGGTTATTACTTTAATCTTGCAAGTGAGATAAAAAACCAAAAGAAAAATACAACAGCTTATACAGCAGCTACAACTTTAATTATTGGTTTAGGTGCAATTTTAGAAAAACTAAAAGAGATTGGTTTTGAAAATGTTTATTCACAAACAGCAAAAAGAGCAAAAGCAACACAAGAGGCTTTAAAAGCTATTGGATTTGAGATTTATCCAAAAAACCCTGCAAATGCAATGACAACAGCTTATACAGAAAAATCAAATGAGATTAGAAAACTTTTAAAAACAAAATACAATGTAGATATAGCTGGAGGTCAAGACCATTTAGCAGGGAAAATTATAAGAATAAATCATATGGGACTAGTTGAAGATTTTGAAGCAGCTTGGGCTGTAAATGCTACAGAGTTGGTTTTAGACGAATTGGGAATTAGAACATTTGATGGAACAGCTAATAGAGTTTTTGTAGATAATTTTTATAAAGGAAATTAAACAAATTATGATTTTTGAACACGAAATTCCAAAGGGAAGTAGGCTATATTTTGGGAAACTTGCAAAGGCAAAAAGAGTTTTAGAAAATAGTGTTTGTCAAATTTTAGAAGCAAATGGCTTTGAAGAGATTTTAACACCTAATTTTTCTTATTCTCAACATCAAGCTATCGCAAATGAAAGAAAGCTTATTAAATTTTCAGATGAAGAGAATGAACAAGTTGCATTAAGAGCTGATTCTACTTTGGATGTTGTAAGAATTATTACTAAAAGATTGGGAAGAACAACTAAAGAGAAAAAATGGTTCTATGTTCAACCTGTTTTTAGTTATCCAGCAAATGAAGATTATCAAATAGGCTGCGAGTGGATTGAACACACAAATATTTCAGATATTTTAAATCTAACAGCAGATATTCTAAGAGCTTTAAAAATTGAACCAATTATGCAAATATCAAATATTAATATTCCAAAACTTGTAAGTATTGAACTAAATATTGATATAGAGCTTTTAAAAAATGGAGAAATTTCTGAACTTTTAAAACTAAACTGTGATTGGTTAAACAAGCTTTTAAGAGTTGGAAATATAAAAAACTTAGAAGAAGTTATAAAGATTGTACCAAATAGTATAAAAGCAGAGTTAGAAAAGCTTTTAAAAAAAGCAAAAGAGGTTAATTATTCAAATATTGTAATTGCACCACTTTATTATGGAAGTTTAAAATATTATAACGATATTTATTATAGAGTAATCAAAGATAATCTTGTAATTTGTAGAGGTGGAATGTACGAAGCAGATGGGATTAGTTCTTTAGGTTTTGCACTATATACAGATAATTTATTAAAAATAACAGAAGGGTAAAAGATGAAAGCAGATGTAATTGTAGGAATTCAATGGGGAGATGAAGGCAAGGGTAAGATAGTTGATATGCTTGCACAAAAATATGATATGGTTTGTAGAAGCCAAGGTGGGCATAATGCTGGTCATACTATTTGGGTTGATGGTGTAAGATATGCACTTCAATTAATCCCATCTGGAATTTTAAATAAAAAAGCTGTAAATGTGATAGGAAATGGAGTTGTTGTATCTCCAGAAAATATTATAAAAGAGATGAGCCAATTTGATAATCTTGAAGGAAGATTATATATCTCTGACAAAGCACATTTAAACCTTCCTTTTCATGCTTTAATAGATCAAGCAAAAGAGAGACTTAAAGGTGATAAAGCTATTGGAACAACAGGAAAAGGAATTGGACCAACTTATGCTGAAAAAGCAAGTCGTAGTGGATTTAGAGCAGGGGAGCTTTTAAATCCGACAAAACTTTGTGATGATATTTTAAGTTATTTTGAACAAAATAGGGCAATATTTGATGTTTTAGAGATAAAAACTCCAAATAAATCTGAACTTTTAGCAGAACTTGAGAACTATAAAAAATATTTAGCACCACATATTACAAATACTACAAATATGGTTTGGAAAGCTCTTGAAGATGAAAAAAGAGTTCTTCTTGAAGGTGCTCAAGGAACTTTACTTGATATTGACCACGGAACATATCCTTATGTTACATCTTCAAGTACGGTTAGTGGGGGGGCTTGTACAGGATTAGGACTTAATCCAAAAGATATAGGTGAAGTAATTGGAATTGTAAAAGCATATTGTACAAGAGTAGGAAATGGACCATTCCCAAGTGAAGATTTCACTGAATATGGGAAAACTATGGGTGAAGTTGGAAAAGAGTTTGGAACAGTAACTGGAAGAAAAAGAAGATGTGGATGGTTTGATGCAGTTGCAGTTAGATATGCAAGTAGATTAAATGGATGTGATAAATTAGCTTTAATGAAACTAGATGTTTTAGATGGTTTTGACAAAATAAAAGTTTGTGTAGCATATATGTATAATGGAGAAAGAATCTCTTATATGCCATCTGATATGACAAATGTAGAAGCAATATATGAAGAAATAACTGGTTGGGATAGTGTTGTTGGTGTTAGAAATTATGAAGAATTACCAACTAATGCAAAGAAATTTATAGAAAAAATCGAAGAGATTACAAATGTAAAAGTTGGGATTATTTCAACTTCACCTGAGAGAGATGACACAATAATAAGAGGTTAAACATGAGATTAAAATTACACCATACACCATATGTTTCAAGAAGAATAACTAGAGATTTAGTCTCTTGTGATTTTGTTGAGGTAAGAAGAGAAAAGGCTAGTATTGAAGAGCAAATTGAAAGAATACTAGATGAAGATATAGAAAAAGAACATGCATTAGATGAAAAAGTACAAGAAATTTTAGATGCACAAGAAGAAGAGATAGAGTATTTAAACGCAGATAGAAGACAACTTTTTTGGATGACAAAAAAAAGATTGGCAAATGATTTTGGAGTTATCTTAAACAATGAAGATAGATTTTCTGATATTGCTCATAAAATATTAGATTATTTATGGGAGGAGGATTATATACATTTTACTTGTTCAGATAATCAAATAAAAAATGTAATATTTGGTTCTTTGGATGATTTTATTAAAGGTTTTGAAAAGGCAGATAGCGAGGTATTAGCTAAACTTAAAAATTATAAGAGAAAACTAATTCCAGGAACTGAGGACTATGATTTGGTGTATCATAGACTTTATGAAGAAGAATTAATAAAAAGAGGATTAATTTAATGCAAAAAGTATATATTTATTTAGAAAATGGGATATTTTTAGAAGGAAGCTCTTTTGGTGCAAATAAAACTGCAATAGGAAAATTAGTTTATAATAATACAACATTTGCTTATCAAGATGTAATAACAGACCCTAGTAATGCAGGACTTTTTATTAATTTTATGGCTGTAGAAATTGGAAATAGTGGTACAAATAAAGATGATGTGGAGAGTTCAAAAGCACATGCAACTGGTGTAATTGTTAGAAGTTATCATGATGCTTATTCAAATTATAGAGCAGAAAAAAGTTTAGCCCAATTTTTAAAAGAGCAAGATGTATTAGGAATTTGTGATATTGATACAAGATTTCTAACAAAAATAGCTAGAGATGAAGGTAATATGATGATGATTGCTTCAACTACAATATCTTCAAAAGATGAATTAGCAAGATTGTTAAAAGAATCAAAAAAATATGATGAAATAAATTTTGTTGATGAAGTATCTACAAAAGAGAGATATATCCATAAAAGTGGTGCATGGGATATGGATGCAAATGAGTTTAGAAAAGCTAGTATGAGTGATAAAAAAGTTGTTGTTTATGATTTTGGTGTTAAAAAATCATTTTTAAATGAACTTGTAGAAATAGGGCTTGAAGTAGAAGTTATTCCATCACAAACAAAAGCAAATGAGATTATAGAAGAGTTTAAATCAGGGAAAATAGGTGGAGTAGTTTTAAGTGGTGGAGCTGGAAATCCAAATATTTATATAAATATAATAAATAATATCAAAGAGTTAATATCTGCTAACATTCCAATATTCGCAGTTGGGTTAGGGCATTATCTTTTGGCACTTGCAAGCGGAGCAAAAATAGAAAAAAATTGTTCAATTAAATCTGGAAGTCATCCAATTAAAGGTGAAAAAAAGGTAGAAGTTTATACTTTGAATACAGAATATAATATAAAAGATTTTGAACAATTTGCAACTAGCATATACACAAATGCATTTACAAATGGAACTGTTGCATTAAAGTATAATAAACAAAATATATTAACTTCAGAGTTTACTCCTACAGCAAATTCAATAATCTATAAAGATTTTGCTTCTTTAATAAAATAAACAAGTAAGACCATCTTTGGTGGTTTTACTTAACTATAAAAAACTTTAACAATAATTTTACTAAAGTAAGATAAAATATACTTCAAATTATATTAGGGAAAAATATGAAAGATAAAAGCCTTTTAAATAGAGTTTTAAATTTTGTTTATAATACATCAAAACAGCCAATATTGCTAAAAGATATGCTAGTTGCATCTGCACAATTTAATAATGGAATGGAAGTAGATAGTTCAAGATTAGGTTTCAGGCTAAGACTTACAAGAGCATATATGGTGTATATTGCTTTAGTTTTGATGATTGTAGTTCCTATATCGTTACTTACGCATAAACCTCTTGCAAAAATAGATTCTCATATTTCAATAGTTGGTGGTATGATAATTACAGCACTAATATTTATGGGATTTAATTATTTTATGGATTTATTAAAACAAAGTATGACAAAAGTGGCTATTAAAAAGGCATGGAGTTTACATTTTCCTTTTTTTGCATACGAAGAGTACAATTTAAAGGTGAATAGCTTTTTTGAAAGTGCCATGAGAGAAGAGGTTTCAAAAAGAGACTTACAAAAATATATTTTAGATAGATTAGCTACCTTATAATGTCAAAGATTGAATGCAATGAAAAAATTTATATTATAGGTGATGTTCATGGCAGTTATAAATCTTTAGCTGCTTTAATTGAACAATTTCCAAATAAATATGACAGTAAAATCTGCTTTGTTGGAGATTTACTTGATAGAGGAGAAGATTCACATAAAGTTATAGATTTAATAATTAAAAATAATTATGATTGTGTAAAAGGAAATCATGAAGAGATGTTTTTGGAGTATGCACCAACACAAGATGAACCAAAAGTAAGCGAAACATCATCGTATTGGTTATTCTCTTGCGGAGGTGAGCAGACTCTTAATTCCTATAAAGATTTGGATACATACTTTAAGCACTATAATTTTATAAAGTCTCTTCCTTTGTTTCTTGAATATAAAGATTATAAAACAAAAGATAATAGATATTTATTGGTTAGCCATTCAAGTATTGGAAGAGTTTGGGATTTAAGAAATAGTGAAGAAAAGATTGATAAAGATATTTTTGAATCACATATTTTATGGAGTAGAAAATCTAGTATTGATATACAAGAGATTTTTAATGTTTATGGACATACAATTTTTGAAGAGCCAAAAATGACAGAATTTTCTTGTGGAATTGATTTGGGATGTTATCATAAAAAAGATATTAATAAAATTCCAAATCCAAGATTATGTGCATTGGAATTTCCAACTATGGAAATTTTTATGCAAGAAAGTTTAGAAAATTAAATGAAAAAGTAGGGTAATCCTACTTAATCTACTTTTTATTCATAACTGTTTCTAAAGCTAGTTTTGTGTTTTCCCATCTATTTTGTGAGTTTAACATAACTAGTAAAACATCTTTTTTCCCCTCTTTTGCTCTTGCAATTAAACAAGGTCCAGCTTTACTTGTATATCCAGTTTTAACACCAACAACATATTTTTCTTTTGGAAGTAATTTGTTGCTTGTGTGGGCTATATAAGTTCGTTTTGTGTTAATTGCTTTAAAAGCATAATTCTCTTTTTTTACAATATCGTTAAAGGTCTTATTTTTAATAGAGTATTCTGTTAATTTCAATAAATCACTTGCTGTAGTTTTATGATTTGGAGCATCAAAACCGCAAGGATTTTCAAAAGTAGTATTATTCATACCAAGCATTTTTGCTTTTTTGTTCATCATATTTACAAATACTTGTTTGTTTCCATTTCCTAGGTAAATTGCAATAGCATTTGCAGCATCATTTGCTGATTTTATCATAGCTGCATTTACTAAATCTCTTAAATAGAATTTTTCTCCAACTTTAAAATTTAAAATTGTTGGTTCAACTTTTTTCATTTCAGCAGTGATAGTAACAATATTGTTCATTTTACCGCTTTCAATAGCAATAATAGATGTCATAATTTTTGTAAGACTAGCAGGTCTTACAATTTGGTTTGCATCTTTTTGAAATATCAATTGTTTTTTTGTTAAGTCTTTTACAATAATTGAGTCTAAATCTTTTTCGATTTTTTGGAATATTTGTTTATCATCATATGAAAATGCAAAAACTGGTAAAATAAGTAGAGATATAGCTGTTTTTAATAAGTTCATTTTATGCCTTAAATTAGTTGTTTGTAGGATTATATAATAAAAAATATTTAATTATCATATAATGCCCTTGCATTTTTATTTCTTGATTTCTTTAACTCCATATCAATATAGTTACCAATAATATTTTGATTAGTCTTAAAAGCAAGAGTAATTTTTCTTTTTATTGGAACCAGCTCATATATAAAAAACATAGCTTCATACATAGAAAGCCTAATATTAGTGGATATTGCATAAGTTGTAAGTATAGAATTTGATTTACAAATAGAATAAATATCAGTAAAATACTCTTTTGTCCAAAGTTCAAAATTTACATCACTTGAAAAAGCATCTTGATATACAATATCAAAAAAATTTTTAGGAAGATTCCTAATATAAGTTCTTGCATTTTCTATTTTTATCTCAATTTTTATATTATCATCTTCATATTTTTGGAGATTTATTAAATCATTTAGTATATTTTGGAACTCTTTTATTTTTTTAAACTCCTTTGGGTAAGAGAAGTTTTTTAGAGATTTTATTAAATCAAAATCCAGTTCAACTGAGTAAATATTTAGTTTGATATTTAAATTGTTAGATAAACAGTAATATATAGTTGCAAAAGTATTAAAACCTAAACCAAAACAAATATCTAAAATATTTAACTCTTTTTTATCTTTATGAAAAGTAAAAGCAGGAATTACATGTTTATATAATGCTTCGTTTAAACTACCTTCATCTGTATTATGAAAATGCTGGTTATATTTTTTTGAGAAAAGTGTGTGGCTACCATCGGCTGTGGTAACCACTTCATCTAAAATTGGCAAATTAGTTTCCTAAACTTTTTAATTTTTCATCACTTAAAAATAGTTTGTCATTTGACATTGTATCTATATTGCAAGATAAAATATCTTTTGCTATATCTTTTGCCTCCTCAAGAGAGTGCATTTCGCAAGTTCCACATTGAAAGATATTTAATTCAGGAATATCGCTTTGCTTTTCAACCTTTAGTACATCTTCCATTGCATTTCTCCATGCAAGTGCTACAGTTTCTTCTTTTGGATTACCAATTAAACTCATATAAAATCCAGTTCTACATCCCATTGGAGATACATCAATTATTTCAACAGTGTTAGAATTTAAATGATTTCTTATAAAACCTGCGAAAAGGTGTTCTAAAGTGTGAGTTCCTTTTTCACTCATCATTTTTTCATTTGGTACACAAAATCTTAAATCAAAAACTGTAATAATATCACCTTTTGGAGTTTGCATAGTTTTTGCAACTCGTACAGCTGGTGCTGGCATAATTGTGTGGTCAACTCTAAAGCTATCTAGTAGTGGCATAAAAATCCTTTTGAATTTATTTAATATTGGATTATAGCCAAAGAAAAGTAAAGGTATGAAATTGCTTTGTTCTATGATTTTACATCATAGAACAAGGACTCATTCCTGTTTGGAAAAATCTTGCAGTTACAGTATCCATTGATTTTATATGATTTATTAACCAATTTACTAAATCATATTCAATATAGCTTTTTAATGAAGTTATATTTTTATTGCTTTCAAATTCACTCCAAACAGCTTTAATATCTTCAAGATTATTGTCATGTTCGCCTTTGTGAAATGGATATGCAAAGAATCCTCTTTTTTGCATCTCCTCTTCTTCTTTTGCAAAATGTTGTATAGTATGGTTTACCCATGTATTATAGATATTTTTAAGGTTTTCAAAATTTTCATTTGAAGCTTCTTTTTCATATTTTTCTATATTTTCATAAATTTTGTTTATTAAATCTACATCTTCAAAGTGAGTTTCATTCATAAACTCTTCAGCTACAAGAGGTAAGACATTTTTGTCTATTAGCATAAATATATCCTTATTTTATAATCAAACTTGTATTTTATAATTTTTATTAATAGATATTATTGACAAATATCAACTTTTATAAACTATTGTTCCAAGAGCTTAAACCACCGCTTAAGCTATAAATCTCCCCCTTGTATGAAGCTTCTTTTAGTTTTGTTATTAGCTCTTTACTTTTAAGTCCAATTGTACAAACTATTATAAGTTTTTTTGAACTATCTAGTAAATTTAAATTATCTAAAATCTCTTTTGCTTCTAGCTTTTTTGAGTTAGCAATTTTTTCTAAATTCATAATATTTTTTTGTGTAATATCAATAATCTCTATATCTTCTTTATCTAAAATAAGTTTTTTTAACTCTTCCACACTTAGCTCATCTATTTTTATCTTTTCATTTGGATTTTTTAATCCACAAAACTCTTCATAATCTATTAGCTCTTTTATTGTTGGATTTTTTCCACACACTAAACAGTTTTCATTTTTTGATATTTTATACTCAAAAAATCTCATTTTTAATGCATCAAAAGATAGTAATCTATTGTTTAGGTTTTCACCTATATTTAAAAGTAGTTTTATAGTCTCTGTTGCTTGAATAGTACCTACAATCCCTGGCAATACTCCTAAAACTCCAGCTTCTGAACAGCTTTGCACAAGTCCAGCTTTTGGTGGGGTTGGAAATAAGCATCTGTAACAAGCACTATTTTTATGGTTAAAAACTGTTGTTTGCCCTTCAAATTTTGATATAGCTCCATATACAAAGGGCTTATTTAGAAAAACACAAGCATCGTTTATTAAATATCTTGTTTGAAAATTATCTGTCCCATCTACAACTACATCAAAGTTTTTTATGATTTCTAAAGCATTTTTACTTGTAAGTTTTTCTTCAAAAGCATGTACTTCAATATTTGGATTTAACTCAAGTATTCTATTTTTTGCTGAAGAGATTTTCGATTTTCCAATACTTTTTGTTGAGTGAATTATTTGTCTTTGTAAATTTGAACTTTCAACTATATCAAAATCAACTATTCCAATAGTTCCAACTCCAGCAGCAGCTAAATACATCAAAGCAGGAGAACCTAAAGCTCCAGTTCCAACCACCAAAACCTTTGAGTTTTTAAGTTTTAATTGCCCCTCTAAACCAATATTTTCTAAAATAAGATGTCTGCTATATCTATTTAATTCATCATTTGAGAGTCGATTTTTTTCAAAATTATTTGGCATTTTTTTCCTTTATCAAAATCTATTGATTATAACTACTATTTTATTAAAACAAAAAAAGGGAAGAAGCAAAAGCTTCTTCCCCTTTGTTTTAATTATACGTCTATTTTAGGAATTTTTCTCTTTATTTCTCAACATTTTGCTAAAGCAAAAGTTTCGTTTAAAAGAAAAGAATTAAGAATTCTTCTCTTTTTTTGCTGCTCTTTTTCTAACAGTTGGATCAAGGTCTCTTTTTCTTATTCTTATTGAAATTGGAGTAATTTCAACTAACTCATCATCTTCAATCCACTCTAAAGCACTTTCCAAAGATAGTGGTTTTGGTGGAATTAATCTAATAGCATCATCAGTCCCACTTGCTCTTACGTTTGTTAAAGCTTTTCCTTTAATAGGATTTACATCAAGGTCATTATCTTTTGCATGAATTCCAATAACCATACCAACATACACTTTATCTTGAGGTTTTACATACATAATTCCTCTATCTTGTAAGTTAAATATAGAATATGCGATAGCTTCTCCATTTTCCATAGAAACTAAAGCACCATTTTTTCTACTTTCAACTGTTCCACTATATGGTCTAAACTCTAAAAATGAGTGGTTCATAACACCTTCACCTTTCGTATCAGTTAAAAACTCAGTTCTAATACCTATAAGTCCACGTGCTGGAATTTCAAACTCTAATCTTGTGAAGCCAATTCCCATAGGAACCATATTTGTCATAACAGCTTTTCTTTTTCCTAATTTTTCAATAATCCCACCACTATGCTCATCTGGTGTATCAATTACAAGATGTTCAAATGGTTCAAAAATTACACCATTTTCCTCTTTTGTAATAACTTCTGGTCTTCCAATACTAAACTCGAAACCTTCTCTTCTCATATTTTCAGCCAAAATAGTGATTTGTAACTCACCTCTTCCATTTACTTTAAATCTTCCCTCACCAATTTGTTCATAACTCATAGCAATATTTGTATTCATTTCAGCTGCTAATCTTTCTTGAATTTTGTTTGAAGTTACAAATTTTCCTTCAGTTCCAGCAAGTGGAGAGTCATTTACAGCAAAAGTAACGCTAAGTGTTGGCTCCTCAATGTGCATAGGATCAAGTGGCATTGGATTATTTATATCACATAAACTATCTCCAACATCAATAGTTTCAAAACCTGCAACTGCTACAATATCCCCAGCACCTGCACTTTTTATATCAACTCTATCAAGCCCTTTAAATCCAATAAGTTTAGATACTCTTCCTTTTACTTTTTCTCCATCAGCTTTGCATAGCATTACTGTATCACCTTGGTTTATAGTTCCGTTGAAAATTCTTGCAATTCCAATTTTTCCTATAAAATTATCATAATCAAGAGTAAATACTTGAAGTTGAAGACCTTCTTTATCATCACCTTTTGGTTTTGGAACCTCTTTTAATATAGTTTCATATAGTGGTTTGAAATCCATATTATCGTCTTTGTAATCATATCTTGCAAATCCACTTCTTGCAGCTGCATAAATAACTGGGAACTCTAGTTGCTCTTCTGTTGCATCCATTTGTGCAAAAAGGTCAAATACTTCATCTACAACTCTATCTGGTTCAGCTGCAGGTTTATCAATTTTGTTTACAACAACTATTGGTCTATGACCTAAAGATAGTGCTTTTTTAACAACGAATTTTGTTTGTGGCATAACTCCCTCTTGTGCATCAACAAGAAGTAAAACGCTATCAACCATTTTTAAAACCCTCTCAACTTCTCCACCAAAATCGGCGTGTCCTGGAGTGTCGATGATGTTAATTCTTACACCTTCATAATCAATAGCTGTATTTTTAGAAAGAATTGTAATACCTCTTTCTTTTTCAATAGCATTGCTATCCATAACTCTTTCATCTACATTTTGGTGAGCTGAAAATGTACCACTTTGTTTTAAAAGTTCATCAACTGTTGTTGTTTTTCCGTGGTCAACGTGTGCAATAACTGCAATATTTCTAATGTCTCTCATACTTCTTCTTTTTCTTAAATTTTCGCGGATTGTACCCAAAAAAAACTTAAGTTCTTATAATAGCTTAAAATATGGTTAAAGTAAAAATAATTTAAGACTCAAAATAGATAGGTAGTAGCATTTTTATGAAAACTTATATATAATTAAAGAAAAAAAGGAAAAAAATGCCATATTTAGTTTCTTCTATAATAGCAGTTGTTGCTGCTTTAATAGTGTTAATGACAAGATATGAAGCTGATGACAGTCAAATCACAGCTGAAATAGAAAGAGCAAAATCCCAATTTTTGGCTGTTGATAGTTTTGTGAATACATATATTCAAAGTGGTGGGGATATGACAAAAATTAATTTCGAAATAATATTTGATAATGGTATTTTACCTGGAAATATTACAAAAGGTATTCCAACTTCTAAAGATAATGTAAAAGTTATAGCAGGAGCCATTGGAGATAAAAGCTTTCAAGCAACTTTAGAATTTCCGAAAAGTAATGTTATTTGGCAAATAGTTCCTATTGTAAATGGAGATAAAATAAAAGATAGTACAGGAGCTGATAAAGATATAAGTTCAAGTGCAGGGACTGGATATAAGCTTTTGGTTAATTTTAGTAAAGAGAGTTCACTTATGGGTAAAGATGCTTTTAGTGAAAACTTTTTTGGAAAAGAGATTTGCGAAAAAAATTTATTTGGAAGTTTTATAAATAATGCAACTTCTATATATAATTCAGGGGCTACTTTAAATCAAATTACAGCAGGTGGAACAAATAAAGATGGAAAATTTGCTTGTGTGGTTTTTAAATAAGTGTTTAAATGAAAGTTTGGAATAAAAAAAGGGAGCGATAATAAATCGCTCCCTTTGAAGAAAGATAAGAAAAAATACCAATTATCTTTTTGAGAATTGAGAAGATTTTCTTGCTTTTTTCTTTCCATATTTTTTTCTCTCAACAGATCTTGCATCTCTTGTAAGAAGTCCATGAGGTTTTAAAATTGTTCTAAATTGCTCATCATAAGCAACTAAAGCTCTTGAAATACCGTGTCTAGCAGCATCTGCTTGAGCAGAATATCCACCACCTAAAGTTTTAACAACGATATTTACAGATGTCTCTTGTTTTGCTACATGTAATGGTTGCATTACTCTTTTTTTAATTGAATCATGTCCACCAAGCCATTGATCTAAAGTTTGTCCATTTACAGTTAATTGACCATTTCCATTTTCTAACCAAACTTTAGCGATTGCTGTTTTTCTTCTTCCTGTTGCATATACTTTTGCCATTACTATTATCCTTTAATTTGAGCAGTATGAGGGTGTTCACTTCCTGCATATACTTTTAATTTTTTTAACATAGCTTTACCAAGAGTAGTTTTTGGAAGCATACCTCTAGTAGCTAATTTATACAGTTTTTCAGGGTTTTTTTCTATCATATCTGACATTTTGTGAGTTTTAGTACTTCCAAAATAACCTGAGTGTGTATAGTAGTTTTTTACATCTAATTTAGCACCAGTAAATTTTGCTTTACTTGCATTGATTATAACTACATAATCTCCACAATCAACATTTGGTGTAAAACAAGGTTTATTTTTACCTCTTAAAATTGTAGCAACTTCAGTAATAATTCTTCCGAATACTTTACCTTCTGCATCTACTACAACCCAAGATCTTTCGATTTCGTTGGCTTTTGCCATTTGAGTAAATTTCATTTATTAACTCCCTTTCTTTAATGAGTTGGAATAATATTTAAGTTATCCTTTCATTTTGCTTAAATTAAGTATAAATTAATAATGAATTTTAAAAGTCGAGCCAATATTTTCTTTTGAGCTTATCTCTAACTTAAAATTATGTAGTTTCAAAATAGATTGTACAATAAAAAGCCCTAATCCTAAAGAGTTGTTCCACTCATTGCTTGAGGCTCTATAAAATTTTTTATCAATCTTTTCTATATCATCTTGGCTTATTCCTACTCCAAAATCAATAATACTTAAAGAATTTTTTTCAATTTTAATGTTTATCTCTTTACTTGAATATTTTAGAGCATTTTCTATTAGGTTTGAAATAGCTATAGAAAAAAGAGTCTCATCAGCTTCAATAATAATTTCATTTTTCTCAATATTTATCTCTCTATTTTTATATTTAAATTTCAAATCACTAGCACAATTTTCAACTAAATTATAGAGATTTATTTTTGCTTTTACTAGCTCTTGTTGCTTTTCTTGAAGTCTTAGGCTAAGTCTTAATTTATCAATTATATGTGAAAGTTTGATTGAATTTGAATAAATTTTAGTTAAAAATTTAATTTGCAACTCTTTTTTTATATTTTCATCTTCTAGTAAAGTTTGGCTATAACCTGAAATTATTGCTATTGGATTTTTAAATTCATGAGAAAGGCTTGAAATTATTTCATCTTTTTGTCTATTTGCTAATTTTAATTTTGCTGTATGTTTGGCTTTTATCTCATCTTGTTTTGCAAGTTTTCTTGCAACTTTGTTTAGAAGTTTTGCAATTTTATAAAATTCAAAAGTAAAATTTGATTCTAGTTTTAAGGCATTTCTATTTTTTGTAAGGTTTAATAAAAAATGTAAAATCAAATCCATCTCTCTTTTTATTCTTAAACTTAGAATATAAGTTGTCAAAAATGCAAATAGAATAAAAATTAAAATATATATAATAATTTCACTCAAAAGATTTGAAAAATTATGCAGTATTTTATCGGTAAAATCACTCATTCTTATGTAATATATTTTGTTGTTTAGTTCAAATTTTTTTGCAACATACAAAAGCTCTTTTTGTAAGCTCGTTGAAAATCTAAGAGTAGATGAAAATTCATCTATAGAGTTACTGTTTTTTGCTTTTATTATCTCTTCTCTATTTAAATGGTTTTCAACTAGTTCCAAATTTTCACTATCTGCTATTACTAAACCTGTTTCATCAATTAAAGAGACTCTTAGATTTAGTTTTTTACCTAATTCTTTAATTGTTGTTTGAATATTAATTAAATCTTCTTTTTTTACTAAAACTAAAAAACTATTTATATTTTGGCTTAGGTTAAATTTTATCTCTTTTAAATAGAGGTTTTTTGCCCAAAAATAGACAACTAAAGTTATTATTGAAATGGTTATTAAAAATATAAGCAAAAAGCTTCTAAAAAATAGTTTGTGAATTTTTAACAAAAAATATAGCCCTCTCCACGAACTGCTTTTATATAGTTTTTTTCGCCTTTAGAATCTATTTTATCTTTTAATCTTTTTATTGCAACATTTACGGTTTTTTCTTGTTTATCTAGCGAATCTTTCCAGATATTTTCTAGCAGATAATCTCTGCTTAAAAGTATATTTTGATTTTTCATAAATTCTAAAAGAAGGTTTGTTTCAAGTTGAGAAAGAGATAAAATTTCTCCATCTATAGAGAAGCTTTTGCTTGAAGAGTTGTATAAAATATCTCTTACTTTTAGGGTTTCACACTCTTTACTAGATCTTTTAATAACAGCTTTTATTCTTGCAATTAGTTCATTTATGTTAAAAGGTTTTGTAATATAATCATCTGCATGTGCTTCAAAACCATCTAAAATATCGCTTTGTTTATCTTTTGCTGTAAGATAAATAACAGAATTCTGGTAACCACTATTTCTTAATTCTTTTATAAAAGTAGTCCCTTCTATATTTGGAAGATTTCTGTCTATTAGAATTAAATCTATTTGTTCTTCATCTAAAATTTTTTTTACATTTTTATCTATAGATAAAAAACCAATAGTTTCATAATTCTCTTTTTGTAAGGTAAATTCAAGAAGTTCTAATAAATCCTCTTCATCTTCAATTATTAATATCGTTTTTTTCATTCTCTTTTACTGTTTTAATCTCTTTTTTGTTTTCATTTGGTGAGAATTTTATAGCCAAAATTCTAAATACAAAGAATATAAATATAACGAAAAGCAAAAATATAATATCAATATAATCTCTATTTTTATTTGCTGATAGAATAATTACTTCTCGAATT
Organism: Aliarcobacter sp.; assembly: GCA_039810345.1. Lineage (GTDB taxonomy): Bacteria > Campylobacterota > Campylobacteria > Campylobacterales > Arcobacteraceae > Aliarcobacter. The sequence goes on along the minus strand of JBDHWU010000001.1, from coordinate 132,757 downwards.
AAAAATATAATAAAAATATCCAAAACATATCTAAGAAGTAAAGGCTCTCTTCTTATAAAATCAGAAATCATCTTTACAACTTCCATAATTACGATAAATTCCAGCATTAAAATAATAGCTTTATAAAAATCATGACCAATTACAAGAACTGTTAAAAAAATTATCGTTGCAGCAAAAACTTCAAGATTTTTGCTTAAATGTTTTGATAGGTTATTTAGTAAATCTTTCATAACAAAAAGTATATCATAAAATTTTTTTATGATTGAACTATATCTCCACCAATTTGTGCAAATTGCAACAGTTTGGCTATGCTAAGAGATCTATCTGCTATTTTTTCTAACCTTCTTAAACTACTTAAAATATCAAAATACTCTTTTGATAAATCAAGTTTTTTTGTTATTAGTTTTAAAATATTTTTTTCTATCATTAAGTATAAATCATCAGTTTTACTCTCTTCTACAATAACTCTTTGATATTTTTCTTCAATATGTTTAATATCCTGCTCTTCTATTATAGAACAAGCTGTTTGCAAAGATAATAGAGCAGATTTCAAAAGAGGAATTGCATATTCTAAAATAATTGCAGTATCCAAATCATTTGAATATGATTTTTTGAATTTTTTTGCAAAATCTTTTGTATTTGCGGCTGTCCTTGTTAATTCATTTGTAATTTTTAAAAAAGCCACCATTCTTCTTAAATCTTTTGCTTCAGGAGCATATAAAGCTAAAATTCCAACAATAAGATTATCTATTTCATTTGATTTTGCAAGAATTTTCTTTTCAGTAATATCTATATTATTTAAATCTTGTATTTTTGCTTCAATTAAAGATTTTAAACAAATTTCTAAGGCTTCAATTACATCAAAACTTATCTGTTTTATTTCTATCTTTATTTTTGCCAATTTTTCTTCATAAGGTTTTAACATTATCCAAATCTCCCTGTAATATAATCTTCTGTTTTTTTATTGTTAGGATTTATAAAAATAGTTTGTGTTTCATCATACTCTATTAGTTTTCCTAAGTGAAAAAAGGCTGTATAATCAGCTACTCTTGCAGCTTGTTGCATATTGTGAGTTACTGTTACAATTGTGTAATCTTTTTTTAGTTCAAGCATTAGAGCTTCTATTTTTTCTGTACTTATTGGATCTAAGGCACTTGTTGGCTCATCCATCAAAATAATCTCTGGCTTTATAGCAATGGTTCTAGCAATACAAAGCCTTTGTTGCTGACCTCCACTAAGAGAAGTTCCAGGATTTTGGAGTTTATCCTTTACTTCATTCCAAAGCCCAGATTTTATTAGCGAGTTCTCAACCAACATATCACACTCTTTTCCTTTTTTTACAAGTCCGTGTTTCAAAGGTGCATAAGCTACATTGTCATAAATAGATTTTGCAAAAGGGTTTGGTTGTTGAAAAACCATTCCAACTCTTTTTCTAACACTTACTTCATCTACATCTTTATCGTAGATATTTTTTCTATCAATTACTATTTTTCCATCTATTTTTACACCATTTATTAAATCATTCATTCTATTTATACATCTTAAAAATGTAGATTTTCCGCACCCAGATGGTCCAATAAGTGCTGTAATTTTATTTTCATATAAATTTAAATCTATATCAAATAAAGCTTGATGTGAACCATAAAATAGATTAAGTTTTTTTACATCTATTTTTGATTTGTTATTTGTATTCATCTCTTTCCTTACCATTTTACTTCAAATTTTTTTCGCAAATAAATTGCAACTGCATTTAGTGAAATTAAGATTGATAAAAGCACCAAAATTCCAGCTGCTGTTTTTTCTATATACATACCCTCAGGCATTCCAGCCCATGTAAAGATTTGTGCTGGCATAACTGTTGCTGCACTTGTAATCATATTTGGAGCTTCTGGAATAAAGGCTATCATTCCAATAATGATTAGTGGAGCTGTTTCTCCCATAGCTTGTGCTAAACCTATAATTGAACCTGTCATAATCCCTGGAAATGCTAAAGGCAAAACATGATCAAGTGTAACTTGAATTTTATTTAATCCCAATCCATACCCAGCTTGTCTAATATTATTGGGAACTGCTCTTAAAGCGGCTCTTGAACTTACAATTATTATTGGTAAAGTCATAAGTGCAAGAGTTAATCCCCCAACCAAAGGCGAACTTCTAGGAAATCCAAACAAATTTATAAAAATTGCAAGTCCTAAAAGTCCAAATAAAATTGAAGGAATTGCTGCAAGATTATTTATATTTATTTCGATAAATCTTGTAAATTTATTATCACTTGCAAACTCTTCAAGATAAATAGCCGTCATAACTCCAATTGGAAAAGCAACCAACATAGTTATAAATAGTGTAAAAATAGAACCAACAATACTTGAGAAAATACCAGCATTTTCAGGTATTTTTGAATCTCCATTTAGAAAAAATAGAGTGTTAAATCGATTTTCAATTAAATTATTACTTTTTAGCTCTTCAATGAGTTTTTTTTCATTATCTTTCAAAGTGTTGTTATGGTTTTTTAGATATTGATCTACTTGAGAGTTTGCAAGTAACCACAAGCTTTGAGTACTGTTTAGATAGTCAGGATTTTCTTTTAAAATATCTGGAATATCTCTTAAAGATGCTCTTGAAATCAAAGTTCTATACTCTTTTGAAACTGCAAATCTTGTATCTTCTATTGATTTTTCATTAAAAGTTACATCAACTTTTATATATGCTATATTAAAAGCGGGAATTGCTTTTGTCGTCATATCAAATAGGAAAAATGCCAAAAAAGCCACTGAAAATATCAAAGATGTAAGAGTAAATCTCTTAAATCTTTTTGCACTTTTATGCCTTTTTTTTAAAGTTGCATCATAAAAAGGGTTTCTCTTTTTTCGTCTTCTTTTAATTTTTATCATAATGTATTCACTTTATATTTCTCTTTGAATTTTCTAATGAGTTTTAGTGAAATCATATTTAAAATCAAAGTTACAATAAATAGCATAAGCCCCAATGCAAATGCACTTAAAGTTTCAGGAGAGTTAAACTCAAAATCTCCAACCAAAGAGTTTACTATGATTACAGTTACTGTTGTCATATCTTCAAGCGGGTTTATAGATAAATTTGGTCGCAGACCTGCAGCCATAACAACTATCATAGTTTCGCCCAAAGCTCTTGAAAGAGCTAGTAAACAAGCCGAAATAATCCCTGGTAAGGCACTAGGAATTACAATATTTTTTATAGTTTCTGCTTGAGTTAAGCCTAATCCAAAAGCTGCTTTTCTTTGAGAGTCTGGAACAGCACATATTACATCATCACTTAAAGATGAAACCAAAGGAATAATCATAATTCCCATAACAACTCCAGATGCTAAAGCACTATTAAATGTGGCTTCAAGTCCAAAAAAGTTTGCTATTTTTACAATAAGTGGGGCAACTGTAATAGCTGCAAAAAACCCATAAACAACAGTAGGAATACCAGCAAGAATTTCTAAAATTGGCTTTAGATAATCTCTTGTATTTTTACTTGCATATTCACTTAAATATATTGCACTTCCAAGTCCAATTGGAATTGCTACAAGAAGTGCAATAATAGTTATTACAAATGTTCCAGCAAATATTGGTAATGCTCCAAACTGGCTATTTGCAGTTCCTGGACTCCAAATTGTACCTGTAAGAAAGTACCAAAAACTTCTTAGCTTGAAAAACTCTATTGCTTCAAATAAAATAGAGAATAAAACTCCAAAAGTTGTCAAAATAGATATAGCAGCAGCTAAAATCAAAGTAGCTTTTATAAGCTTCTCATTTAGCTCTCTTTTATATTTTGCTTTATTAAAACTATTCGTCAAAATCTATCCTTAGTGGTTTAAACTTTCAAGTTTTAGTTTTTGACTATTTTTTACTATATCTTGTGCATTTTTTCTATCTTTTTCATTTAGTGGAATTAGCCCAATTTCAGTTAAAATTCCATCTTCACCAATCATCTTTTCACTCATAAAAAGATTTGCAAACTCTTGCAGTGCAGGGTTTGTTTTATTGTGTTCATTTTTTATATAAAAATACATAGATCTTGCAACTGGATATTTAGCACTTGCGATATTTTCAACTGTTGGTAAGATATTATCAATGCTAAGTGCTGCAACTTTATCTTTATTCTCTGTTAAAAAAGAGTATCCAAATATTCCAATGGCTACTTCATTTTTTGTAAGTCTTTGTACAATTAAGTTGTCATTTTCACCACTTTCTACATAAGCACCATCTGTTCTTATTTCACTATAAGCTTTATATTTTTTATTTGCTTTTTCATCTTTTTTGTATAAATCTGTATAAACTGGCATTTTTGAAAAAACAGCTTGTAAAATCATCTCTTCAAAAGAGTCTCTAGTACCTGAAGATTTTGGAGGACCATAAACTATGATTTCACTATTTGGTAAAGATGAATTAATATCTGACCATTTTTTATAAGGATTATCAATTAGAGTTTTTCCATCTTTTGATGGCACTTCTTTTGCAAGAGCTAAAGCTAACTCTTCTTTTGAAAGGTTAAAACTTTTTGTATTTGAATTTATCGCAATTACAATTCCATCAAAACCAATTAGTGCTTCAGTAATATCTGTAACACCATTTTCTTTACAAGTTTCAAACTCACTTTTCTTCATCTGTCTTGAAGCATTTGCAATGCTAGGTGTATTTATATCCGCTCCACTGCAAAAAAGTTTTATTCCGCCACCACTTCCATTTGACTCTACAACTGGAGTTGGGTATTTTGTAGTTGAACCAAACTCTTCAGCTACACTTGATGAAAAAGGATATACAGTTGAAGAACCAACTATTTTTAACTGCTCAGCAGCACTAAGGTTTGATATAAGTAAAGCACTTGTAATAAATGCAAGATATGTTTTTTTAAATTTCATTTTTCTTCCTAATAATTTGATATTTGGAAGTTTAGAAAATTTTGGTTACAAAATGGTTACTTTAATTTATTTTATAGTAGGTAAATAGAAGATTTTAAGGGACCGTTCATAATTTTGTGTCAATTAGGTAAAATAAAAAATACAAAAGGACACAAAGATGAAAATAGAAATAGATGTAGAGCAATTTAAAACCCCCCCAGTAGGAGTCGGAAAAATATCTCCAAATACTATAAAACAGTAGTTTGCAAGATACGATTTTTTTACATTCACCCAAAAAACCACCCAATTATTTTTTTAACAAAAATAAGATGAGTTATAAAAGATAATCATTATAACTCATTTTTTATTATTATGATATTAAGAGCATAAAGCTTCTTCTACTTCTGCAACATTAAATAAAGTTACTTTTGGGCTTATTTTTATACTTTTGATTTTTCCAATTTTAAGATAATACCATACTGTACTTTCGCCTATACATAAATAATCTGCTAACTCTTTTGCTCTTAGAAATCTTGGTCTTTCAATATTTTTCATCTTAAATCTCCTCTTTATCACTGTTTGGCAGTTTTGTAAGTTTTGCAGTTTGTTCTATGAAAAAATATTTTGCATTTTTCTCATTTGCTCTTTGCACATACTTCCATTTACCATCTTTTGCCCATTTATCTAGCCATCCTATTACTTTTTTCTCACCAATACCAAATTTTGTGAAAAATGAGGATTGTCTTAAATACTTCATTATTTCATAGAAATAAGTGGAGTGGTAACCTTATTTCAGACAAAGAATTTTAATAATTCTGCGTTAAAATAAAAAATGAATAAGGATTACCATGAAAAAATATAGTCAAGAGTTTAAAGATTCAACAGTGCAGTTAATTATTAACAATAATGAAAATGTTAAAAAAATAGCAGAAGATTTAGATATAAATCCAAAAACATTATATGCATGGGTAAGTTTCAAGTGATACTAAAACTTCACCTTGCTTTCCACCTTTTTCCTTTGTAAAGATAATTCCTTTTTTGGTATTTGTAATTAAATCTATTTTAGTTCCAAGAAGTTGTTCAGGTTTTATAAGTGCAACTCCTTCAATTCTAGCTCCTCCTTCAAGCTGAATATTTGCTGCAAGTTTATGTATAGGATTTTTTAAATTAGAGATTAAAAGTTTAGGATTATTGTATGCTCTGTTATGATAATTATTTGCTACATATTTTAAATCTCTAGCACTATCTAAAATAGATTGTCTAATTGAAAAATCATAATCTTTTTCAACATTATGAATATTTTTAGAGAATAGTTTTAATGCAGTTTTGGATTTATTATTTGTTGTAGGTATATTTATGGGTTTATATTTGTTTATTGTAGGATGATAGGTTGTAAAAAGGCAATATATTATATACTTTTTTCAAGGATTAAATCCTTGAAAATTCAATATTATAAATATTTAAAATAGAACTAAAATCAAAATACCAAATAAAATTCTATATATTCCAAAAGCTACAAAGGTAAATTTTTCTAAGAATTTAAGAAATATCTTAATTACAAATAAAGCAACTATAAAAGATGTAACAAAACCGATTCCTAAAGTTAATAAATTTCCACCTTGAAGTATTGCATCATGATGTTTGTACAAATCATAAAAAGTTGTAGCACACATAACAGGAACTGCTAGAAGAAAAGAAAATTCAGCACTAGCTTTTCTATTTAGTCCTACAAGCATAGCTCCAATAATACTAGCTCCTGCTCTACTAGTTCCAGGAATAAGTGCAAAAACTTGTGCTAAACCAATATAAAAGGCTTGTTTGAAAGTTACTTTTTCTACATCATCGATATGTTTCTTATTTTCATCATAAAATTTTTCAACAATTAAAAAAACAATACCACCTATAATAAACATCCAAGCTACTATTTCAATGTTAAAATTCTCTTTTATCTGTTTTGAAAATAAAAATCCAACAGCTCCAATAGGAATAAATGCTAATGCAATTTTAAGCCAAAGGTTGATTTTTTTAAATGTAAATTTACTAGGATATACAAACACAAGTGCCATAATTGCTGCAAACTGGATGATTATCTCGAAAGCTTTGTTTACATTGTTTTGTTCAAGCCCTAAAAGTTCACTTAAAACTATTAAGTGTCCAGTTGAAGATACAGGAATAAATTCTGTAACTCCTTCAATGATTCCTAGCCAAATGGCATCAAATATATTCATAAAATTCCTTTTTCTTTTGTTAGTTTTAAAAAGAGTTTCAAAGCTCTTTTTTCTTTGTAGCCAATATCATAATCAATTCTTTTTAAATAGTTTAAAATATCACTTTTTGCAATCCCGCTTCTTTTGGAGTAGATTTCTAGTATGTATTGTGGGATTTTTATCTTTTTCTTATCAAATTTTTTTGTAAGATTTTTGAGTCTTATTTCATGTTTGTTGTAGCACAAAGTTGCAAAAACAAAAGGGAGATTATATTTTTCTTGCCAAGCTTTTGCTAAATCTATCATTTTTTCTTTTTGCTCTTTTCTCTCATTATTTAAATAATATTTTAGGGCTTTATCCCCAATAATTACCTCTCCATCAAGATTTAAAACTTTGCATAGAGCATTTGAAGCTTTTGATTGAAAATCTTCTTTTGGTTTTTTCTCTGGTAGCACAAAAACAGAATCCACATAATCTCTTGCAATAATTCCAAAATTCAAAAACTTCTCATTTCTTGAACCAATTGATGAGATAAATGCACTATGAACATGTCTTTTTTTGAAATTGTTTGTGATTTTCGCAGGGTATGATTTTTTGTACTCAATAATTGCTTTTTGTTGGTTAGATTTTATAGTTTTTTTAATATATATATGAAATGGTAATAAATTTATAAAATCTATTTTTGAAAATATCATAAAGTTTTTGCCTTTAATGCTTTTAAAATAAAGTGGATATAATAGTATAAAAATATTTTAAAGAGGTTTAAGATGGTTTTAGTTGAATTTTTAGGACCAATAAATAAAGATAGTATAAATTTAGATGTACAAACAATAGAAGAGTTAAGTAATATTTTAAAACAAGATGAAAGCCTAGTTTCTTGGCTTGAATCATGTGCAGTTGCTGTAAATGATACACTAATAAATGATAAAAATTTTGAACTAAAAAGTGGTGATAGAGTAAGCCTTTTACCACCTGTTTGTGGAGGTTGATATGATAGATTTTAGTAGTGATTTACAGCTTCACAGAGGAAGTTTAGAGATAGAAAAGATTCATAATGCTTGGTATGATAAATATAAGAATTTGAATTATGGAGCGTTTATTACCTTTGTTGGAATTATTAGGGATGAAGATAATATAGACGGGCTTTCTTTTGATGTTTATGAACCAATTCTTAAAAAGTGGTTTTCTTCTTGGCAAGAAAAAGCAAAACAAAGAGGTGCAATAGTTTTTATGGCTCATAGTTTTGGTGATGTTATAAATCACACAAGCTCATATATTGCTGGAGTTTGTAGCCCTCAAAGAAGAGTTGCTTTAGAGTTGATGGATGAGTTTGTAGAGGATTTTAAGAAAAATGCACCAATTTGGAAATATGATATGAGAGATGGTGAAAGAATTTATGCAAAAGATAGAAGCCAAAAAATAGATGGAGCAGGAATTTTAGCATGAGAGTAGATCTGCACAATCACACGATTTTATGTAATCATGCCACTGGAAGTGTTGAAGAGTATGTAAAAAGAGCAATAGAACTAGGAGTTGATGAATACGGATTTGCTTGTCATGCACCTATGAATTATGACCCAAAATATAGAATGAAACTTGAAGAAAGAAGCATTTATGAAAATTGGGTAGATGAAGCAAAAGAGAAGTATAAAAATGAGATAAAAATTCTTTTAGCTTATGAAGTTGATTATCTAAAAGGCTATATGCTTGATGAGATTTTAAATGCAAAGGTTGATTATTTAATAGGTTCAGTGCATTTTTTACAAAATCAAAATGATATGTGGGGATTTGATAATCCAGAGTTTATAGGAGTTTATGAAAGCAAAAATATTGACTCTATTTGGCAAGAGTATTTTGATGCAATTGAAGCTATGGCAAAAACTAACCATTTTGATATAGTTGGGCATCTTGATTTAATAAAAGTTTTTAAATTTTTACCACAAAAAGATGTTAGAATATTGGCACAAAATGCACTAAAAGAGATAAAAAAAGCAAATATGGTACTAGAGATAAACCCAGCAGGTTTAAGAAAACCAGTAGGAGAGTGCTATCCATCTAAACCACTTTTAGAAGAGGCATTTTCTTTGGGAATTGATATAACTTTTGGTTCAGATGCACATAGTGTTGAGCATGTTGGATTTGGGTATAATGAAGCTATAGCTTTAGCAAAAAGTGTTGGATATACGAAATGTGTCACTTTTGAAAAAAGAGAGAAAAAATTAATTGATTTTTAGATAAAATCTATACTTAAAATTTTTTGGAGTTAAAAAAATGGGAAAATTTGTAAATAGTATTGAAGAGTTTTTTGAGTTTTGTAGGGATAATGAAGTTAAATTTGTAGATTTTAGATTTACTGATTTTAAAGGTACTTGGCACCATGTTACATATAATTTTAAAGCAATAAATAAAGATATATTAGAAAATGGTATGCCATTTGATGGTTCATCGATTGATGCATGGCAACCAATTCATAAATCAGATATGATTTTAAAACCAGATGTTCCTACTGCATTTTTAGACCCATTTACAGCTGATAGCACAATAATTGTAATTTGTGATGTTTATGATATTTATGAAAAAAAGATGTACGAAAAGTGTCCTAGATCTATTGCTAAAAATGCAGTTAAATATTTGGAAACTGTAAATATTGGTGATGTAGCATATTTTGGACCTGAAAATGAATTTTTTGTTTTTGAAGATGTAAAAATAAAAGACACTGTAAATGAATCTTTCTACAGAGTTGATAGTGAAGATGGTGAATGGAACGATTCAAAAGATTATGAAGGTGGAAATATTGGTCATAGAGCTAGACTTAAAGGTGGATATTTTCCTGTTGCTCCTATAGACAATGGTGTTGATTTAAGAGCTGAAATGATGCAAGTATTAGAGCAAGTTGGACTTGAGGTTATATTGGGTCATCATGAAGTTGCTCAGGGTCAGCATGAAATAGGAATTGTTTTTGGAGATTTAATTGAAGCTAGTGATAATGTACAAAAATTAAAATATGTTATTAAAATGGTAGCTCATTTAAATGGAAAAAGTGCAACGTTTATGCCAAAACCACTTTATGGAGACAATGGAAGTGGAATGCATGTGCATCAAAGTATTTGGAAAGATGGAAAAAATCTTTTTTACAAACAAGGCGAATATGGAAATTTAAGTGATATAGCAAGATGGTATATTGGTGGGATTTTTAAACATGCAAGAGCATTAGCAGCATTTACAAATCCATCAACAAACTCATATAAAAGATTAATTCCAGGATTTGAAGCACCTTCAATTTTGACTTATTCATCTCAAAATAGAAGTGCATCTTGTAGAATTCCTTATGGAGCAGGTGAAAAATCAACAAGAGTTGAAATGAGATTTCCAGATTCTACAGCTTGTCCATATTTGGCGTTTTCAGCTATGCTTATGGCTGGACTAGATGGAATTAAAAACAAATATGAACCAATTGGTCCTATGGATGATGATTTATATGAGCTTACTTTAGATGAAATTAGAGAAAGAGAAATTCCTCAAATGCCTCATACTTTAAGAGGTTCGCTAGAAGCATTAATTAGAGACAATGAGTTTTTAAAACCAGTATTTACAAAAACTATGATAGATACATATCAACACTATAAGTTTTCTACACAAGTATGGCCTTATGAGGCTAGACCTACACCTTTTGAATTTAAAACAATGTACTCTTGCTAAAAAAAGAGCTTAGGCTCTTTTTTTAAATAAATTAAAATTCTTATATAAAATTTAATCTAATTTTAAGAAATGTTTTGTAATAATTCCTTATAACAATTTAGGGTTAGATGTAATCCGAAGAGTTAAAGATATTTTAACTCTATGCTTGAAGTTTTTTGGAATAACAAGAAAGTTTTTGGAAGTGATAAAATCACAATGTGTCATAAATAAAAAGGATTTATTATGAGAATTAATACAAACGTTTCATCTTTAACAGCACAAGAAGCTGCACAAAATACAACAAAAAGTATAACAGGTTCGTTAGAAAAGTTAAGTACAGGTTTAAAAATCAATAAAGCTTCTGATGATGCTTCTGGTCTTGCTATTGCAGATAAATTAAGAACTCAAGCAACATCTATTAATCAAGGTATTGCAAATGGTAACTCTGCTGTAGCACTTTTACAAATTGCAGATAAATCTATGGGTGAGCAATCAAATATTCTTGATACAGTAAAAGCTAAATTAATCCAAGCAAATACTGATACTACATCAGATGATGGTAGAGAAGCTATTAGAAAAGATATTAATAAGCTTTTAAAACAGTTAGATAATATTGCTAGTCAAACAAACTATAATGGTACTAAATTATTGGAAGGTACAAATGCCTCTACAGCTTCTGCTGGTTTAAATTTCCAAATAGGTGAGAAGGCGACAGATACAGTTACAAATACTGCGATACAGTCAAATAGTACTGGTTTGGCTTTGACTTCATTAGCTGGACTTACTACTAATGGATTGACTAAAACAATTGCTGGAAATCAACAAACTATAATTGATACAGCAATTACAACGTTAAATGGATATAGAGGGGATATAGGTTCTACTCAAAACCAAGTTGAGTCAGCTGTAAGAAACCTTATGACACAAGCAACAAATGTTAAGGCTGCTGAGTCTATCATTAGAGATGTTGATTATGCAGCAGAGAGTGCAAACTTCAATAAGCAAAATATTATTGCACAAGCTGGATCTTATGCTATAAGTCAAGCTAATGCAGTACAACAAAATGTTTCAAGATTACTTCAATAGTTTTCTAGGAAATAGCAAGGACTAAAGTCCTTGTTCCGATATGATTAGAGGGACTAAAGTCCATTTTCAAAATTTTAGGGTTAGATGTAATCCGAAGAGTTAAAGATATTTTAGCTCTATGCTTGAAGTTTTTTGAAATAACAAGAAAGTTTTTGGAAGTGATTTATCACAATGTGTCATAAATAAAAAGGATTTATTATGAGAATTAATACAAACGTTTCATCTTTAACAGCACAAGAAGCTGCACAAAATACAACAAAAAGTATAACAGGTTCGTTAGAAAAGTTAAGTACAGGTTTAAAAATCAATAAAGCTTCTGATGATGCTTCTGGTCTTGCTATTGCAGATAAATTAAGAACTCAAGCAACATCTATTAATCAAGGTATTGCAAATGGTAACTCTGCTGTAGCACTTTTACAAATTGCAGATAAATCTATGGGTGAGCAATCAAATATTCTTGATACAGTAAAAGCTAAATTAATCCAAGCAAATACTGATACTACATCAGATGATGGTAGAGCAGCTATTGCAAAAGATATTAGCAAACTTTTAACGCAGTTAAATAATATAGCTACTCAAACAAACTATAATGGTACTACTTTATTACAAGGTGCTGCTGGTGCAACATCTGCTGGTTTAGCTTTCCAAATTGGGGAAAAAGCAACCGATACTATTACTAACACAGGAATACAGTCTAATACTACAGGGTTAGGTTTGACAACTTTATCTACAGCTGTAGCTGCAACATTAACAAAAGGTATAGCTTCTACACAGCAAACTAATATTGATACAGCAATTACAACACTAAATGGATATAGAGGGGATATAGGTTCTACTCAAAACCAAGTTGAGTCAGCTGTAAGAAACTTAATGACACAAGCAACAAATGTTAAAGCTGCTGAGTCTATCATCAGAGATGTTGATTATGCAGCAGAGAGTGCAAACTTCAATAAGCAAAATATTATTGCGCAAGCTGGATCTTATGCTATAAGTCAAGCTAATGCAGTACAACAAAATGTTTCAAGATTACTTCAATAGTTTTTCGGAACAGGGACTTTAGTCCCTGCTATATGAACTGGACTAAAGTCCAGTTTCCGAAGTTCTCTTTTATTTAAAGGAAGGTATTAAATACCTTCCTTTTTTATTGCATCTGAAACTATTTTTATGTAATCATTTAGTATATATGTGAGTTGAGATAAAAAAAGTTTTCCTATTTTATTGATTTTCTTTTTTTCATCTTTTATTTTTGTATTGTTGAAGTGATATTTTATGTAAGAGATAACTATTAAATAATATTTATCTAATATAACATAGAGTAGTTGATTATTCAAAGAGTTCAATTTATTTGATATTTCATCAAAATATTTTTTAATAAAATCTTCTAAGTTTATAAGTTCTAATTTTTCCAAATCTTTAAGATTATTTTCTATTATCTCTTTTAATTTATTTATATCTGTATTTAATAGTTTTTTTATATCATCTTCAAAACTATTTAAACAATTTTTTGTAAGGAAGTTTTTAAATTCACTATATTCTATAGATAGTGTTGCTAAGTTATTAATATCTACTATATCTAAAGGAATAGTGTTTTCAAAAAATGCACCATCATTTGATAAATTATATATGTTTATATCGTTTTTTTTTGTAGTTAATATTTTTTGATTTAAGAAATTTATAGAAGCATAAAATAGAGCAGATGTCACAACTTCATTTTTTTTATTACCTTTAACTTTTATTAAACTATTATTTAGTCCAAATATATCTCTTTCATCTAGGGTATTTTCAATATCCATTATTTTTGCAGTTGAACCACTATCTTTTGAGTGTGTTTCTCCTGTATTTTGATTTATAGTTAAATCAAAACCTACTAAATAGATCTCTTTTGCATTTAATTTTAGTAGAATATGAAGTGCTAATTCTCCTACACTATATCCATTGAAAGCAAAATTATTTTTAAATAAAGTTCTATATACTTCAAAGATAAAGACTCTATCTTTATTGAATTTTTTTAATATAATTTCATTTGTTATTGATGATGCAAATAATAAAGTGTGGGAAGGTATCCTTTTTATTATTTCATTATTGAATTGAAGTTCTTCTAAAATAATATCTTCATCAACAGAACAAATAATATCAACTCTAATATTATTGTCTAATAATTTTTTAAGTGCTGAACCAACACAAGTTATAAAGAATTTATCTTGATTATTTTTTATCCAATCTATATTTTCATCTAAAGAAGGGCCAGCTGCTATATATAATATGGGAATGTTTTTGAAAAATTCTGCATTTTCAAATTTATTAAATTGTGGGAAGTTATAAGCATCATTTATTCGTTGTATAGTTCTATTTAAATGAATATATAATTTTCTATTATAATCATATATTGTTGGTTTATTTGAAGATATAATACCTAATAGTTTTGAGATGTAATCATCTATATTTATTCCTGTAGTTGAGAATTTTATAAGATAGTTATCATATTTTAATATATCTAAAAATAATTCTATTTTTCTTTCTTCATCTGAAATATTGTCCATTATAGAAAAAATAACACCTTTTTTTGCAAGAACTGTATAATCAACTGTAAAAAGAGATAATCTAAAAATCTCTAAGTTCTTTTCTAAAACAAGGTATATTTCCGCATCTACTTTTTGAGCAATTTTTGGAATATGTCTTCCTAAAAGTGTTCCTAAAAATATGAATTTTTTAACTTCTTTTAGTCTTTTCTTTTTAGTTTCTAAGAAATCTTTTGTGATTGTTTTGTATTCTTGCATTTTATTGCTTGTAAAAGCTATAGATTCTAGTGTATTAAAATTAAAACGATTTTCCTCTTTTACATCAAATATTTCTTTATATGAAAAAATCTCTTCTAAATTTAATATTGAGTTTTTTTCATCAAAATCTACTTTCCTTACTAACTCATCATTTCTTTTTTTTGGATTTCTATCGTATAAATATTTGTTATTTACTATATCATAAATATCAAAATCTCCATCTTCCATAATAAATTCAAGTGCATACTTTTCTTCATATTTACCACTTTCTATCATTCTTGAAAGTTCATCAACTCTATGATAGAGTTCATTATCATATTCACTTAAAAAAGCAAGATTTGCCAGAAATGTAGTTGTTAGTGCATTTTGTAGTTGAATTTGTGCTTGTTCTTTTGTTTGTGTCATTTTTTGCCTTTTTATTTGTGATTATAATAAATACTCTTTTAGCCATTTTGGAACAATATCAACTTTCATATCTACTTGAAAACCGTCTGTTATCTCACATATCCAAGTTTTTTCATTTGATGAGTTATCAAAAATATATGCTCTATGGCTTAGTTTTACTGCATTTCTTAAATATCCTAAAGAACGATAATATCGATTTATAATCTTATCTTCAGGAACATCGTGTCCTTTAAAAGCTACTCTATTTTTTACTCTTGAGATATTTATGAGTGGGTCGCTTGTGGCTATATAATATAAATAGTTTCTATATCCAAGTTTTTTTGATAATTCTAAAAGTTCTACTTTATCATAAGAGCTCATAATAGTTTCAAAAGTAAATGATTTTATAGCTTCTAGTAGTTTTTTTCTTATAAAATCAGCACAAACAGAAGCAAAATATGAGTTTATTTGTATATCTGAAAAAATTAATTTATCATCACTATATTTTAAAAATTCTGCTTCTTCATCAAGATTAACAGATTTTAGAAAAACAGAATTATGAAAAAAGTCTAAAACTTCATCTTTTGAAGTTTTTATTTGGTAGTGATTAAAATCTATAAAATCAAACTTTTTTATCTCTTTTTCTATATCATCTGGATTTATATAAACACCTAAAAGTTCTTTGTTTATAACATCTTTTATAGTGCTTTTTCCACTTCCATTTGGTCCAGCAAACATTCTAAGTCGTGGTATTTCTAAATTCATATTGTGAATACTTTTTTATCTATTTTTACAGAAGGATTTATATCTTTTATAAATCTTTTTGTACCATCAGGAAATATTTCATAAATTTTATCTTCTATAACTTTTGTAACACTAAGCCCAGCACTTAAAGTATCTAAATATGCTTTTTTTACAGCACTATTTGCAAGTTCTGGAATATGACTTTCCAAAAAATCTAACTCTTTTTGTGTTTTCATAAAATACTCCTTTTTGGTATTTTTATTGCTTTAAAACTTGATTATAACCAAAATCAATTATATTTGTTTTATTTTTTGCCTTTATTGTGTTATTTCATCAAAAAGTTTTTTAATATATTTAAATTCACCTTCATTCAAAGTTGCTAACTTTTCTATAAATCTGCTATTGTCAATAGCTCTAATTTGAGTTATAACTAAATCTGAATTCTCTTTTAGTTTCTCTCTTTTTGAAATTCTAAATCGAATAGGTTCGGCATCATCTATTAAATCAGAACTTAAAGGAATGATTATAGTAGTTGGATAGTTGTTGTGGTTTAGTTCATTATTTTGAAAAACCAAAGCTGGTCTTACTTTTCCTATTTCATTATTTTTTTTAATAGGATTTAGGTTTACTAGCCAAATTTCACCTTTAGATACTATCATTTAGTGTGCTTTCAAAATCTTCATAAAGTTTTTTATCTGATTTTTTTGTTTTTTCTATTGCGTTTAATATTCTTGATTTTTTATTATTTTCTATACTTTTTGCATAAAAACTTATAGCTTCTCTTATAATATCACTTCTTTTTTTATCCAAAGTTTTAGAGATATTATCCAAAGTTTTTTCAAGATTTTCATCTAATCTTACAGTTGCTATCATAAAAACTCCTTTTTTGTATTTTGTAATACAGTATTATAGCTAGTGCCTTTCTCTTTTGTCAATAATGAAAAACTCACATATCATCTAAGCTAAATCCTAGATACTCTATTTTGTAGTTTTTATGCTCTTTGCTTAGATTTTGTGATTTTTGTTTTAACAGTTCTAAATCTATTTTTCTTTTATTTAATTTTACTTCTATAAAATGTAACTCTTTTGTTTCGCTATTTAGTGCTACTATATATAGTAAGTGAAAGAAGTGGCTTAAACCAGTGGAATGCAAGAGGTAGAAAGAGAGATTATAATGAGGTATATATTCCAATTCCTGCAATTATCCATAATCTTTATCCAGATTTTTTTCCAGCAAGAGATAAAATATTTAATTTAAAATTACCAAATGGCAAAACAATGCAATCAAAAGTTTGTCAAGATGGAAATAAAGCTTTGATGTCAAATCCAAATTCAGAGCTTGGAAATTGGATACTTAGAGATGTTTTAAAACTAAAAGAAGGAGAACTTTTAACTTATGAAAAATTACAAATTTTAGGAATTGATTCTGTAAGAATTGATAAAATAAGTGATTTAGAATTTGAAATAAATTTTTCTTTAAATGGTAGTTATGATAAATTTATAAATATTAATAGCTAATAGTAGTCCATACATACATTAAAGTAACCATTTTGTAACCAAAATTTTCTAAACTTCCCTAAATAAAATTTTAGGAAGAAAAATGAAATTTAAAAATACCTAATTTTTAGAATTTTTTAATAGGATATTTCTATTTTCAAAAAGTTTTAATATCTCTTTATCAATATCATGGATTTTTTCTAAAATATCTTTTACATTTTTTCACTTATCCTTTAGACAATAAATATTTATGATACTATAAATTTGTTTTAGGAAAATCACTTTTTTAGAAAATTTATATCGATTCCAACCTTAGTTTTGATAATTTTTAGGTTTTATTTCATCTTATTTGTATTAAAACTCTAGCTTATTGTGTTGATTTTTATTTTGAGGTTAAAATGCGGATAAGATTATCCACATTTATAATATTCTTGAAATAGCTCTTCAATTTTTTCAGTAACAAGTTCTTCGTGCCAGTTATGTCTTTTTGCAAAAGATCTAATTTCAGTCTCTTTTTGCTCTTCATTACAGAAAAAATATAATTTTTTTACAAAAGGTTTTGGTACTGAAATTGCAATTTTTTGGAAAAAATTCTCTTTACATTCAGCAGAACAAAAAACTTTTGATATAGGAATTTTTTTAGAGCAACATTGACAACTATTTGTCATAATAACTCCTTTAGTTTTTTTAAATGTTGGAATTATAACAAGTAAGTATTAAATGCAACTTAGTTGTATAAGAAATTTTAATGATTTTCTAAACTTTTCTTGAATTCTTCTCTTCAATTCCAGAAATTCCAAACCTTCTTGCTAACTCTTGTTTTATTCTATCTGGGCTTATATTTTTACTAGCAAGTGCAACTAAAACATGGTAAGCAATATCGGCCGCTTCGTAAATTGCTTCACTTTCATTGTTATCTTTTATTGCAAAACAAAACTCTCCAGCTTCTTCTACAATTTTTTTTAGCATAGAATTTTGGTTTCCTTGAAGTAATTTTGCAGTATATGATTTGCTACTATCTTCATTTTTTCTATTTTGTATAGTATGATAAAGAGTATCAATTACTCCATAAGCTAAACTAGTATCAATTTTAATATCTTCTATTATCTCATTTGATGATAACTTTGTAAAAAAGCAAGTTTTTCGCCCTGTATGACAAGCAACACCATTTTGAGTAACTTTTAGTAAAATTGTATCATTATCACAATCAAGTAAAATATCATCAATTTTTTGAGTATGGTTAGAACTTTCTCCTTTTTTCCAAATTCTTTGTTTGCTTCTACTAAAGTAGTGTGCAAAACCAGTTTGCATAGTGAGATTTAGTGCTTCTTCATTCATATATCCTAGCATTAAAACTTCATTTGTATTGCTATCTTGTGCTATTGCTGGAATTAAACCACCTGTTTTTTCCCAATCAATTTTATTTAAATCTTGCATTAATTTATACCTCTAAATTTTGTTTCTATATCAAATTTTAATTTTTCAAGCTTACCAGTTTCTTGATTAAGACTATAATCAACTCCCAATTTATAATCAGATTCAAAATCACTTTGTTTATCTTTATATTTTAGAATAGGAGCATATCTACTGTTTAGGTTATATTTTATTTCATTTGTTGGTTTTATCTCTAAAATATTTATAGTAGGAGATAGATTTATTTTTTGTTCTTTAAATACAGTAGGTTTTGTTTGCTCTGTTTTTTTTATAGGTTTGGCTTTTTGTTTTATCTCTTTTGCAAAAAAAGGGCTTAATAATACAAAAAATATTAAAACTATTTTCATATTAAGCCCCTTTTATTTTTTAGGATACTATTTTTGGTTAATTACAGTATCTCTTGCTTTTTCTTTTGTATCAACCCAAATATTTGGAGTAGCTCCACCTGGAGTTAAGAAAATTTTTGCATCTTTGTTCTCTTTTAAAGCTTCATTGAATTTACCTTGAACTTCAATTTGTTGCATTTGAAGAAGATAAGGAGTTAAAGACTCTGCAATCTCTTTGTTTGCTTTTGCTTGAGCTTGAGCTTCAATTGTAACAGCATCTGCTTTACCTTGAGCTTCTATTCTTTTTGCTTCAGCTTCTCCACTTGCAAGAGCTGCTCTTTTTTCAGCTTCTTGTTTTGCTCTTTGAACTTCATATCTTACTCTTTCAGCTTCTTGATTTGCAATTTGTACTCTTTCAATTTGCTCTTTTATTTTTTCAGGTAAAACAATCTCTCTTAGTTGAACACTTTCAATTGTTACAGAACCAGCAGCTAAATCAGTAACTTGCTCTTTTATTAAAGAGTCAAGTTTTGAAGCAACTTCATTTCTTTGCATTGGAAGAGTTTCAGCATTGTATCCCCCAACAACATTTCGCACAACATTTCTTACAACTGGATTTACAATCTTATCTTCCCACGAAAGTCCCCAAGTAGCTATTGTTGATGGTGCTCCATCTGCTTTTAGTTTATATTGAACAGTTAATTCAATAGAAACAGGTAAACCTCTACTATCAAGAACACTAATAGCTCCATTTATTTTAATACTAGGGTCAAATCCGCTTATCTCTTCAACACTTCTGTAGTTTAAAAGTCTTACTTTTGTATCAACTACAATTACTTTTTGAATAACTGGAATATAGAAATGAAAACCTGGGTTTAAAGGTGTTTCATCATACTTTCCAGTTGTTGCTTTAATTCCAACCTGTCCAGATTCAATAATAACAAATGGCTTAAATAAAAATAAAGCACCAATTATAATAAGCACAACATAAAGCATTCCAGCCTTTTTACCAAAATTTTTCATAAATTCTGGAGTTTCAAATGGTGGTTGGAAATTTCCTCCTCCACCATTATTTGGTTTGTTTGTGTTGTTTTGCTGTCTATTTTTAAAATAGTCGTTGTCTATTGGCATTTCGTTCCTTAATAAATTTTTGCTCTATACTAATTAAAATTAGTTAATATATGTTAAATATTTTGTATATTTTGGGTTTTTTCCGCTTACTACATCAAAATATGCACTTTGTATTTTTTCAGTTATTGGTCCTCTGCTTCCAATTCCAATAATTCTTGCATCTACTTCTCTAATTGGAGTAATTTCTGCTGCTGTTCCTGTAAAAAATGCTTCATCAGCTACATAAATTTCTTCTCTTGTAATTCTTCTTCTAACAACTTCAATTCCCATGTCATTAGCTAATTCAATAGCAGTTGCTTGAGTGATTGACTCTAAAGAGTTATCATTTGGAGGAGAGATTAATTTTCCATCTTTTACAATAAAGAAACAAGCTCCAGATGCTTCAGCTATATATCCTTGATCATCTCTTAAAAGTGCTTCATCATATCCAGCTTCAACAGCTTCATATTTTGCCATTTGAGAGTTCATATAGTTTGCAACAGATTTTGCTTTTCCCATACCTGAAGTATTTGGAGTTCTTGTAAATGATGATATTTTTACTCTTACACCCTTTTTAAGCCCCTCTTCACCTAAATATGCTCCCCATTCCCAAGCAGAAATACTTACTTTTACAGGTGCATCTTTGTGATAAAGTCCCATAACACCGTATCCTAAATAAACAAGCGGTCTTAAATAAGCACCATTTGTTAAATCATTTTTTTGTAATAACTCAACTTGAGCTTTATTTAACTCTTCAAGAGTAAAAGGAACATTCATTAAAGTCATTTTTGCAGAGTTTAAAAGTCTTTGTGTGTGTTCATTTAGTTTAAAAATTGCACATCTTCCATATACAGTTTTATATGCTTTTGTACCTTCAATAGCACCATTTCCATAGTGTAAAGTGTGAGATAGTACATGAACTTTAGCATCAGCCCAAGGAGTAAATTCTCCATCCATCCAGATATATTTTGATTCAGTCATTTTAATTATTTCCTATAATAAATTTTTGCAATTATTCTAGCCAAAAGATAATTAAACTATTGATTGTAATGAGTAAATTTAAGATAAAAATTTGTATTATATTTATTAAAAATTTAGGAAAATAATTATGATAAAAGTATTTTTAATTGCAATGTTTGCAATATTTTTCTCATCTTGTGCAAAAAACCAAACATCTATAACTAAAGATGTACCAAAAGAGATAGAGATAAAAAAAGTAGATATTATACAAGATGAATTAATCCCTAATATCAAAGAGATAATTAATTTAATATCTAGTGGAAATATTGATATTTTAAACTCTAAATTTGTAAATAATGAGTATGGAATTTATGAGTTTTATAAAGATGATGAAAGCAAAAATGTAACTTCAAAACATATATTCAAACTTGAAGAATTAGACGATTATGTGGCAAATTTTGAGCCTATAAATGAAGAGATTATTTTTAATTGCAATAGCCAAAATGATAAAGATTATGGTTGGAGTAAAGATGGAGTTTTTTTCTACAAAAAAATTAATGAACAATTAGAGCAAATTATTAAAGAAAATAATTTAAAAATAGAAGAAATTTATGAATTGATAATTACAAATAACATCATTTTTTCTTTAGGAAAAATTGGTACAAATTGGTACATAATTTCAGTTGATAAGGTTAAAACAGATTGTTATAATTGAAATTTAACTACAATACATACTTTTTGATAAAATAAAGATAAATAAAGAAAGATAATATGAAAGAAAAAATTGAAAATTTAATTAAGCAAAAAGTTCTAATAATAGATGGAGCTATGGGAACACAGCTTCAAGAAAGAGAAATTGAAAGCAAATTTTGGCAACATGAAGGCAAGGATTTAGAAGGGTGTAATGAGCTTTTAAATCTTACAGCTCCACATATTTTGGAAGAGATTTATGAAAACTATGCAAAAGCTGGTGCAAACTTTATAAGCACAAATACTTTTGGAAGTATGCCTTGGGTACTTGATGAATACGGTATTGGGCATTTAAGTTATGAGTTATCAAAATTAGCTGCTATTCAAACAAAAAAATCAATAGAAAAATATCACACAGAAGATGAGCCAAAATTTGTTCTAGCATCTGTTGGGCCTGGAACAAAGCTTCCATCTTTAGGACATATCACTTATGATGCTATGTATGAGGGCTATAAAACTATGGCTAGTGGATTAGCAGATGGTGGAACAGATGTTTTTTTACTTGAAACTTGTCAAGACCCACTTCAAATAAAAGCAGCTCTTCACGCACTAAATGATGCAGCACCACAAATTCCAATTATGGTATCTGTTACAATTGAGTTAAATGGAACAATGCTAATTGGAACTGATGCACAAACAATTGCAGCTATTTTAAAACCATTTAATATTTTATCTTTAGGATTTAACTGTGGAACAGGACCTCTTCAAGTTGAAAAACATGTAAAAAGCCTTAGTGAAGTTTCAAGATTTCCTATCTCTGTTCATGCAAATGCGGGGCTTCCACAAAATAGAGGTGGAAAATCTTTTTATCCAATGGGACCAGAAGAGTTTACAAAACTTCAAACTGGATTTTTAGAGATTAATGGAGTTGCATTTTTAGGTGGTTGTTGTGGGACAACACCTGAGCATATAAGACAGCTAAAAGATGGTGTAAAAAATATTGTTCCAAAAGAGCCAAATGGATTTTTAAAAGCATCATTGGCAAGTTTGTTTAATATTGTTCCACTAAAACAAGAACCAGCACCACTATTAATAGGGGAGAGAAGTAATGCAACAGGAAGTAAAGCTTTTAGAGAGCTACTTAAAGCAAATGATTATGAAGGAACATTAAGTGTTGGGCAACAGCAAGTAAGGGCTGGGGCACACGTAATAGATGTAAGTGTGGGATTTGCTGGAAGAGATGAAACAGGAGATATGGATAAAGTTGTAGCACTTTATTCTCAAAAAATATCACTTCCACTAATGCCTGACTCTACTCAAATAAAAGCACTTGAATCTGCACTAAAACAAATTGGTGGAAGATGTATAATAAACTCTGTAAACCTTGAAGACGGTATAGAGAAATTTGATGCAGTTTGCTCTTTGGCAAAAAGATTTGGAGCAGCTTTAGTTTGTTTGGTTATTGATGAAGTTGGAATGGCAAAAACTAAAGAGATGAAATTAGAAGTTGCTGAAAGAATTTTTGATTTATGTGTAAATAGACACGGTTTTGATCCAGCTGATTTGGTTTTTGATATGCTTACATTTACTATTGGTAGTGGTGATGATGAGTATAGAAATGCTGGAATTGACACTATGGAAGCTATACGAGAGTTTCAAATACGGCACCCAGAAGCAGGAACAACTCTTGGATTATCAAATATCTCTTTTGGACTAGATGCAAATGCTAGAATTTATCTAAACTCAATCTATCTTGATCACTGTGTAAAAGCAGGGCTTACAAGTGCTATTGTAAATGTAAAACATATAATTCCACTAAATAAAATAAGCGATGAAGATAAAAAAGTTTGTGATGATTTAATCTTTAATAATCAAGAAAACGGTGACCCACTTTTTAAATTTATTGAGCATTTTTCAAACTTAGAAGCAAAAGATGAACAAAGTGATGAAGAGTATGCCAAACTTGAACCAATAGATAAAGTTAAAAAACTTCTACTAGATGGAGATAAAGAGCGAATGCTTCCACTTGTAATGGAGTTAAAAGATACCATTCCGCCTGAAACAATTGTAAATGAGTGGCTAATTGATGGGATGAAAGTAATTGGAGAGCTTTTTGGAAGTGGACAAATGCAACTTCCTTTTGTTCTTCAAAGTGCTGAAACTATGAAAGCAACTGTTGATAGCTTAAACCCATTTTTACCAAAACAAGAAAAAGCAAGTGAAACAACAATGGTAATTGGTACAGTTAAAGGCGATGTTCACGATGTTGGTAAAAACTTAGTTGATATTATTTTAAGTAATAATGGGTTTAAAATAGTAAATCTTGGAATAAAAGTTGATTTAAATCAGTTTTTAGAAGCTGCAAAAGAGCATAATGCAGATGCTATTGGAATGAGTGGATTGCTTGTAAAAAGTACAGCTGTTATGAAAGAGAACCTTGAAGAGATGCAAAAACTAGGACTAAAAATCCCTGTTATGCTAGGAGGTGCAGCTTTAACTAAAAACTTCGTTGATGAGTATTGTAGAACAATTTATGACGGACCAATATTTTATTGTAGAGATGCTTTTGATGGTGTAATTGCAATGCAAAGAATTGAAGCAGGAGATAGCCATAATACAAAACTAGCAGCTGATTTAATAGAAAAAATTGAAGTTGAGAAAAAAGAAAAAGAGGAAGAGATAATTATTCCTCCTTATGAAGAAATAGAGATGCCACAAAGAGAGTTTATAGTTCCGCCATATTGGGATAGAGTTACAAAAACAGGCGAAGAGCTTGATAAAGAGCTAATATTTTCTTGGTTAAATCATAGAGTTTTATTTAGACAAAGATGGGGATATAAAAGAGGAAAACAAACACCTGAAGCATTTATGAAGTATGAAAAAGATGTAGTTGAGCCACTTTATTATAGTTTAAAAGATGAATTAATTAATAAAAAAATTCACGATCCAATTGCAATTTATAGCTATTTCCCTTGTATTTCACACGATAATAAACTATATATTTTTGATAAAAAATATGGATTTAATAATCTTGAAGAGGCAAAACAAGTTCCCGCTTTAAGTGAAGCCATAAAAGTATTGGAGTTCCCACGACAAAGAAGAAAACCTTTTAGATGTATTGCCGATTTTTTTGCTAGTGATAGACTTGATGTTGTTGCATTTACACTTGCAAGTACGGGGCATAAAATCACTGATTATGAAAGAGATTTCTATGATAAAGGTGAGTTTTCAAAATATTATCAAGTTCACGGTCTAGGAGTTGAATTAGCTGAAGCACTAGCTGAGGTTTTACACAAACAAATAAGACTTGATTGGAATATTGTTCCAAAAGAGGGGCATAAATTAAGTGATGTTCAGATGAAACAGTATGTTGGTTGTAGATACTCTCCTGGATATGCAGCTTGTCCAGAGCTATCACAAAATAGAGATATTTTTGATTTATTAAATCCTGAAGAGTTTGGCATAGAGCTTAGTGAAACTTTCCAAATGCATCCAGAGCAGACAACTTGTGCGATAATAGTTCACAATAAAGAAGCAAATTACTACAATGTGTAGTATTTGCTTTATCTCTTAAATTCTTTTTGGGAGTAAGATTTTGAAACTTGCTCCAAAATATTCAATATTATTATATATAAACTTTTTATTCTTTACTGAAATTTCACCTTTTAGATGAGTATCTACAAGTAATTTTGACATATATAAACCAATTCCCGTACCTTGAGATTTATGCTTAGTTGTGAAATATGGTTCAAAAACTCTATCTATTATTCTTTCATCTATTCCTAAAGCATTATCATATATCTCTATTTCTATATTTATATCGTTTTGCTTTATATTAACAAAAATATATTTTTCTTCTGTATTTAGCTCTTTTAGTGCATCTTTAGAGTTTGTAAAAATATTCATTAAAACTTGAATTAACTCATTTTCCAAAGATGAAAAGTTAAATTCATCAATATTTTTTATAACTTCAATTTTATGAGAATTAAAAGATGGAGTTAAAATATCAATAACCTTTTTAAGAATATCGTTTGATGAGATATTTGATATAAATTTATTTTGGTCTAAAAAGCTTCTAAAGTCTTCTATTGTATTTGTAAGATAGGAAATAGATGTTTTTATATGATTTATTGAGTCATAAAACTCTTTATCTTCTAAGCAATTAAGTGTTTTTTTAAGTTCCATACCAGATACACAAACACTAATAGTCGAAAGTGGTTGTCTCCATTGATGTGCAATATTTTCAAGCATCTCTCCCATTGCTGCCATTTTTGATTGTTGCATTAATATTCTATTTTTCTCTTCATTTTGCTTTACTTCAAAATCAACTTTCTTTTCTAAGGTTTGATTTATCTTCTTTAACAAATAAGCCCTATATGCTATAGCTAAAATCACTAAAATTATTAACAACAAAGCTGATAATTTTATTAAAAATTTATAATCAATAGTATCTTTAAAATTTATAGAAATCCACTTATTAAAAATCTTAACTTTTTGATTTTCTTCTATAGATGCTAAAGCTTTATCTAAAATTGATGCCAAAATTTTATTATCTATATATGTAGCCATAAATAATTTTAATTGTTCATCAATTTTTCCAGATACTTTAATTTCTCCTAAAAAATGGTTTTGTATTTCATAGCTAATTACAGCAAGAGAGTCAATAACTGCATAAACTTCACCAGTTTTTACAGCATCAAGAGCATTATGCAAAGTTGGGTATTCAATAAAATCTATATATTTATATTTATCCTTTATAATTTTACTTGTTGCAAAATCTTTTACCAAAGCTATTTTTTTACCAGCAAGTTTGTCTATTGACTCAATAAATGGTTTTGTAATATCAGTTGCAATTACAAAAGGAAAATCTACAGTTGGTTTTGTAAAATTTAGAAGATGTTCCCTTTTTTCTTTACTAGCTATTGTTGTTAAAATATCGCATTCGTTATTTGTTGTTTGTTTAAAGCTATCTTGCCAAGAGTTTGTTGGAATAAATTTGAAATCTATATTCAAAGAGTATGACATCTCTTGTATATAATCTTCTAAAATTCCAATATGCTTTCCATCTTTTGTTGATTCAAATGGCATAAGGTCATTGTGTGAACAATAAGTGATATATTTTTTATTTTTTAAATAATCTAATTCATCTTTTGATAAATTTATAGTTTCCCTATTTCTATTTAGTACAAACTCATCAAAATCAATATCATTCTTCATTAAGCCCATAATTTTATATGTATTTGCAATTAAATCTATTTTATCTTTTGATATAGTTCCAATATTTCCATGAGCATCATACACAAGTTTTTTCATTTCGTGTGCTTCAAAAAGTAGGGCATCTATACTTTTATTTTGAGGATTATATTTATTATATATAATATCAACACTTTCTGGTATATTTTCAAATGCCCATTTCCAACCACGAATTGTTGCATTATAAAAATCATTTACAAGTTTTGGATCCTTTTTTGCCATTAAACTGCTTGTAAAAATAATCTCTTCATAAAAATCAAAACCATAATCTTTTGGATAAAATAATTTACCTTCATAGCCTTTTCTTCTAGTAAAAATGGCTCATTTGTAGTATATGATAACATCAAATCTGTATTATTATTTATTAAATCATCTATATTAAATGAGTGAGGAAGAATTTTCATAGAGTTAATATCTATTTTATTACTTATTAACATAGCTTTAAAAGTTGCAAAATCCAACTGTTCATTTGTAATCATTAATCTTTTATTTTTAAAATCAGATATTTTTTCAATAGAAGAATTTTTTAATGCAATAAGTGTTAAAGGAGATGTTTGAAAAATTGCACCTAAGATATTTATATTTTTTCCATTTGATTTATCTATTATTAAAGAACTTGAACTAACTCCAAAATCAGCTTTGTCATTTAATACTTGTTGGAGTACATTTGTGCTATTTGTAAATCTTTTTAATTCAACATCTAGTCCTGCTTCTTTGTAGAAACCTTTTTCTTTTGCTATATAAAAACCAGCAAATTGAAATTGGTCATACCACATAAGTTGCACAGAAGTTTTTTGAAGCTCTTTAGAAAATAATGAAGATATAAAAAATAATATTAATAATAATTTTTTCATTTCCCTTTCTTATTTGTATTGAAATTTAAATAATTATATCAAAGGAAAATAAAAGTAGTGTAGAAATTCTATTTTTTTGAGAAATTTTATTTGTATATGAGTAGAGTTTATATAAACTCTACCTCTTTTTTACCATCTTTTAACTTACCAATTACATATCCATCAGTATTTGCTAAAACATCATCTACATTTGCAGGATTTACTACAAGTATCATTCCAACACCCATATTAAATGTTCTATACATCTCTTCAAGTTCAACATGTTTACTCATAAACTCAAATATTGGAAGAACTTTTATTTTGCTTCTATCTACAACTGCTGTTAAATTTTCAGGCAACACTCTTGGAAGATTTTCAGTAATTCCACCACCAGTAATATGTGCTAGAGCGTTTATTTTAGATTTATTTGCTTTGAACTCTTTTACATAAATTCTAGTTGGTTCAAGAAGTACATCTTTTAATTTTTTTCCAAAAAAATCATCTTCTAAGCTCATAGCTAATTTTTCTAAAAGTAGTTTTCTAACTAGTGAAAATCCATTTGAGTGAACTCCAGAGCTAGGAAGTGCTATTAAAACATCTCCAGAACTTACTTTTGAAACACGATCAAGTTCATCTTTTTCAGCAATTCCAACACAAAAACCAGCTAAATCAAAATCACCCTCTTTATACATTCCTGGCATCTCTGCTGTTTCTCCACCAATTAATGCACATTCGCTTCTAATACAACCCTCAGCTATTCCTTTAACTACTTGTGTAGCTTCATCAACTTCTAGTTTTGCTGTTGCATAATAATCTAGGAAAAATAGTGGCTCTCCAAAGTTACAAAGTAAATCATTTGTACACATAGCAACTAAGTCAATTCCAACTGTATCAAATTTTTTTGCATCAATTGCTAGTTTTAATTTTGTTCCAACACCATCTGTTCCTGCTAAAATAACTGGTTTTTTATATCCAGCTGGAAGTTCAAAAGCACCTGCAAAAGAGCCAATTCCACCTAAAACTCCAGGAATTACTGTAGATTTTACATATGGTTTTATATTTTCAACAAATGCATTTCCTGCATCAATATCAACTCCAGCATCTTTATAACTAACTGTTGCCATTTTTTACCTTTAAATATTTGTATTAATAAATTTTTTACATTATATCAAATCATTTATAAAAATTTTAATAAGCAAACAACCCACCATAAACTCGAAAGATTTAGGACAAGTTTTATCTTATTTTTGATTTTTTGCTATTTTTTTGCTATACTTTTTGGATGAATAACATTTTATTTAAAAATGCAATTGCACTAACAGGTGGAATATCTACTGGTAAAAGTACAGTTTGCAATCTACTAAAATTACATGGTTTTCTTATAATTGATGCCGATAAAATCGCACATAAATTGCTAGATGACAATGCTTTAGAAATAAAGCGGTTGTTTGGAGATAAGTATGTAGAAAATGGCAAGGTTTTAAGAAAAGAGTTGGGAAAAATAATTTTTTCCAACGAAGATAATAAGCTTAAGTTAGAAGCACTTCTTCATCCACTTATCAAAGAGGAAATTATAAATGAGGCTAAAAATTGTGAAGAGCAAAATAAACCTTATTTCATAGATATTCCACTATTTTTTGAAAAAATGCACTATCCAATTTCTAAGTCAGTTGTTGTATATGCACCAAAAGATTTACAAATTCAAAGATTACAAAAAAGAGATGATATAAGTAAAGAAGAAGCACTTT
This sequence comes from Aliarcobacter sp., assembly GCA_039810345.1. GTDB lineage: Bacteria > Campylobacterota > Campylobacteria > Campylobacterales > Arcobacteraceae > Aliarcobacter. The sequence continues at coordinate 103,166 of JBDHWU010000001.1, read as the reverse complement.
TAAAAATAAGTAATCAAATGGACATTGAGAAGAAAAAAGAGTTAGCAACAATTATAATAGATAACTCGAAAGATTTAAAACACCTCGAAGTTGAGGTTGAAAAACTAATTAAAGGAATATTATGAAATCACTAAAAGAGACCAAAAAAGATTAATATGCAGTTTTTATCAATTTTATTAAAAAATTCAAAAAAACTTCTTCTTAGTCTATTTATATCAGGTGGTATGCATCTTGCTTATGCAAAAGGCTTACCAGTAGAATTTTATTCAATCAAAGATAGCGATTCAGCAAAAAAATATTTTTTAGAACATCTATATGAACTTATAGAACAAGAAAATATTGAGATATTAAAAGAGCGAGAGTTTGTAATTGATGCTTTAAATAATAGATTTTTAGAGCTTCAAAAAGATGGAGAGCTTTTGACAAAATTAGTAGAAATTAAACAAAAATACCAAATCAAAAATTTATACTCAATAGAGGAGTATTTAAAAAAAATAGATGTTATTCCACCTTCACTAGCATTAGCTCAAGCAGCGGTTGAAAGTGCTTGGGGTAAGAGTAGATTTATAAAAGAAGCAAATAATATTTTTGGGCATTGGACTTATGAAAAAGAGATAGGAATAGTCCCTAAAAAAAGAGCTTATGGAGCTTCACATTTTATACGAGTGTTTGATTCACTTGAGTCATCTATAAAAGCATATATGCTAAATTTAAATAGAAATATAGCATATAAGTCATTTCAAGATGAAAGATATATACAAAAAGAGCAGAATAAAGAGATTTCAGGCTTAGCACTTTCTAAAACTATGATAAATTATTCTGGAATTGCACATAAATATCTTGACATACTAAAGAGTGTGATTATGGCTAATAATCTTGAAAAGTTTGACAATAGATATTTTGGAAAAAATGAAGAAAATAGACAAACTATGGTTTTAACGGCAGCTTTATAAAACTACAATTTGCTTTGATAATAATAAGGGGAGGATTCCCCTGTTATTATTAAAATTTGTAGTTTAGACCAGCATAAACAAATCTTCTTTTTAAATGATAAATATCATCTGTATCATCAAGTTTTTTATCAAAGATATTATCAACTCCAACTCTAGCTGTTAAATCTTTTGTAAGTTTTTTAGAGATTTGAGCATTTATAAGTGTATATCCCTTTACTTGTTCTGTATTTGCTTCATCTGTATATTGTTTTCCAATATAACTAGCACTTAAATATGAAGATATATCATAAGAGAATCTTGAGCTTAACCCTGCATTAAATGTATTTTTTGGTCTAAACATTATCTCTTTATTTGTAGATTTATCTTCTGTTTTTAAATATGTATAGTTTGCATTTAAAGAGTGGTCTTCAGTTAAATCATAGCTTCCTTCTATCTCAAATCCTTTTATTATTGCTTCTGCTATATTTTGATATTGATAAACTTTTCCTCTTTGTGGTGATGCAATTGTTGGATGTTCAGCATTTGCAATCATATTATCTATATCATTTTTAAAGATTGCTGTTTTAAATATAGCATTATCTCCATAAAACTCATAAGCTAATTCATAAGTTTTTGAAGTTTCTGGTTGTAAATTATCATTTCCATAAGTTGAAGTAGCTGATGAATAGTATCCAGCTGAACTTTTTCTAACATCTGGTGCTTTAAACCCTTCTCCATAGCTTAATTTCAGTCTTTGTTTATCATCTATTTTATATACAACTCCTGTATTTGATGACCACTTTGTACCATATTTTTCATTGTCATCAAGAACTCCACCAAAAGTAAAGATAAAATCTTTTAACTCAATTTCATCTTGAATATAATATGAGTTTGCTCTTCTATCATAATCATCTGTTGTTTTCGATGTTTTATAATCATATTTTTCAAAAGACTCCTTATTTGTTGTTGCACCTAAAACTATATAGTTGTGTTTTAAAATATCTGTTTTTATCTCTATTTTTGCTAACTCATTTTTAAGTTTTTGCTTATAATCTGCCAGTGTACTAACATAATTTCCACAATCTTTTGGCATTGAAGCTATAAAACCTGCTTCAGCAGCATTTATAATACCTGCAAGTCTTCCAACAGTTGGACGACTTGTTAGCTTAAATGTATTTAATATTGTAGGTAGTGCTTGTTGTTCAAATGCTTGAGCTGGTGTTGTAGGACCAAATGGATACAAACACATATTTGTATGAATATCTGTTTTTGCAACTTCATAATCAAAATTTACACTTACATTTTCAAAATTTTTCTCATATGATAAACTATATATATCCCTATCTAATTTATATAAGTCATGCTCTGTATATGGGCTTTTTTCATAATCTTTTCTTTTTTCTTGACCTTTTGCGTAAGTTCCTGAAATATATTGAGTATCATCAATATTGTATCTTAGTTTTATGCTTCCATTTGTGTTTTCAACACCTTCAATATATGTTGCATTATTTGAAGGAATCCCAAAGGCACTAACGCCTTTTCCACCTGTTGCATCTCTATCTTGATTATCTGCACTTACATTAATTGATAGCTTATCAGAGATATTTCCGCCTACATTTAAACTATACTTTTGTTCATCTCCACCATGTTTTGCATTTGAAACTCCAGCTTGAACATCAATTTCCCCATAAAATGGTTTTTTATAATCTTTTTTAGTAATAATATTTATAACACCACTCATAGCATCAGAACCATAAATAGAACTTTTTGCACCTTTAATTATCTCAATTCTTTCTATCATAGAAACAGGAACCGTTGAGTACTGGAAATCACTCATTCTTTCAATATAATCATCTGTTCTATTTGTTCTTTGTCCATCAACTAAAAAAAGTACATCTGTTGGTCTTGAACCTCGTACAGAGATATTTTGTCTTCCATTCATACCATTATCAACTGTAACAATCCCTGCTTGTTTTCTTAAAATATCTTTTATACTTGTAGCATTCATTTTTTCTATTTCTTGTGCTGTTATAACTGTAACGCTTGAAGATATATCTTCAATAGATTTTTTAGATTTTGATGTTACAACTATCTCATCTAATTTTTTTGTTTCTTTTTCGTTTACTATTTCAGTGTTAGCTTGTGAAAAAGATGTCAACATAACAATTGACATACTTGCAAATAAACTTTGTTTATACATTTAGGATTTCCTATATAAAATTTTATTGGGATTATATTAACTATGATAATAAATATCAATATCTATTTATATAAATTGGAACAGTTTTTACACAAAGTGGAATTTTTAATGTAAGCTTTTTATTAAATTGGATAAAATCCAATTTAATATTTAAGAAGTAGTGATTATTATCTCTTTTTGAAGTTTTTTTGAGTAAACAAATTCGCTTTCAACTTGAAAAATATCGTAAATATTTTCATAAGTCAAAACCTCTTTTGTAAGCCCAAAGTGTTTTATCTCACCTTTTTTCATCATAATAACTTCATCTGAATACAAATAAGCTTGGTTTATATCGTGTAGTATCGCACAAATCCCTATTTTAAAATCTTTTTGAAGCTCTTTTGCCAAATCAAGGATTTTGAACTGGTAAAAAATATCTAAATTTAGTGTTGGTTCATCTAAAAATAGGTATTTCTCTTGCTCTTTACTTGCACATAGTTGCACAACAACTCTTGCAAACTGGATTTTTTGTTTCTCTCCACCTGAAAGAACTAAATAGTTTTTATCTTTTAAATCTTCTAAATGAAGTTTTTGCACAATATAGTCCAAAAGCTCATTTTTCTCTTTTATGCTTAAATTATAAGCATAAAGCCCCATTTCAACTATCTCAATAGCTTTAAAACTATAAGGAAATGAAAAAGCTTGATTTAAAACTGACCGCTTTAGTGCTAGTTCTTTATCGCTAAAATCTTCAATATTTTTATCTTCAAGGCTTATTTTTCCTTTTTGAATATCAATATTTCTATTTATAGTTTTTAGCAAAGTTGATTTTCCACAACCATTTGGTCCAACAATAGATAAAAAACTATTTGGTTTTAGTCTTAAATTTATACTTTTTAGTATCTCTTTTTTCTGTATTTCAAAACTTAAATCTTCTATTTTATACATTTTTAGCCCTTTAGTTTATCGTAGCTTGTCTATTTCTTATTAAAAGATATAAGAAAAATGGGGCTCCTAAAAGAGCTGTTATTATTCCAATTGGAAGCTCTGCAGGACTAACTATTGTTCGGGCTATTGTATCAGCCCATAAAAGAATAAATGCTCCTAAAATAGCACTTAGTGGAATATAGTATTTATGATTTGACCCTACAAGCATTCTTGCTATATGAGGAACTACAAGCCCAATAAATCCAATAATTCCACAAAAAGCAACACTAACTCCAATAGCAAGTGATACAAAAAGAATTATAAGTTTTTTTAGCCTTTCAGCATTTACCCCTGAGTTTTTTGCTTCATCTTCACCTAAAAGCATTAAATTTAGTTCAACTCTTTTTGAATATGCAAAAATAAAAGTAAGTACCACAATAGGAATTAAAGTAAAAATAACTTTCATATCCCCGTGTGCCAAACTTCCCATAGTCCAAAAAGTGAAGCTTTTTAACTCCTCTTCAGTGCTTACATAAGTAAAAAGCCCAACCAAAGCTCCAAGCATTGCATTTATTGCAATTCCAGCTAGAAGCATTATTGTAACTGCTACTTTATTGTAAATTGTTGCTAATCTATAGATTAGAAAAATAGTAATAACAGCACCAAAAAAAGCACTAAGTGGAAGAGAAAAGTAAGATAATATTCCAGTAGTTAGTGCAAAAGGAAGGAAACTTCCAAGAAGCATAAACAAAACAACTCCAGCACTAGCCCCTGCTGAAACTCCAATGATAGATGGGTCTGCAAGTGGGTTTTTAAACAAAGTTTGCATTAAAGCACCACTAAGCCCAAAAGCAATTCCAACAAGAATAGCTAAAAAAATTCGTGGAAGTCTAATTTCAGATAAAACCTGATAAAAAATAAGATTTTCGCTAGGATTTTTTATAGTATTTAATATCTCTTCAAAAGATATGCTAAATGCTCCTATTGTGATATTCGCAATAACTGAAACTAAAGTTAAAATAAGAAGTATAAATATAACTGTTTTTTTATTTGTAAACATTTTAAAACTTATTTACAATGTGATAATTTATTATCAAAAAACATACAAGAAAGTTCTTGCAGTGCTGTATCAGTTCGCACTGTAAAACCAGAAATTAAAATCATATCCATATCAAAAATTTTATTGTTTTTACCTGCATTTGTAGAAGCTATAATATTTTTATCTAAATCTAGTTCAGCTATATGAACTGAAGTAAGTATTACATCTGGATTTGCTGCTAAAATAGCTTCAGCAGAAATTTGTGAAAACTGTTTTGTAGTAACCACATTTTCTCCACCTGCAAGGTCTATCATAACCCCAGCTTTTGTAGCATTTCCAGCTGCCATTGTTGTACCTTTTCCTCTTGAAAAAAGAAATAGAACTTTTGGTTTTGTTTTATCTTTTAGTTCAAATTCTATTTCTTCTTGCATTTTTGATACATTTTTTTCAATTCTATTTACAATCTTTGTTGCTTTTTCGCTCTCATCTAAAACTTCTGCAACTTGCATAATTTTATTTTTTGCAGATTCAATTGAAGCTTCATCCTCTATAACATAAGTTTTTATTCCATAATTTGGAAGTGAGTCTATTAGTTTTTTTGAACCTGCTTGATTACTTGTAATTACAATTTTTGGTTTTAAAGATAAAATCCCTTCTTGTGGTAAATCTAACCAATAACCAACATTTGGTAGTTTTGAAGTGACTTCTTGTGGATATGCACTTGACAAATCAACTCCAATTAATTTATTGGCATGTCCTAGAGCAACAACTGTTTCAGTTATACTTCCACCAACACTTACAACTTTTGATATGTTAGAAGCATAAGAGAAGTTTGTAAAAAATGCAAATGCAAGAGATATTTTTAATACCTTATGCATCTTTTTTTAGACCTAATTCGTGAGTTCCACCGTGAGCTTCACCATTCATAGTATTTAGCTCTCTTACTTTTTTATTTGTAACATCAAGTTTATAAGCTGCTCCAAATCCAATTACAAAATTTCCATCGCTAGGAATTAGTTTGTAAAGTCTTGAAGCTGGCATATCTCTTAAAAGTGCTGCTTCTTTTCCAAATCTTTTTTCAAATAGTTGAGTAATCTCTTCAGTTCTAGCATCATTTTCATCAAATTTTTCAGCTTTTGCTTTGAAATATAATCTTCTTCTTGCATAAATATGTTTTGTTTTGCTCTCATCTTCAATAAATAAAATATGTGCTTTTCCTGTATTGTACATATTGTGTGAGTGTTGAACTGAAGTGCTTATAAATACATAGAAGTTTCCTTCTTCATCTTTAACAAATGGTGAATGACTTGCAAATGGCTCTGCATCGCTACTAACTGTTGATAAAATTACTGTTTTAATATCATCCAAAAAAACATCCAGTTTTTCTTGAACTTTTTCTTGTTTATATACTTTTGGTGCTTCTTGTTCCATTTTAGATCCTTTAAATTAAATTTCGAGGAATTATAATAAAACTAAGAATGAATATCAATATTGATTTTTATAAATCAGAACTAATTTTTCATAAATTGGTTTTTTTTAAAATATCTTTTGGAAGAGTATTATATTTTCCAAAAAAAGCATAAGAAAAAGATCCTTGATTTGTGTAGCCACATTTTAGTGCAACTTCTTTTACTGAATATCTATTTTCTTTTAAATATTGTAGTGCAAAAGCCAATCTTACATCTTTTAAATACTCATGAACTGTTTTTGAAAAGAGTTCTTTGAAGCCCTTTTTTAACTTAGTTTGATTAAGTGCAATTTTCTTTGATAAAAGTGCTATTGTTATATTTTCATGTAAGTTTTCATCTATATAATCTTTTGCTTTTTTCACTCTTTTTATGTCTTCATTATCCAAATCTTCAAACACAGATGATTGATTAACTTGAACTCTATTAAGTGCAAAAAGTATTAGTTCCATTGTTTTATTTTTAAGATAAATTTTATCTAAACCACTTGTATATTCTCTATTAAAAAGTTCAAAAAGCTTATCTTTTAAATCAGGTTCATATAGTTTTTTGGAAAAATTTGTCTTAAGAATATCCAATAAATAGCCATTTTCTTTCAAATAGTGTTCATTTAAAGTGACACAAATATATTTTACATGTTCACCTTGTTTATGCAAAAGTGATTCATCTGTATTTTTCTTATACTCTATACTTAATTCATTTTCATTGTAAATTATTTTTTCACTTGTTTTTTGATCAAGTTTTTCTAGTTTACCTTGAATAATAAACCTTATTTGGAATTGATCTTTTTTATTTTTTAACTTTTTTATATAAGATTGTTTTACTTCGTTATCAACAATATTTAAGTAAATATTATTTTCAATCATCGCATTTACAACCTTTAGATTTAGGTACTGATTGCTTATAGTTGCAACTTGTTTTATAAAATCTTTACTTTTGTCTTCATTTACTAAAACTTTTCCTATTTTATATAGTCTTGATTTAGCCAAATTTGTCATATTATCCCTTATAGTAATAATGATTATCAAAATGGATTGTATTTTATTTTTCCTTGATTTTATCTTTTAATGATTTGTTTAAAGTATTTATTTTGATTTTTCAACTAAAAAATAGCTTAAAATTTGTTTTATTCAAACTATTTTGTGCTTTTTGATTTTTTAAATTATAAAAGTTTTACTAGAATTTTAAAAAAATTTTATAAATAATAGAAAGAAACATCAAAAAAATGACAAAAATAGATTTTAAATATATATGGAAAACTCTTTTAGAGAAGAAAAAAATATTAATTATTGGGCAATTTATCACAATATTTGCAGTAATTTTAAGTGTACCAATTCCTTTAATGCTTCCTGCTCTTGTAGATGAAGTGCTTTTAAATAAACCTGATTTTTTTGTATTTTATATAGATAAGTTTTTTGGAAGCGGAAGTGCTTTTTACTATATTTTCTTAGTTACACTTGTTGTTGTTGCTTTAAGATTAGTTCATTTTATAGTTTCTATTGTAGTTACAAAAATCTTTACAGCTATTTCAAAATATGTAACTTTTAAAATAAGAGAAAAATTAATTTTACATTTGGAAAAAACTTCTATAAATGAGTTTGAAACTCTTGGAAGTGGAGGAGTTAGTGCAAATTTAGTAACAGATGTAAACACTTTGGATAGTTTTATAATAACAGGTGCTAGTAAATTTGTAACTGCAATTTTATCATTAGTTGCGGTTTCAGTTGTGGTTATTGCTATTCATCCACTTTTAGGGATTATTATAATTTTTTCACAACCTATTATTATGTTTTTTTCAAGAAAAATAGCTCAACAAACAGGAGTTTTGAAAAAAGAAGAGAATCAAGCAATAGCAGAGTTTCAAGATAGCATTGGAGAAAATTTAGACCTTTTTTCACAAATAAAAGCTAGTAATAAAGAGAAATATTTTTCAAAATTAGCAATAGAAAAAGCAAAAAATATTCAAACAACTTCAAATAATTTCAACTATAAAAGTGTAGCCTATGAGAGATTTTCTTTTACACTTTTTCTAATCTCTTTTGAAGTTTTAAGAGCAGCTGGGCTTGTTATGGTGGCTTACAGTGATTTATCTATTGGAATGATGCTTGCAATGTTTGCCTATATTTGGTTTATTATGACTCCTGTTCAAGAGATTTTATCTATGCAATATTCATATATGACTGTAAAAGCAGCACTAGGAAGAATAAATAAAATCTTAGCTTTAAAAACTGAATCAAATGGAGAAAAAGTTTTTGATAAAAATAAAAATGGCATTGATATTAGTCTAAAAAATCTATATTTTTCTTATAATGAAAATAAACAGATTCTAAAAGATATAAGCTTTGATATAAAATATGGTGAAAAAATAGCACTTATTGGTGCAAGTGGAAGCGGAAAAACAACTTTGGCTCAAATAATTGCTGGTTTTTATTCAAAAAGTAGTGGAGAGTTAAAATACAACAATATAGATATTAAGGAACTTGATAAAAGAGTTTTAAGAGAAAATATTTTTTTAGTTTTACAAATGCCAATGCTTTTTAACAACACTTTAAGATTTAATCTTACTATGGGAAATGAAAATATAAAAGATGACGAGATTTATAAAGCTTTAGAAATAGCTCAACTTTTAGATGTAGTTTATGGTTTGGAAAATGGGCTTGATACAATTGTTGGAAAAAATGGAGTAAGGCTAAGTGGTGGGCAGCGACAAAGAATCTCAATAGCAAGAATGGTTTTATCAAATGCAAGTGTGGTAATTTTTGATGAATCAACTTCAGCACTTGATGTTCACACAGAAGCAAAACTATTTACTGCTTTAGATGAGTTCTTAAAAGAGAAAACTGTTATTACAATTGCCCATAGATTAAGTACAGTAAAAAATGCAAGTATGATTTATGTTTTAAATGATGGAGAGATTGTTCAAAGTGGTAACCATATTGAACTTGAAAAAGAAGATGGACATTATTTGGATTTTCTAAAAAATCAAATGATTTAACGATAAAAAAATTAATTTAAAAAAAGGAGTATTTTATGGAAAACAAAGAAAATTTAGAGGCTCAAGAGTTTGAAAAGGCTATTAGCTCTTCACACTTTGATGAGGTTTTAGAGGATATTAGCAAATGGGGAAAGATTTTAATGATAAAAATCACACCATCATTTGTAATTGAGATAAAAGATTATATGCCACTAGGAACTTATGGTTATGGTTACTATAATTTTGATTCAAAAGAGAGTTCAATTTCTGGGCACTTAAAAGTTGATGATATAAAAGAGATAGTTTTTTCTTCAAAAGTTCACAGAGGAATGTTATCTCATAGTGTAGTTTTCAATGATGAAAAAGGTGAACATATTTTTAAAGTTTTTGTAACAAGAGATGAAAATAGAGTTTTACTACAAGAACAAGTTGAAAAATTTATAGATTTAAGAGATAGATTTTAATATCTCAAACCAAACTAGCAAAATATAAAATAGTAAAAAATATTTTACTATTTTATATACTCTTTATGTTTTTCTTGTTATTATACCCATCTTTTAGGTTTACGGTGTAAACAGACAATTGAACTACAATTACTATTCAAAAGTCAAATCAACTATTTTTTATTGTCAAAGGTTATTTATGGAGTTTTTAGCAAACTTTAAAAAAACTCTTTCAAGATTTTGGTCACCAATTCCAGCTGTTATAGCTTTAGGAATTTTAAGTGCCTATTATTTTGGAATCACGGGAACTTACTGGGCAGTTACTGGTGAGTTTACAAGATGGGGTGGACATTTTTTACAACTTTTTGGAGTTGATGTATCATCGTGGGGATACTACAAACTTATGAAGATAGATGGAAATATCTTTACTAGAGTTGATGGTGTTATGATTATTGGTATGTTTGCAGGGGCAATTGCAGCTGCTTTTTGGGGAAATAATGTAAAGTTTAGAATGCCTGTAAACAAAACTAGATTTTATCAAGCACTTATTGGGGGAATTATTGCAGGGTTTGGAGCAAGACTTGGAATGGGTTGTAATCTAGCAAGTTTTTTTACAGGTATTCCACAATTTTCTTTTCATGCTTGGGTATTTACAGCATTTATGATGGTTGGAGTATATTTTGGAGTAAAAGTTGCTATGAGTCCATATTTCCAGTCAAAAATAAAAATGCAAAAAGTATCTTGTGCTAAACCACTTGAACAAAGCCCTACAAAAGTTAAAAACTTTTTCACATTTGGAACAGTAATTGCACTTTTAATTATCGTTTATGCACTATATTTAATCTTTGTTGCAAATAGCCCAAAACTAGGAATGGCTGTGTTTTTTGGAGCTGCTTTTGGACTAATTATTGCAAAAGCACAGGTCTGTTTTACATCTGCATTTAGAGATATTTTTACAACAGGAAGAAGTGAGTTAGCTATTGCAATTATCATTGGTATGGCTGTTGCAACTTTAGGTGTATTTACATATTTAAATATGGGAGCAACTCCTAAAATATTTTGGACTGGACCAAATGTTGTTATTGGTGGAATTTTATTTGGTTTTGGAATAGTTCTTGCTGGTGGTTGTGAGTGTGGTTGGATGTATAGAGCTGTTGAAGGACAGGTTCATTTTTGGATAGTTGGAGTTGGAAATATTATTGGAGCTACACTTTTAGCTGTTGTTTGGGATGATGTGGCTGAACCTCTTGCAACATCTTGGCCAAAGATAAATTTGCTTGAGAGCTTTGGAAATTATGGTGGATTAGTTGTAAATTATGGGCTATTACTAGCATTTTTTATACTAATTTTAGTTTTAGAGAAAAAATATTTAAGAAAATCAAAAAATAGATAGGAAAAATGATGGAAAACAAAGAAAATATAATTCCAGATTATAGAATAGATATGCAAGGTGAACCTTGTCCATATCCTGCAATAAACACTCTTGAAGCAATGAAAGAGCTAAAAGATGGTGAGATACTTGAAGTTATTAGCGATTGTCCACAAAGTATAAATAATATTCCAATAGATGCAAAAAATCACGGATATAAACTACTTTTAGTAGATAGTGATGGACCAACTATTAGATATATAATTCAAAAGTAGTTTTTTTATTTTCGTTTGGCTATAATTTACTAAATTATTTTAAGGAGAAAATATGGGTTTACTATCATTTGCAATTGATGCAGGAAAAAAACTTTTAGGTTTAGGAAATGATGAGCAAAATGTAAAAAATGAGATTTTAGAGAGTAGTTCAACTATGCCAATTGAAAATCTTGAGGTAAAAGTTGAAGGTGACAAAATCATTTTAAGCGGTGATGCAAGTCCTGAAGATAAAGCAAAAGCTGCTTTAATCGCTGGAAATATAAAAGGTGTTAAAGAGGTTGTTTTTGAAGGAACACAAGAAGATGACCAATATTATGAGATTAAAGCTGGAGATAATCTATCTAAAATTTCAAAACAATTTTATGGAAATCCGAACCACTATACAAAAATCTTTGAAGCGAACAAAGAAGTTATCAAAGATATGAATTTAATATACCCTGGTCAAAAAATCAGAATTCCAAAACTATAATAAAAAGCAAGAGTAATCTTGCTTTTTACATATAAGCAAATAAACTTAATTTATATCTATTAACTCTCTTTTAAAAATTTCTTGATTTAATTTTTTAATAGCAGTTTGATAAAGTTTTTCTATCTCTTTTTCATCATCTTCTTTTAGAAGAGCTTTTATTTCATCTATACTTTTTTTTTCTTCAAATGCCACAAAAGTTTTATACTCTCTTTTTGTGAATTTTCTTTTTAAAACTTCTTGAAGTTCATCTTCACTTTTTAAAACTCCTACAAGTTTTACTATATGTTTTTTTATTGAATTCTCAAAATTCACGATATTTCCTTTTATATATTTATCCATTTTTCTAAGTTTTTTATATCTTTGTGAGAAGTCATATCAAGCATGATAGGACTTATAGATACAAAGCCATTTTTTACTGCTTCAAAATCACATGAGTTATCAAAACTAGGTTTCCAGCTAAGAGGATGAAGTCCAATCCAATAATACTCTTCTCCTCTTGGATTTGTATGCCTTGAAGCATCATTTCCATACTCCCTAAAACCTGCTTTAGTGATTTTTATTCCTTTGCACTCTTTTATTTTAATAGGTGGTATATTAACATTTAAAAACTTTCTTTCATCTAATGGAAAACTGCCCATTTTTATTTTATTTATTAGGTCAATAACTGTTTTTATAGCTAATTCAAAATCCCAAGACAACGAAATGTCACGGCACATATCTTTACATACTTGAGATATTGCAATAGCTGGAATTCCATGCAAAACAGCTTCCATAGCTGCACTTGCTGTTCCACTATAAGTAATATCTTCTCCCATATTTGCACCAATATTTATACCACTAATTACAAGATCTGGTCTATATCCATTTTTAAATAGATGACCTAAAGATAAATATATACAATCACTAGGAGTTGCATCGTCTATCTTATAACAATCATCATCGACTCCAATAAGCCTTAATGGTTTATCTAAAGTTAGTGAATGCCCACAAGCTGATTTATTTTTTGCGGGAGCAACTACCATAATTTTTGCATATGGTTTTAAAGCCTTAATTAATGCTTGAAGCCCAATTGCATCATATCCGTCATCATTTGTTAATAATATTTTTAACATTTATTATAATTTTCTCCTATATTTTATATCATAACTCTAATTGTACTATATGGGTTATAAAGTACATTTGCACCATATTGTATTTTTACATTTCTTCTTTGAGTAAAATCAACTTCAAACACTCCATTTCCTTCTGTGCTAAACTCAACACAAAGTTTTGCAGCTTTCTCTATAATATTTTGCGGTAACTCTTTTTTACTATTTTGAACAATCACATGACAAGAAGGTCTATCTTTTAGATGAAACCAAAAATCACTAGCTTTTGAGTTTTCAAGTAAGTAGATATTTTCTCTTTCATTGCTTCCTAGCATTATTTTATAACCTTCAAAAAAGAAGCTTTCGTAATTTTTCTCCTTTTTTGTTTTAGTTTGATTTTTCTCTTTTTTTGGAAATAAAAATTCACACTCATCTATAGAGTTAGCATTTAAAAGATTTGTTTTTAATCTTTTTAAATACTCAACTTTTTCTTTTAAATTGCTCTCTTCAAGCCCAATATTTAATGATTTTTGCTTTAATCTTTTTGCTTTTTTGAAAAGCTCATTTGTAAAGATTTTTGGGTTTTGCATATTTTCCAAATCTATTTTTATTGTTTTGTTATTAAAGTCAATTAGCTCTAAAGTTTTTTGATATGGCTTAATATTGTGTAGATTTGATAAGATAAGATTTGCTTTATTGTAAGTGCTTATTGATTCATTTTCTAACTCTTCTTGTTTTGGTAAAGCTGTTAGGATATTTTCTAACTTTTTAATATTTGCTTCAACTGTTGAAGTTTTCTGTTTTTTTATAAGTTCTAAGCTTTCTATTTCTATATTTTCATAAACTTTGTATAAATACTTTTCAATATCATCTATTTTTTGCTCTTTTGGTATAAACTCTTTTTTTGGAATTTCATCTAGTTTTAATCCAACTTTTACAACTCTAAAAGATGAAAATTCATCAATATGTCTTAAGGCTTCTAAAATTACTCTATTTTCATCTAAAATTATGATGTTTGTGTGCTTTCCTGTAAACTCAAGCTGCAATATTGAAACCTCTTTTTTGTATGAAGAACTAGAATTTACCTTTATATTTAAAATTTTATCATCGTTATATAGTTCAATATTTTCAATTTTTGAATTTGTAAATTTCTTTTGTAAAACCACATCAAATGGAGCATTAAACTCTTTTTTTGAACTGATTTGTTCTTTTGTTTTATATATTTTTGCATTTGATTTACTTAAATCAAAATATATAATATTCTTATTATTAAATTCAATTATAATTATATTATTATCTATTCGTCTTATAAACTTGATATTTTGGGCATTTTCATTTAGATATTTACATATGGTTTTTAATAAAAAATATTTCACAATCTATTCACTTTATTTTATAATTATTCAGAAGATTTTTATATCTTGAAGATATAATTATACCTAAATTAATTTACAGGAGAATTTTATGAAACTACTTAAAATATTGGCAGCTTCAACTTTAGCTTTAGGTCTTGCATCAACATCTTTAATGGCAGATGTTACAAAAGGTCAAAAACTTTTTATTAAAATGTTAAAAGACCCATGTGGTATGGATGGTGGTAAATTTGCATTAAAACATACTCAAGCTGAGTGGAAACAAATTAAAGCAGATGGAAAAGGTGAAGCTGAAATTATGAAAATTTGCCCAAAAGTTCAAGCTGGAGAGTTAAAAGATACTCATATTGAGCATATTATGGATTTTTCTATTGAATTTGCAAGTGATTCAGGAAATGTTCCTTCTTGTTAAAAAATAAAAGATGAGTAAACTCATCTTTTATAAAACTATTTTTTCGTATTTATAAATAACTTTTTCAGCCAACTCAATCATTTTTATATTCATTGCTTTGTAATTAACATTTTTTATACCAACTAATAACTTATCATAAACTGTAGAATATGGATACAATAAGAAATAGATAAACTCTTTTGATTTACTCTCTTTTTCTAGCTCTTTAAACCAAAGATTAAGTAAAGAGAAATAGAGCATTGAAGGATTGAACTCTTCATTTTCTTTAAGATTTTTTGATAACTCTTTATTTATAAAATCATAACAATTAAGAACAGCTCTTATTCTAAAATTTTTACGGTTTTTTATATAATAATCTTGAGAAAAAGTAATATTATCAATATTTGATAATATATCTAAAGAGATATTATTAAATTCTAACATTATCTCTTTATCTAAACCATAATTACTTATATCGTTATTATCTTTATAAGAATTAATTAAATCTCTGCAGAACAATAATAAGGCTTCTGTTTTTATTTTTGAAATATTTATAACCATGTCAAATTGTAACTAAATTTTATTAAATTTGATAATATTTTTATTATTTTTAAGTTTTATTGAGGTAGAATAAAGGCAATTATACGAAATTTTTACAAAAAAGGAAATTATTGGAACCTATTGGAGTACTAAAAGATGGTCAAATCTATGACCTTCAAACTGCAGAGGCTTTAAATATAAGTGGAGATACAATTAAAGCCGACGATTCGAAAGAATCTTTAGAAATCTTAAGACACTCAACAGCTCACCTTATGGCTCAAGCTATAAAAGAACTATACCCTGAAGCAAAATTCTTTGTTGGTCCAGTTGTAAATGAAGGTTTTTATTACGATTTCAAAGTAGATAGTAAAATCAGTGAAGATGATTTAACAACAATTGAAAAGAAAATGAAAGAACTAGCTGATAGAAAACTAGCTATTACTAGACATGAAACTACTAGAGATGAGTTTTATGAAGAGTTTAAAAATGATGAGTTAAAACAAGCTGTTTTAAAAAATATTAAAGATGAAATAATCACTGTCTATAAACAAGGCGATTTTAAAGACTTATGTCGAGGTCCTCACTTACCAAATACACGAATGATAAGAAGTTTTAAACTTACACGAGTTGCTGGAGCATATTTGGGTGGGGATGAAAAAAATGAGATGATTACAAGAATTTATGGAATCTCATTTTTTGATAAAAAAGCTTTAAATGATTATGTTACTATGCTTGAAGAAGCTAAAAAACGAGATCATAGAAAGCTAGGTACTGAGCTAGAGCTATTTACTTTCAATGACGATGTAGGAGCAGGGCTTCCTCTTTGGCTTCCAAATGGAGCAAGACTAAGAAGTAAACTAGAACATCTTTTATATAAAGCACATAGAGTTAGAGGTTATGAGCCAGTTCGTGGTCCTGAGATTTTAAAAGCAGAAATGTGGAAAATTTCAGGACACTATGCAAACTACAAAGAGAATATGTATTTTACAACTATTGATGAACAAGAGTATGGAATCAAACCTATGAACTGTGTTGGTCATATTCAAATCTTTAAAAACTCTTTAGTTTCATATAAAGAACTACCAAAAAAACTTTTTGAATATGGAGTTGTTCATAGACACGAAATGAGTGGAGCAATGCATGGATTATTTAGAGTAAGAGAGTTTACTCAAGATGATTCTCATATTTTCTGTACTCAAAATCAAATTAAAGAGGTTATTTTTGAAGTTTTAGAGTTCGTTGATAGCCTTCTTAAAATATTTGATTTTAAGTACGAAATAGAAGTTTCTACAAAACCAGAAAAAGCTATTGGAGATGATGCATTTTGGGAGAAATCAACAAAAGGTATTATGGATGCTCTTGATGAGAAAAATATTCAATATGGAATAGATGAAGGTGGTGGAGCTTTCTATGGACCAAAAATTGATATAAAAATTCTTGATGCTATTGGAAGAAAATGGCAATGTGGAACAGTTCAAGTTGATATGAATTTACCTTCAAGATTTAATGTTGAGTTTATAAATGACAAAGGTGAAAAAGAGCAACCTGTTATGATTCATAGAGCAATTTTAGGTTCTTTTGAGAGATTTATTGGAATTTTAACAGAACACTGTGCTGGAGAGTTTCCATTTGCTATTGCTCCAACACAAGTTATTTTTGTTCCCATAGCAGATAGCCATATAGCTTATGCAAAAGAGTTACAAAAAGAGCTACTTGAAAATAATATTGACTCTGAGATATATAGTATGAATGAGAGTCTAAATAAAAGAATTAGAATGGCTGAAAAACAAAGAGTTCCAATGATAGTTGTTCTTGGTGATGAAGAAGTAGCAAATAAAACTATTGCTTTAAGAGATAGAAGAAAAAGAGAGCAATCAAATTTAAGCAAAGATGAGTTTATTGCGAATTTAAAAAATATATTAGAAGGAAGTAAAATTTGAGTAGAGATAATAAAAAATCAGATGTGATAATGAATGAGGATATAACAGCAAAAGAGTTAAGATGTACTAGTGATGCTGGAGAAAATTATGGAATTATTTCAACTTCTCAAGCACAAGCACTTGCTGATGAAGCTGGACTTGACCTTGTATTAATTGCACCTGATGCAAATCCACCTGTTGCGAAAATTATGGATTATAGTAAGTTCAAATATCAGCAAGAGAAAAAGAAAAAAGAGGCTAAAAAAAATCAAAAAGTGATTGTTATAAAAGAGATTAAACTTTCTGTAAAAATTGCTGAAAATGATGTAAACTATAAAGTAAAACATGCTGTTGAATTCTTAGAAGAAGGTAACCATGTGAAGTTTAGAGTTTTTCTAAAAGGAAGAGAGATGTCTAATCCTGAAGCTGGTATAGAAGTTTTAAACAGAGTATGGAAAATGATAGAAAATATTGCTATTATGGACAAAGAACCAAAACTTGAAGGAAGATATGTAAATCTTCTAGTAACTCCAAAAAAAGACTAATCTACTCAAAATTCAAAAGAGATTTTTCTCTTTTGAACTACATTTAAACTTTTATTAATAATTTTTTAAGTATAATCCAAAACTTTTTCACTATGAAAATGCAAATTTATATGAAAGGATTTCTTTATGCCAAAAATGAAAAGCGTTAAAGGTGCTGTTAAAAGATTTAAAGTAAAGAAAAATGGAACTATCAAAAGAGGTTCTGCTTTTAGAAGCCACATTTTAACTAAAAAAACTCAAAAAAGAAAAAGAAACCTAAGAGGACCACAAACTGTACATAGTACAAATGTTTCTGGAATTCTTTCGACTTTATGTTTAGCGTAATTACTAAAATTTAGTAATTTTGTCCCTCCATTTTAAGTGGATAAGTTCGGTTAATCCGACACCTTATTAAAAAATAACGGTAAAGAAAGGAAAAATATGCCAAGAGTAAAAACTGGTGTTGTAAGAAGAAGAAGACACAAAAAAGTATTAAAACTAGCTAGAGGTTTTTTTGGTGCTAGAAGAAAACACTTCAGAAAAGCAAAAGAACAATTAGAAAGAAGTCTTGTATATGCATTTAGAGATAGAAGACAGAAAAAAAGAGATATTAGAAAACTATGGATTATAAGAATCAATGCAGCTTGTAGATTAAATGATATTAACTACTCAAGATTCATTAATGGTTTAAGATTATCAGGTATTGAACTTGATAGAAAAATCTTAGCTGATATGGCAATGAATGATTCTGCTGCATTTGCATCTTTAGTAGCATCTGCTAAAGCAGCACTTAAATAATAAATTTGCAAAAACAAAATAAAAAAGGGAAGGTTTTATAACCTTCCCTTTTTTTATGCTTTTAAAAGAAATAAGCCTTATTCTAAAGGCTCATTTACATTTATCTTACAATCATCTCCTTGACAATTTATATTCGCATCAAAGTAAAAAATTTCACTAATATCTGCTTTATCTTTTTTAAGTTTTGTCCATGCTTCAAGTGATCTTGAACCAGCTGCACAATGAAAAATTATAGTTTTATCTTTTGGTAGCTTTTCTAAAAGTTCTTTTGAACTTAGCTTTTCAGCTTCAATATTTATACTACCTTTTATATGCCCTTTTTCAAACTCTTTAGCATTTAAAACATTTACTATTTGGATATTTTGTGGAACTTTATTTTCAACAATTAGTGCTTTTAACCACTCACCATCAACAGTACCTTCATCGCTTCCTAATTTAGTTCCATTTTTGCTAAATTCAGGTTTTTTATCTTTTGGTTTATCTTCAGTTTTTTTAGCTCCTGCTGTTGTTGGAAGTCCTGCTTTTTTCCATTCAGGTAATCCACCAGCATAAACTGAAACATTTTTATAACCTAATTCATATAGCTTTTCAGCAACTATATTCGATTTTTCACAATCAAATCCAGCACAAAATGTAACTATTTTTTCATCTTTATTTATAGGAAATCTTCCTGCATATTTGTCAAATTCAGTGTCTGGAATGCTAATACTTCCTAAAATTGTCTCTTGCATAAATTTTGCATTTGGTCTTGCATCCACAAGTAAAGCACTATTATTTTCAAGATTAGATTTTATTACAATAGTTCCAACTTCAAGATAAGATTTTGTTGCCCATTCAGGCTCTCCTGCACTATATACTTTAACATTTTTGTGTCCTTTTTGTTTTAAAAGGTCTGCAACTATTGGACTTTTTTCACAACCAAATCCACCACAATATACTATAAGTTCTTTATTTTTATCTTTTGCTAAGAAATCATATTTAGAATAAAATTCTTCAAAATTTGTATCAGGAATATTAATACTTGATGGAATTGTGCCTTTTTGATATTTTAATTCAGGTCTAGCATCGATTAAAATAGCTTCAACCATTCCTCTACTTCCATTTCCTATATGTTTTTTTACATAGTTAAAATCAACTTGTTCTAATTTATGTTTTTTTATTAATTCCATTACTATAGGAGTTGGCTCTTTTAGACTAGGAGTTACTTCTGCAAATACATTTACACTGAATCCTAATAATGATGCTACTACCAAACTTGATACAATTTTTTTCATCTTATTTCCTTTTAAAAATTTTAAATATTAGTCTAAAAATTCCAATTATAATATAAATAATTGCACTAAAAATAATTGGATGCAAAGCTCCAAAACCGTAAGCTCCAGAGTTATTTAGAGAGCTTATATGCAAAATTGGATTAGATAAAAACTCCTTATAGTGTATAGTAATTGTTAAGATAACAAGTATAAATATAAAGATTTTTATCTCCTTTTTCATCTCTTATGCTTTACCGCTTAACATTCCATACATAGTCATTGGTTTAAGTAAATAAACTTTCATTAACCACCAAATCCATCTCTCTTGTGTTGGGTCTAGTGGAAAAGATGGAGTTGGTTTTCCGGACCAATCAAATTCAGCTAGCATAACTTCTCCAATATCTGTTATTAGTGGACAAACTGTATAACCTGCAAATTTTTCAGTTGGTTCTTTTCCTTCCATAACAGCTATTAAATTATCAACTAGCACTTTATATTGTTTTCTTACTGTTCCACCTGTTTTTCCCATTGGAACTGCAGCAATATCACCTATTGCAAAGATATTTTTATATTTAACATGTTGTAAACTCTCTTTATTTACAGGAATCCAACCTTTTGCTGAACCAATAGGCGATTTTCCAATCTCATCTGGTGCTTTTTGAGGTGGAGTTACATGTAAAAAATCAAAAGGAACTTCAACATTTTGATGTTTTTTTATTATTTCGTGTTCTTTTAAATCCTCATCATAATCACCTTTTTCTTCCCAGTGTTTATCAAATGTTGCAATTTTATTTGCAATATCAACACCTATTAGATTATGATTAAAATTCCACTTCATATCTCTTTTGATAAATTGTTTTTCAATAGCATCAGCATACTCTTTTACACTAAATAGTTTTCCACCATCATCGTAATATGTTAAAGTTGCATTTGCTCTTGCTTTAGCCTCATTTAGCCTAGAATTTACTAGGTACATAACTTTTTTTGGAGCCCCACCACATTTTACTGCTGTATTAGGAGCTGTAAAAACGGCATTTACTTTCTCTTTTTTTGCTCTTTCTATAAATTTCTTTGTTTGTTCCCACATATGAGCAGAACTATCAATATTATAAACAGAAGTTACACCGCTATCTCCAAAAGCTTTTAAGATTTTACTAGCATCACCAACACTATAAGCATCACCAATCTCTTCAAGACCTTTTATAGCACCATAATCAAGTGTAATTCCAGCAGCAACTATCAAATAATCATAATCTATAATCTCTTTATTTGATAAAGTTAATTTGTTTGCTTCAGGGTTAAATTCAACAGCTTTTTCTTGAATCCATTTTACACCTTTTGGCATATAATCTTTTGTATTAAAAATTAATTCATCTTTTGATTTATAAACTCCACTTGCAACAAGAGTTGTTCCTGGTTGATATGAAACTGATTTTGCATTTGGTTCAATAATTGTAATATCTGCATTATCTAATGCGCTCATTAGCCTAGCAGCAGTTGAAACACCAGCTAATCCTCCACCAACAATTACAATTTTACCTTTTGCAGTAGAACTAGCTTTTGCAATAGTTGCAGCTTGTGCATTGCTACCTCCTGCTAAAAAAGCGGCTCCACCAAGACCTGCCATTTTAAAGGCATCTCTTCTTGAAATACCAGCTTTTTTTATCTCCATATCTACTATTTCAAGAGCTTTTTTTAACTCATTTTTATCCATAGGCATTCCCTTTTTTAAAATTACCTTAGATATTAACAGAAAAGTTATAATAAATTACTTATTTTTATAAGTTTACTTGTTATAAATATTATTAGTTTTATTTATAATGTTAATGGCATTTTGATATTCATTTTTATCATTTAAATTTAAAAATTCATTTTCAGTAAAAAACTCTATGTCGGCATAGTTTGAATTTTTTATTAAGTAGTTTATTTTATGAATATCATTTTCTATCATATATTTAATATTATTTAAACAAGAGCTTTTAAATACTCCACAAAGATTGTGAGTTCGGTTAGAAGTTTTTGCTATTGTAATATCATAAGAGTTTGAAGATTTTATTAGTTTTTCAATAGTTTCAATATTTACAAAAGGTGTATCAACTGTAATTATAAAAACTTCATCAAATTTTTGCAAAATAGTATAAAGAGCTAAAATTGGAGAAAAAACCTCTTTGTTTTCATCAAAAATTATCTTTGATTTATCACTTAAAAAAGTAAATTTATCAACTTTACTTGATATAAAAGTATCACTAAAATGTGATTTAAGTCTATTGTATTGAAACTCAATTAAAGAGTTTGAAGAAGAAAATGGAAGAAGAGATTTATCTTCTCCCATTCTTTGGCTTTTTCCACCACTTAAAATAATGCAAGGAATACTAAATTTTGTCATTTTTATCTTTGTTTAAATAAGTTTAAACAGTTATTAAAGACTTGCTCAACAAGAGTTTACCACTTTGTGTCCCCAAAAAAGTTTTACTTTTTTGACCCAAAGGGCAAAATTGTTTCGCTCATCTTTAATTAACTGTTTTTTAGAATCTAAGCACTAAAAACTAGTTACTAATCACTATTTATAAACTTCTAGGGTCTGTAATATATCCACTAATAGCACTAGCAGCTGCAACAGCACTATTTGCTAAATAGATTTTAGAACTTCTACTTCCCATTCTTCCAACAAAGTTTCTATTTGTTGTAGAGATACAAACTTCACCATCTCCTAAAATTCCCATATATCCACCTAAACATGCTCCACATGTAGGATTTGAAACAACAGCTCCAGCATCAACTAAAGTATCAATATATCCAAGCTTTGTAGCATCTCTTAGAATTTTTTGAGTTCCAGGAGTAAGAATTAGTCTTGTATGTCGTGCTACTTTTTTACCTTTTAATATCTCAGCAGCAACTTTAAAGTCACTTAATCTTCCGTTTGTACAGCTTCCAATAAATACTTGATCTACTTTAATATTATCAGCAACTGCCTGTGAAACAGAGTGTCCATTTGATGGTAAATATGGATAAGCAATTACAGGTTCTAGCTTTTCAACATCAATTTCTAACACTTGACTATATACAGCATCAGCATCACTATAGTGGATTTTTGGTTCAGCTCTTAAACCACCATTATCTTTAGACACTCTATCTAAAAACTCTTTTGTAGTTTCATCGTAAGCAACAATTCCATTTTTTGCCCCTGCTTCAATAGCCATATTACAAAGGCTAAATCTATCATCCATACTTAGATATTTTATTGTATCTCCAGTAAACTCTAAAGCTTTATATAAAGCTCCATCAACTCCTAAAATTCTAATAATTTCTAGGATTAAATCTTTTCCAGTAACAAAAGGTGCTGGTTTTCCTTTGAATACAACTTTGATAGACTCTGGAACTTTAAACCAGTTTCCACCTGTAATCATTCCAAAAGATATATCTGTACTTCCCATTCCTGTACTAAATGCTCCTAAAGCACCGTGTGTACAAGTGTGGCTATCTGCTCCAATAATTACATCTCCTGGTAATACAAGACCTTTTTCAGGTAAAAGTGCATGTTCAATTCCCATATCTTTTTCATCAAAGAAATTTTTTAAGTTGTGTTTCATAGCAAAATCTCTTGAAATTTTTGCTTGATTTGCACTTGCAATATCTTTTGCTGGAATAAAGTGGTCTAGTACTATTGCAAAACCATCTGGATTTGCTAGTTTTTCAAAACCACCATCTTCAAAAGCTTTAATAGAAATTGGAGTTGTAATATCATTTCCAATAACCATATCAATTGGACTTCTTACAATTTCTCCTGCAAAAACTTTTTTCCCTACATGCTCACTAAATATCTTTTCTGTAATTGTTTGACCCATATTTTTTCCTAAATTTTTTTATTTTGAAAATTTTGCTTAGATTATATCTAAAACTATTTAAGCTTTTTCTTTTAGCTTTTTTTCTCTTCTGCTCTCAACTATTTGCATATAAATTATTATAACAACAGCTAAATCTATCATTACATCTGCAAAATTAAATATTGCAAACTCAAACATATAGTGCCAATAAAAGTAATCAACCACAGCACCATAAGTAAATCTATCTAAAATATTTGATAATCCACCTGCATATAAAAGTGCTATTCCTATATAGTATTTATAAAAAACTTCTTTGTTTTTAAGCAAATATATAGTTCCTAAAAATACAATAAAAACTTGAATATACTTTAAATACTCTTCCAAAAAAGAGAACATAGAAAAAGCAACTCCATAATTATATGCAAGTTTTAGACTCATTACTGAACCATTTGCATCCCAGCCCCAAACGGCAAAGCCATATTTTACAATTTGGTCAATTATAAAAATTGCAAGAAATATAATTAGTGCTAATTTAATCTCTTTTCTCATATTTTATAGAGCTTTTTTGAAAAATTCAATTAGACTAGCCATTGAACTTTCTACATCTTTTTTATTTTTACCTTCAAGTAAAAGTCTTATTTTATTCTCTGTTCCAGAGTATCTAATTAAATCTCTAATTCCTTTTTCTCTAATTGGTTTTAAAAGCTCTTCTAAACCTTTTATATCTTTTAATGGAATTTTCTCATTTACTTTCATATTATGTAAGATTTGAGGATAAAGACTAAATGGATTTAATACTTCACTAGCCTTTTTCTTAGATTTTATAATTAATGCTAAAACTTGAAGTGCTGATGCTAAACCATCTCCTGTTTTTGCAGCATCAGAAAAAATTATATGCCCACTTTGTTCTCCACCAAAATTAATACCATTTTCTTTCATAACTTCAAGTACATATTTATCGCCAACATCACTTCTTAGAAGTTTAATTTTGTGTTTTTCTAAGTAATCTTCTAAGGCTTTATTTGACATAACAGTTGCAACACAAGCATCACCTTTTAAAAGTTGCTCATCTTTTAAATATACAGTTAAAGCACCTAAAAGTTTATCCCCATCAACTATATCACCTTTTTCATCTACAACAACTAGCCTATCAGCATCGCCATCTAGTGCTAGACCAATATCAGCTCTATATTCACGAACTAGTTTTGCAACATTTTCAGGATGCATAGCTCCACAATTATCATTTATATTAAAACCATTTGGTTTATTATTTATTGTAATTACATCAGCTCCTAGCTCTTCAAGGATTGTTGGAGCAACTTTATATGCTGCACCATTTGCACAATCAAGAACAATTCTTAGACCTTTTAAAGTTAAATCTTTTGGAAATGAGCTTTTTATAACAACAATATATCTTCCAATAACATCATCTATTCTTTTTGAAGCTCCTATTTCTTTGCCTGTTGATTGTGATGAAATTAAATTATCAGTGTCATTAAAGATTTTTTCAATAGCTTTTTCATCTTCTACACTTAATTTATTTCCATGATTATCGAAAAATTTAATTCCATTATCTTCAAATGGATTATGTGAAGCACTAATCATAATTCCTGCATCACATCTCATGCTTTCAGTTAAATATGCAATTGCAGGAGTTGGCATAGGGCCAATTTGAACAACATCATATCCAACACTTGTAAGACCACTTACAAGTGCATTTTCAATCATATAACCACTTCTTCTTGTATCTTTTCCAACTAAAATTTTATTTGTTGTTGAATGTTTTCTAAAGTGAATACCAGCTGCTTGTGCTAATTTTACAACAGTAATTACATCAAGAAACTCACCTGCTTTTCCTCTAACTCCGTCTGTTCCAAATAGTTTCATTAAATCTTCCTAAAATTAAACTTTATTTAAGTTATTTTGGATAGTATTCTATCCTTTAAAAATTTACAAAGAGGTTAAAAAAATGGCAAATCATAAATCTTCTGAGAAGAGAGCTAGACAAACATTAGTTAAAACTATAAGAAATAGATTTTACAAAACAAGAATTAAAAACATCACTAAAGATGTATTAAGTGCAGTTGAAAGTGCTGATAAAACTAAAGCTGTTGAAGCTATGAAAGTAGCAAACAAATACTTACACCACTGTGTTTCTAAAGGTATTTTAGCAAAAGGTACAGCATCAAGAAAAGTAAGTAGATTACAACTAAAAGTTAATGCTATATAATCAAAGTTTAGATGTTAAAAGATAAACTTCAACCATTTATTACTAGATCAGAAGAGATTACAAATCTCTTGATGTCTCCTGATATTACTAGTGATATAAAAAGAATGACTACATTGTCAAAAGAACAATCAAGCATTGAGCCAATTGTTAATAAAGCAAAAGAGTATATAAAGGTTCTTGAAGATATTGAAGAGAATAAACTTATACTTGATGATGCTGAATTAGGCGATTTAGCAAAAGAAGAACTAAAAGAACTTGAGATTAAAAAACCAATTTTGGAAGATGAAATAAAATTTCTTATGATTCCAAAAGACCCAAATGATGATAGAAATATCTATTTAGAGTTAAGAGCAGGAACTGGTGGTGATGAAGCTGCACTATTTGTTGGTGATTTATTTAGAGGTTACCTAAGATATGCAGAAAATAACGACTGGAAAGTTGAAATTATGAGTTCAAGTGACAGTGAAGCAGGTGGCTACAAAGAAATTGTAATACTTGTAAAAGGTGACCATGTTTACTCAAAATTAAAATTTGAAGGTGGAACACATAGAGTTCAAAGAGTTCCTGCAACAGAGTCTCAAGGAAGAGTTCATACATCTGCTATTACAGTTGCTGTTATGCCTGAAGTTGATGATGTTGAAGTTGAAATAAGCGAAAGCGATTTAAAAATAGATGTTATGAGAGCTAGTGGAAATGGTGGTCAATCTGTAAATACTACAGATTCTGCTGTGAGAATTACTCATATTCCATCTGGTATAGTGGTTACCAACCAAGATCAAAAATCTCAACATAAAAATAAAGAAAGAGCTATGAAAGTTCTAAAAGCAAAACTTTATGAAATTGAGATGGAAAAGAAATTGGAAGCCGAAGGTGCCAATAGAAAAGAACAAGTTGGAACTGGTGATAGAAGTGGAAGAATTAGAACATATAATTTTCCACAAAATAGAATTAGTGACCACAGAATAAACTTAACTCTATATAGACTTGATAATATCTTAGAGGATGGCTTGTTTGATGAAGTAATTGATCCTCTTATTGCTGATCATCAATCAAGACTAATCGAAGCAAATGGGCTTTAAGCCCTTTTTGTTTTAAATAAATTTTAAAATTTCTACAACTTTAGAAGCATAGCCCCACTCATTATCATACCATAATAAAAGCTTTATCATATTTTGTCTTACTTCTAAAAATCTATGATCAATTATAGTTGTAAATTTCTCCTTTTTAAAATCACTTGAAACCAATGCTTCAAAATTATTTAAAACTATAGGAAAATTTTGATTTTTTTGGAAATCTATAAATAGCTTAGAAATCTCATCTTTTGTTGAACTCTTTTTTGTAAAAAGTGTAACATTTATTGCTCCAACTGTATCTGTTGGAACTCTTAATGAATTTGAAGTTATAAGATTTGCATTAAAATATTCGTTTACAAAAGAACAAGCTTTAATTGTTGTTGTAAGGCTTGGAATAATATTTTGTGTTGAAGAACGCCCAAATTCGAAATTTAAATCTACATCTCTAGTTGCACTTTGCACAAAGCTTCCATCTAGCACTCTTTGATGATTTAAAAGAGGATGAATGGTTACAATATCTCCACAAATTATATTTTTATTATCATTAATCAATTTTAAAGCTGGTAGCAAAGCTGTTGCATTACAAGAGCTTGTAGATATTATTTTATGCTTTTTTGTATCAAGTTCATCTTCATTTACACCTAAAACTAGATTTATATCAGCATTTTTTTCTGGATGAGTTAAAATTATTTTATCAACATTTAAAGATTTTAATTCCTCTATATCAACCTTTTGACCACTAGAATCTATTAAAATATCAATGTTTATTAAATCCAAATTTAGTAAATTTTTCACATTAGATATTTTTATTTTAGTAGAACTATTTTTAATATAGCTATTTTCTACAACCTCAAATTTATCTTCAAGTTTTCCATAGGTTGAGTCATAATTAATTGAATAGCAAAGATTATTTATATGTGGATTTATATCATTTATACAAACAATTTCAAATTTATTTTCAGATAAAAGCTGTTTTAAAATAGCCTTTCCTATTCTTCCTGCTCCATTTATTAATACTTTTTTCTTCATCTACTCTTTCTTTATTTTTTTAAAGTTGAAATTTTATCAAAATTGCTATGAATAGCTTGTTAATATAAAATATATTTTACTTTCATTAACTAAATAACTATATAGTTTCAAGATTTTTTATTAGGAGAGTTTGGTGTTTGGTTTTTCTCAAAGTAGATTAATAATATTTTCTTCAATGTTTTTTGTTATTTTTTATAACTTTAAATTTTTTAAAGATATGTTTAATGCTTATGGTTTTGGAGGTTTAAATAGCATTCATTTTATATCAACGGCTATTTTGTTGGTTGCATTAATTAGTTTGATAATTACAATTTTTAGTTCAAAATATACAACAAAACCTATTTTAATTGTACTTTTTATAACTTCAGCATTTACGGCATATTTTATGGATACATATAATGTTGTAATTGATTCAGAGATGATTAGAAATAGTTTACAAACAAATCTTAAAGAGTCTTCAGATTTGTTTACTTTTAAGCTTATTTTATATGTTGGTTTTTTGGCTATTTTACCTACTTATTTTATCTACAAAGTAAAAATTGAGTATAAAAGTTTTAAAAAAGAGCTATTTTCAAAGCTTAAATCTATTGTTCTATCACTATTAATTATTGTAATAATAGTTTTTTCTTTTAGTAAATTTTATACATCATTTTTAAGAGAGCATAAACCTTTAAGATACAATGTAAATCCTATTTTTTGGATATATAGCATAGGAAATTATATACACAAAACTTTTGATGTAGCCCCTACAACTTTAAAAGAGATAGGGCTAGATTCAAAAATTGTTGAACCAATACAAGAGCCTAAAGAACTAATTATTTTAGTTGTTGGAGAAACTGCAAGAGCTGATAGATTTTCGCTAAATGGTTACTCTAAAGAGACAAATCCACTTTTAAAGCAAGAAAATGTTATTAGTTTTCCTAATATGAGTTCTTGTGGTACTTCAACTGCTCACTCTGTTCCTTGTATGTTTTCTATTTATCCAAGGGAACAGTATAGCTATAAAAAAGGAATATCTACAAAAAATGTATTAGATGTTTTAAAAAATACTAAAGATATTGCAATACTTTGGAGAGATAATAACTCTGATTCAAAAGGTGTAGCTCTTAGAATTGATTATGAAGATTTTCAAACATCTGCAACAAATAAAATTTGTGATGAAGAGTGCAGAGATGAGGGGATGCTTATTGGACTTGAAGATTATATAGAAAAAAATAAAAATAGAGATGTACTAATTGTTCTTCATCAAATGGGTAACCACGGACCAGCATATTATAAAAGGTATCCAAAAGAGTTTGAAAAATTTACTCCTGTTTGTAAAACAAATCAACTAGAAAATTGTACAAAAGAGGAGATAAGCAATGCTTATGATAATGCAATACTCTATACAGATTATTTTTTAAGTAAAACTATAAATTTCTTAAAAAAATATGAAAATAGTCATGAAACTGCACTTGTATATATGAGTGACCATGGAGAAAGTTTAGGAGAAAATGGTATTTATCTTCATGGTATGCCATATACAATAGCTCCAAAAGAACAAACAAATGTGGCTTCATTAATTTGGCTAGGTGGTGGTGCTATGGAGCCTGAGTATGATAAAGAGAAATTAAAAACATATAAAGATAAAGAGTTTTCTCAAGATAATCTTTTTCATACTATTTTAGGGTTATTTGAGGTAGAAACTGAAGTTTATAATAAAGAGTTGGATATTTTAGATGACTCAAGAACTGAATAATAAGCTAATAATTATTGCTATTTTTCTTTTAGTAGCTGTAATTTTAATTTTTGAATTTACTTCTTTGGACTATTTTATTCAATCATATTTTTATGATTATGAGAAAGAAAAATGGCTAATTCAAAGAGATAATGAAACATTAAAATATATTTTTTACGATGGTTTTAAAAGCTTATTTAAACTGTTTTCTATTTTTGTAATTGTTCTTTGTATATTGTCATTTTTTAAACGATTTAAGATTTTAAACTCATATAAAAAAGGTTTATTGATTTTAATGCTTTCAATGATGTTTGTTCCAACTCTTGCCGTTTTGAAAAACTATACAAATATGCCATGTCCTGTAAATACAGTAAAATTTGGTGGTAACTATCCTGAAGCTAAACTTTTTGAACCTTATCCAAAAGAGTTTATTCAAGATAAAAAATCAAGATGTTGGCCAGCTGGTCATGCAACTATGGGTTTTTCTTTGATGGCTTTATATTTTCTGTTTAAAAAGCAAAGAAACAAAAATATTGCTCTTGTTTTTGGAGTTTTGGCTGGAGTTTTAACAGGTGGTTACAAAATGTTAATTGGTGACCACTTTATAAGTCATACTCTTGTTACATTGTTGGGAGCTATATTAATTATTTTAATTCTTAGAAAATTGGTTTATAAATATTTAAAATAACTACAATAAATCTATTTTAGTTATTTTAAATCAATAGATACACTATAATACATACCTTCATTCTCTTTTGCTTCTATACTAAGTTCAGCAGATAGTGCATTTACAAGATTTTTAACATCAAGCATAATTTTATTTTCACTATTTAGCGTAAATAAACTATAAATATCTCCAACTTCAAAACCATTATTTTTTATTTGAATTTCTAACTTATTTTTATTTATATTCATAAGAATAGATATAAATTTTTGAACTTTTCCTTTTTTTAACTCTTTTTTTATAATATCCATACAAGACTGCTCTACAAGATAGGTAATTATATTTTCTACATAGGCTAAATTTAGAATTATAGGCTTTTTAATAGCTAAATTAACATCCCAATCCAAAACAATTTTATATCTAACATCAGCATAAAAGTAGCCATCAACTCTTCTTTTTAAAAGCTCTAAAAGGTATTCAATTGACTTTAGATTAGTTATTTTTTCCAAAGGTTTTTTAAAATTTGCAACTTCAATATCAAATTTTTTAAGCTCCTCATACTGCAAAGCATAAGAGTCAATAATCTCAAAAATTAGTGAACTATTGATAAGCTCATCAATACCTAATTTATTTATATGTTTATCAAAAATAGATGTATCAAATATAATTGTAAAATATTTTAGATTTTCTAATTTATTTTTTAAATCAATAATAGATTTTAAATCACTCATATATCTATTTTTTAAATCATTGCTCATTGATTGGTTTTTTAAAGATATATTCAAAAGCTCAAAAAAGTTTTTATCATCTATTAAAAACTCTTGCAAATCAAGCTTTTCAAGTTGGTTATATTTTGCTAAAAGCATTTTTAATTCATCTTTTAAGAAAGTTATACTTTCATTTAAATTTGAGTTAATAAAAGATATTGAAGTTTGAATATCTTCATGGTTTTCATTGTATAACTGTCTATTTAGTCTTGTTTTTCCACCATTTTCATTTGAAAAAATATTACTAATACTAAAAAATTTCTCATATTTTTGTTTTAATATTAAAACTTCATTTTCCAATTGACCAATATTAAAATATACTTTCTCTTTGTAGTTACTTATAGTTTCCAATTTTTTTCCTAGTTACAACTATCTTCACTTAAGCTACCATCTGTATTTTGTACCCAGTTGTTTTGAGTGCTTACATCCATTATATCGCCAGATACTTTTTTATAAATGGTATCAATATTTAACCACTCTCCTTGAGTTTTTTGCACTACAAACTTATCATCAATTTTTAATACCCTTAGTATTCTTGAAGTCTCGTTTGGTTCAACTCTTACATTTAGATTTTTCTTATTTACAATATAGCAAGGTTTGTTTGAATTAGATTTAGGAGAATCTTTTACATCTTCAAAAGCTTTTTTTACACTTACTGGTTCATTTTTGCTTTGAGGTTCAACTACTTTTTTTGTAGGAGCATATGATGTTTTTGGCTCTTCTACATAGTAATCAACTTTTTTTGCTATCTCTTTTGGAGCAGTTCTTGTATATCTTGGGTCGTTTTTATCTCTTTTTTCAAGGTTACTTACATTTATCCCGTGGTTACTTAAATATATAGTATAACCCGTATCTTCATCTAATTTTTTATATAACTCTATACTTTTTGTTCTAGTGTTTATATCTATTATTTTAAGACCTAGAATATTATCGCCCTCTACATATCTTCCTTCAATATTTCCGCTTAGTTCTGTACTTGTTTTATTTTTTGAAGCTGATTCTGTATCATCTAAAAGTAAAACAGCATAATCTTTACCATTAAAAGTGTACATACTTTTGATTTTTAAATCTTTTATTTTTCTTGTTCTTGTAAAATCTGTTGTAATTCTTGCTATCTCATTTTGATGATTAAATACATTTTTCTCATACTCTTCTTCACTCATTATTACTTGTTCTTGACCTTGAGTATTTTGGCTATTTTGAGGTCTTAAACTTTGGTTGTTTGCCTCTTCTTTTTTATTTTTTATCTCTTGCATTTGTTCATCAATATAACTTTTTTCTAAACCTGTAATTGATTTGAAAAACTCCTTTGATTGTTTATCTAATGCATCTAGTTTATCAGTATTTGTTATTGCTGTTGTTGTTTGTGCTGTTTGCCCCTCTTGTGCAAATAAAGAACTACACAAACAAATTGCAGAAATAAATATTGTAAAATTTCTCATTTTCCCTCTCTTATTTAAATTCAAATTCATAATTAAATCCACCTATATATGTTGGATATTTCATAAAAAATGCATCGGTATGTGTTTTATTGTCTTGTGAAAGTATTGTCGTTTGCCACTCTGTTGAACTAATAGGTGTAATATAATCATCTCCTGCTTCTGCAACCATAAAATCTGTTTTTAAATCGTATAGATTTGTATTAAAAACAGGGATTAAATAAGTATTTGCTACTTTATATCTATTATTCCCATTAACATCTCTATAGTACGATTGAACTCCCCAACAATACATCTGGTTGTTAGTGTCTATCCCGCACATACCGTTATTTTCATCAATTACTTTTATTTGTGTCCATTTTATTTTTTTTATAGAGTCAATAAAATAATTGTCATTTTGATTTGCAGAAGTGAAAATATCACCTTTTAGCTCATTTTTGCTATTAATCCAAACAATACCACTACTTATTTTATGCATAGCACTAAGTTCACTAACTGTTCTTGAAACATCTGCAGATATAAGATTTATATCATCGTTGGCATTATATCCCCACTTGTTTACTATTAAAGAACTTAAATTATTTACTTCTATTTTTTGGTTTTTTTCTTGTTTTATTTTATAGTAGTTTTTATTTGCATCTCTTGCTATAAATGCATCAATTCCACCTCTTAGGTAATTGAAATTTGGCATATTTTCAAGATTAGAGTTTTCTGTTGTAATTTCAACAACTCCACACATATCGTATGTTTTTGAATCATTAGCACTGTTTTTCCATGTTTTTACACAACTATTGTATATTGTCTTTGTATTTGTTCCATTATTATCTTCTACGCCCCAAATATATACTTTTCCGCTTTCACTTAAGGCTCCAATTCTTCTAAATCCAAAAGTTAGTAAATATGTAATATCTTTTATATTTGTTAAGTTTGGTATAGCTTGATAGTTTGTTAATGCTTTATCATTAGCCGTACCTAATCCACCAAATCCAGCAGTATTTGAACCATATATATAAACTTTACCATCTTCCCCTAGAAAATGCCAAATTTGATTATTTGCAAAAACTTTTTTTATTTTTTTCCCGCTACTCCCATCAAAATATTTACTTCTATATAAAAGTTCTCCTTTTAGCTTACCATCTCCAGCTGAAGTGTTATCAATATCTATATAATCTCCACCTGTATGAGTTGTTGATCTTTGATTTCCCGTAGTTCCATTACAGTATAACTCTCCTTGTGTACTAATTCCACAAGTTCCTGTATAAACTCCAGCAAAAAAGTCTATAAATTTCGGTCTTTTTGGAGATGAATAGTAATCCTCTGTGTAATATTTTAATTTCATGCTAGGAGTACTAGTTGTGCTTACATTTATTTCTTCATATATCTTTGCTCTTAATGGAATAGGGACTGTAACAAGAGGATATAACCCTTTAGTTGTTGATCCAGTTAATGTTTTTTTTGCATCAATCCCAGTAATAGCATTTCCATTGTTTCCCCAAGTATAAATATCCCCATTTACTATCATTCCACCAGCTCTTCTGTTAAACTGAATAATAGTCTTTCCATACTCTTTTTCTTCTTTGTTTATTTCAACTATTTCACCAGGTCCTACAACTATATATTCCTTTGAGTTATTATCTCTATTGCTATCAAAAATAGATGTTCCTACCTTTAAAATATCACTTTTGAAATTTAGTCCATCTGCCCAATTATTATTGTATTTATTTGTAGTTTTATCGTAAATATGTACATCTTTGGATAAAACTATCTCTTTGTCAAAAGAGTATCCAAGTTGCCCATCCGCTCTATAATAGTTTAAAACCCCTTTGTCATCTAAATAAAATTTATCTTTTGTACCTGTTCCGCTTGGTTTTGTAGTTGTTATTTTATCTTTGTTATTAAGTATAAAAATTTCTTTGTTATTTAACTTTATCTCAATATTATCTTTTAAAGGGCTTGTAAACTCTCTATTTTTCGATTTAAAATAATACTCATTTAGAGCTATTTTCAAATTTTTATCATTTGTATCAAATTTTTTAATAAAATTATTATTTTCAAGACTCATAGGTACACCAAATGGATTTGTAATATCAAAACCTTTTGGTAAGAAACCATTATCAATTAAAACTTGTATAGAAAGTTTATTATCTTTTGTAGGAACTTTCCCATTTTTCAAAAGATACTCTTTATAAGCCTTTGCTATATCTTCCTCTTTTTGTACAAGTTTTTTTATTTTTAGAAGAGTAAGTTCATCTACAATAGGAGCTGCAAACACAAAATTTGCAAAAGCTAAAAAAATAAAAATTCTTAAAAAACTTCTCATTGTGGCTGCCTTTGTCTTGAGATATAGTTTATGAAATATAGATTTTCATCTTTATCACTTCTTATAGTTTCTCCTAAGTAGT
Source organism: Aliarcobacter sp. (assembly GCA_039810345.1). Classification (GTDB taxonomy): domain Bacteria; phylum Campylobacterota; class Campylobacteria; order Campylobacterales; family Arcobacteraceae; genus Aliarcobacter. The sequence goes on along the minus strand of JBDHWU010000001.1, from coordinate 68,062 downwards.
TAAATATTCCTTCTCCTACTTGATAGCCTTTTTCATTTCTTGCATATAATCTTGCAACTATAATATTTCTATCAATACACTCATTTTTAACATCTAAAACTTGTAATTGATAATCAAGTAACGATACTCTATCAAAAATCTCTGTTACTCTTGTTTTTATCTCTTCAGGTGTTGCATAACTCTCTTGAACAAATTTTGTTTTTTCTTTTAAACTAGTTATTCTTTGTTTTAAAGATGAGGTTTCATCTCTTTTTAGTTGTAGTTCATTTGTTAGTTTCTCTTTTTCTTTATAAGCATTGTAGTATTCAACAACTGTAGATGCCAGAAAAAATGTTGTATATAAAGTAATTCCTATTAGGGTATATTTTGAGATTTTTTTCATAGAACTATTACTTAAACTAATCATTTTAAATCCTCTTTATATGTTATGCAATCTGTTAGTTTATTATATTCTATTTGGGCATCATTTAGGGATTTTTCTTGTCTTGATTTAAAACTATCTTCAAAATTTATCTCTTGTTTTAAAGGGTCTAAAGGCTCAATAAGAAGATATTTATCTCTTATCATATCAAGTCCAAAAATACTAAGCCAGAAGCTTCCTAATAATAAAATAGATAAAATTGATAATTTTGTATAGTGAGATTTATTTGTATCAAGTTCTTTTAGATTTAATACTAAATCTTCAATATTTCCCAAAGATTGAGCTATTATCTCTTTTTTCTCATTTTTTATATTATGTTTTAAAATTACTTCAAGAGCTGCTCTAAATTTAGAGTTAATCACATAATAAAATTTTGTAAGTTCTCCTCCACTACTAAGCATTGTAATATGTTTTGAAATGAGTATAGATTTAATCATATCATCTGTGATAAAATTTGGATTAATCTTTGCACTATAAATTGTTTTGTGATTAAACAAAATTACAAACTCTTCATCAGCTATATGGATTAAAAACTGGTTTTTATCCAAATATTTTTTTGATAATAAATTTAAAGAGTAAAATTTGCTAGTATCCTCTTTTGGTAAATATGCACTATATTTTTTAAAGGCACTGTATGTAAACATATTTAAAGATGTTTCATACTCTTCATTTACATAAAAGTAATCACTCTCTTCTTTTGTGGCAAAATCAGTAATTGCTAGTCGTACCATACTTCTTCCCCTCTTATAATAGCTGTTGCATCTTCATGAGTTATAAATCCAGCATGATATTGAGCCATTGCTGCTTTTTCTACTGTCATATACTCAGCAGGATTTTCAAAATCTCCACCATGTCCTAGTTTAAACCTTACAACTTCAGCAATAGGTACCCTTCCTTTAAATCCAGTGTGTCCACACTCATCACAACCAACTTTCTTATATCCACCATTATCATCAGGAATACTACAAAACTTACAAAGTTTTCTAACTAACCTTTGAGAAACTATTCCTCTTAAGTTATCTATAATATCCCCTTCATTAATTCCTAATGAACTTGTCATCCTTGAAACAGTTGCAGGTGCTGAGTTTGTGTGCATTGTTGAAAATACAAGTTGCCCTAAGTTTGAAGCATTTACAAGTTGAGCTGCTGTTTGTGGCTCCCTTGTTTCCCCAATTAGAATAATATTTGAATCTTGTCTTAAAATATCAACAACCGCTTCAGGATAACCATATTTAAACTCTTCACTAGCACTTGCAAACTCAGATAAATCAATTTGGAAGAAACTTTCATCAACATACTCAACAGGATCTTCAATAGTAATAACATACTGTTGTTGTTTTGCTAGTTGTTGAAGTAGGGCATACATAAGATGGGTTTTTCCACTTCCAACTTGCCCTGTGATAAGAATCATTCCATTTGCATATTTTGATAGATTATTTAAAATTCTAACTGTCTCTTCAGGGTAGTTAAGTCCAGAAAGGTTATGCGAAACAACACCTTTTCCTCCAATCATCCTCATAACTAGAGAAAAGTTTAGTTTTGAGTTTATTAAACCTATCCTAAATTTGATATTTTTCTTAGCATAATCGTAGTTAATAACACCATTTATTGACTCATAATCACTATCTTCTTGGTCAGCCATTGTTACAAGTCTTCTTTTAATTGTTTTTGCAATAGCTATTGGCATAGTTCCCATATCTACTTTTATACCATCTATTCTAAACCACAATGAAGCATAACGGCTAGTTTTTTGAATATGTATATCACTAGCTCCCAAAAGAATAGCTTGACCCATCATTTTGTCAAAATATTTATTTATCTCTTCATCATTTTCAACATCAGCACTAGAGTTAAAAATAATCTCTCTATCTTCTCCAAAAACTGAAGATAAAACTCCTTCTCCTAAAACTACTATTTTTGTAAAATAAAACTTACTTAAGACATCGAAATCTAAATTTACAACATCTCTAATACCAAGAACTTTATTTTTATTTTTAATATCTTCCAAAGTAATAATATACATATTTGCACAAAGTTCTTGCTTTTTATCATCTAAAAAACTAGATGTATCTTTATATTGTTTTAATAGTTCAGAATAACTCTCAAAATAATCATAACCTAAACTTCTTACAAAACTTTCATATTTCGCTTCATTTGCTATTAAATCAGAAAATCCACCTTTTAGATTATATTTTGTTTGTATCATAGTTTCAATCATATTTGCAAGATGATTTGTATTATCTATATCTTTTCCTAAAAGATGATTAAACTTAGATTTATATTTTTCTATATAAACTTTATAATCAAACTCTTTAAAAAACTTTTCAAATGACTCTTTATTAAACTCAAATTTTTTACTATTTTTTAAAAACTTAAATTCAGGCTTTTTTAATTGCATTGATAATTTATTTAACACTTTTAAGCCTCCTATTGATATAAAGTTTTAAATGTAAAGGTACTAATAACAACATTTATAACATCTGAACCAATTACAACTGTTATAAGCATAGCTATCATCCAGAAAAAAAACTTCCATTGTAAAACCATATAATCTATCTGTTTTTCATACATAGTATCACAAGTTTGATATAAAGCTTTTGTAACTTCAGAAAAACTTGTTTTACTAAGTTCTGATAATTTTATATCAGCTGTTATTAGTGGCGGAAAATTATATTGTTCAAACATCACATAGAGTTTTTTATTTTTGTTTATCATAACTGCTAAATCTCTAAAAAAAGGTCTAAGTCCATCTTTAAAATAATCTTTTGATAAAATCAAAGATGTTTTATGAAACGAAATACCAGCACTAAGCATTCCATTTAAAATCCTAAATAAAAATCTTCCATCACTATATGCTTGAGTTTTAAAAACTTTATATAACCATCCTGGTTTATATTTTTCTGTGTAAATATATCCCAAAAATAGTGCCAATGTGACAATTATAGAAATTGCCAATCCAATATATGCAAAATCATAGTTAAAATATTTTGGTACACCTAAAAATTGCTCAACATCTGGATTTAATTTTCTTAAAAGTATTAAGTCTATTTGTAAAATATCAAGATAGATAATAAGCCCATAAAATGTACCAATTACAATAATTAAAGGTACAAAAATAGGGTTTATCATTTTTGGTAAAAGATTTGAATTTGCTTTTTTAAATGATAATACAAGTTTTAGCCCATCAATAGTGCTTGTACTATTTACAACCAAAGAAAACTGAAAGCTATTTAAAAATTTATGTTTATACAAAATCCCTTCGAGGTTTTGTTTTCCAACTTCCATATCTTTAATAGCAGCAAGAAGCCTTTTTTTAAACTTTGTCTCTTTGCTTATTTGTTCACTATAAAGAAGCAATGCTCTTCTTGTATTTGAACCATTTTCAAGCTTTGTAACAAGATAATCTAATAAAAACTGCTCATACGGATCGGCAAATAGTTGCATTTTTTAGAAACCTTTTATCTCTTTTAGAGTAATTACATAAACAATTTCTCTTCTAACATATGATTTAGAATCAGTTCCACCAATAGCAAAGCTCTCTATAGGAACTATTCCTTTATAACCTTTTGCATCATCATGCACAATAATTGAACCAACAATAGATGTCTCTCCTAATTTTACCTCTTTTGATACATTATAGCTTTGGTCGTTGTATTGTGGAAGTTGAATAGTTGTACCATCTACACTTACTTCTTTAAATGCTATTAACTTTTTAATAGTTGGAGCTATATTTAAAAATATCTTATCTCTTGATATCTTTGCCATAGCTGTAATAGAAGTTCCCTCTTTTAAAGTATTTACTGTAACATCAGAAGTTCTCTCTTTTGTATCAGCATCTCTTGTAGTTTCAATTTTTTCTACATAATCAGTATTATCTGTAATTGCTTGAACAGAAGGGATATTGTTTTTAAGAACAATCATATTTTTACTATAATTTAGCATTCTTCCTATATCATTTTTTGAATCAGCAAGCATTTTTAAATTTCTAATAGGATTTACAGTTTCAAAACCTAAAGCTCCTGTACTTTCAGGAGAAAGTGGACCTACATTCCATGATGTTCCATCTCCAATTCTTGCAAAATCTGCTCCTAAAATACCAAAACTTCTGCTTTTATTTAATAATACTTCAATTCTCTCAAACTCAATAACTGCCTCTTTTGCAAAACTAGATTCATAAGCTTTTGCAAGAGTTCTTACGGCATTTTCAATAGATTTTGTTGATTTTAAAAATATAAGACCACTTGCTTTATCAACATGGTAAGAAGAGATTTTATCTGTTGAGATTATATTTTTTAGCATTTTATCAAGCTCTTCATATAAAACAATAGAAGATTTATTTTCTATTTTACTCTCTCCACCAGTCGTTTCTTGATTTGAAGTTTGGCTACTTGAACTCATATCAAGTAGTGGAATATTAAGCTCAATTACTACATCTTTGTATCTAGTTATATTTATAGCCTCTTTATCATAATCAACATCTACATATACATCTTTTGATTGAGCTAGTGAGTTTAATGCATCTTGTAAATCCCTTGAGCTAATTTGAACTATACTATTTTGGAAATCATTTCTATTTTCAATAAAACTTCCAATATTTACTTCAAAGCCACTTTCAACAGTTATAAGACTAATAAGCTCTTCTATACTAATTTGACCTTCAAGATTAAATGGAATTGATTTTATAGACCTTTTTTTTCTTTCACTTGAACTTAATATCTTTACTAGATACATCTGCCCATTTTGTTCTACTGTAAGAGTTTTGTCCATAGTTGCATTTAAATAGTTGTTTAAATCTTCAAAGCTAGAGATTTTTATCCTACTTTTTGGAACTAAAATATCACTACTTTTTAAGAAATAAAAGTTGCCATCTATTAATTCAAGCTCTTTTAATATATCACCCAAGGATTTATCATCAATTATAGATATATAACCTTTTTTTATATCTACTTCATCTACAAGTGTATCTGAATATGATTTTTGTATTTTATTATAATCTTTTTTGTCCAAAGATTTTTTATTGTTTTCTACCATATCTTCATGAAAACTTTTTGAGCTACAGCCACTAAATAGTAATATAGCTGTAGAAATTGCAATTAAACTTTTAAACTCTCTCAAATCTCTTCCTTATTTAAACTTAAAATCATAATCAAATCCACTTATATATGTTGGATATTTTAAAAATAAATTACCAGTATTATTGTAATTATCATAAGCCATTTGGTTCATTTTTTCGCTCTCTTGTGTTACAAAAAGCTTATTTACACTCGATATTTTACTTATATCATATAAACCTGTATTTAGTATTGGTAAACTTCTTCCTACATTTCCCCAACAATATAGCTGTGAACGAACTCCAACACCTGTTTTTGCACAGATAAATGCTATATTTGAAGAAACAAAATTCCCTGAATCTCCAGAACTAGCATTATCTTTAAACTTTATATTATCTATTCCCCAAGACATCATCTCATTAGTTCCCTCTTTTTCAACATGTCTATCATTGTTTTTATTAAATGCTCCAAGCCCTATTTTTACATTTCCATATTCATCAAGGATAACTTCTCTTTCAACTTTTACTTTTAAATCTTTTTTTGAAGCTGTATTTGGAATTGTAATTTCCGTTCCATTATAACTTGCATGATTTCTTGCATCATAAATTGTCTCTTTAATCTCATTAATAAATAAGTATAGAGCATCGTTGTCATCAGAGTATTGATAAGAATTAAACTTCCAGTTATCAATTATGTATGCATCAAAAGTTAATTTTACTTTTTTACCAGCATAATTACTCCCAAAACTAAATATTTTATATACTTGTTCATTACCTAAATTTCCACCGAAATATGTAAATTGACCATTAGTTCTTCCAAATCTACCTAGAAATTTACTAGCTGTTCCACCATCAAATATTGGATATGTCTTATATATATCTTTATAGGCTGCATCACTTTTAGCAGGTCCCCTAGGAATAATCCAAGAATCATATTTATTATTTTCAAAATCTTCTATATATTCACCATTTACAAATAGTGTATTATCTATTTTCTTACTTATTCTTACATTATCTATAGCATAAAATTCATCATCAACATCATCATTAAACGTAGCTCCAAAACCTAATTTAATCTTTCCATTGTTATCAGCTTTGGTTGTAAGTTCATAATAATGTTTTTTACCATAATTATATTTTGAATTTACATTAACTGCTATTGATGTTCCTTGATGGGTATCTTTTGTAACCCAAGTTCCATTTACCTGATAATCTCCAAACATATCACTTCTTACTAAATTATCATTTATAAATATAAAAAAGCTATCTATACCTGTATAACTAGGATTATCTGCATCCCAGCTTCCTATTGCAAACATATCAAAAGAGATTTTTACATTTTGGTTTGCAAAAGAACTGCCTAAACTATACTCTTTAAAGAGGCTTTGTTTAGGAGGATTCCATGTAACAGTATCTGTATTATTTTTACCAAATAATCCTAGTACATATGAATTATCTACTTTGTTTTGTGTTATTGCAGTTTGCGTACTACCACTTTTATCTAAATATTTCCAACCATTTTCTGAACTTTCAAAGTCCTCAAAACTATCAACCCCATAATCTATTTGATTATCTAAATGTGATTTAAACACCCCAATATTAGTAAAACTAGCACTAGTTATATCTTCTCCCTTACTGTTTTTAGAAATTGATAAACTATTTAAGTAATTAAATGCATCTTCAAAAAGTTTATTTTCTTCACTACTAGCACAGTTCGTTGAAGTTGTTGTTTTACATTTTAAGAAATTATTTTGACCACTAGGCTCTTTTAACTCTTTTTGTTGATTTATATATGGAGTCTGAATAGCTCCTTTGTAGTTGTAATATGCAACAGCAGAAATCTCATCTGCTGATTCTTTTGTAAAATTGCTAATGCTATTATCACTATTAATATAAACAAACTTACCATTCGTACTAGCCTCTTTTAGCACGAAAGTCCTACTTTGAGGAAAAATATTTTGTATCTCTTTTTCATCTGCTTTATATTTTAAATTACTTATTTTAGTTGGTTTATATAAAGTACCTTTTGGAGTTTCTCCCCAAATATAAAAATACCCTTCATTGCTTAAAGCTCCAAACATTTTTGCATCTCTTGTGGCTACTATTTGTGTAAAATAAACATCTTTTAGACCATTGGCTTCTGTATTTATTTTTACTGGAGTTATCTCTTTTCTAGCTTCATTACTATCATTTAGCCCCAATGCTCCTTTTGTATTTAAACCAAATACATATAAGTCTTTTTTATTTGTATCATCATTATGACCAAGAACCAAAGTAATATCATCATTCATTGCAATATCTGTTAAAAATATTGGGTTTTTATTACTATCTACTACTCCTTTATCTTTTGCAAAGAATTTCTGCTTACTTAAAATTGAAGTTGTAGTTTCAGCATCTGGTTTTGAGCTATATGGCTTATCAAAAATACTCCAATCTAAAAGCCCATTACAATATAAATCTCCACCAATTACTGTTTTTTTCCCAGATTTAATTTCAGTAAATATGGGAGAAACTCCACAAACATTTTTACTATTTAAGCCAATTTTTTCAAATTTAATTCTATAAATTGAGTTATACCAAGATAGGCTTTTTATATCTAAGATAGTTTCATTACTAGAAGTCACATTTTCAATTGCAGATTTTAACATCACTGGTGTATTAATATAATCTGGTTTTAAACTTTTGTCTATTTGCCCATAGTTTTCAATTCCAGCTCTTTTATATTTATTATCTCCCCAGCAAAATATATCTCCGTATGCCAAATAGCAACCACTATTATTTCTTAAAAATAAATCTTTCCCTTGTGGTATATAATTTATTATTTGATCTGATAAATTCAAATCACTATCATTGTTTCCGCCAATTGCTTTTCCTGTAAAAATACTAACCCAACCATGTGCTGTTTCACTATCAAAATAGTACTCTTCCCAAACACCATTATTTTGTTTTACATAAGCTCTATCCCCAATATTTCCTCTTATAATGCTTAAGTCACTAGCATCTTCCAAATATAAAGGAGCTTTTTGATAAACATCTATATGCTTTGTTTTTCCGCTATTTAAATCTACTTTGCAATATTTATAAACCAAATCTTTTCCATTTAACTCATAAAAATATTTATCGCTAGAGATACATTTTTGATTTGATAAAAGTATTTTTTCACTAGTATTTAATTTTTCTACTATATTTTTTTGAATTTTAGAGTAGTTTACTTGAGCTCCTTTAGAAAGGCTTGTTTTTAATGTATTTAAATCTATATTATCTTGCGGGGCTATAGTATTTATTCTAAAAATATTATTAGTATAGACATTGTAAGCATATTTTAACTCTTTATTAAAATCTGCATCAACTAAAACAATTCCTCTTATAAAGATATTATTATTTAAGTCAAAAATTACATCTAAATCTTTATTTAAAAAAGGAGATTTTTTATCAAAATCTACTAAATATTTTCCTTTTTCAAGCTCTTCCCAATCAAGTTTCGAATCCTTTTTTGGTAATTTTGCCTTTTCAAGTATATATCTATTGATTGCCAAAGATAAAGTTTCTTCTTTTTGTATCAAAAGTTTTACATTATTTAGTGTATGTTCTTTTGTTAGGTTAGAAGAGAAAAGAGTGTTTAAACATAATATAAAAATAAAAAATATTCTCATTTTACTTCCTTTATCTCATTATTAAGTCTAATATGCCTTTTTTCCTTACCAAAAATATATGCTCCAATTCTTAGATTTTTTAGTTTATTATCTGTTTTAGTTATATCTAAAAATGCACTATCTATATTACTAACAGTTACATCGCCTTGCTCGAAATCTCTTAAATTATAAGCTATAAAATCACTTCCTATCATATATTTTATAACATTTAGATTTTTATTTTCAACACAATATTTTTTATCTTCATTATTTCCACAACTTTCATTTTTTGCTTTTTTTATTATTGTTGCACCACTTTTTAAAATATTATAGATATTTTGCGCCTCTTTTGATTTTAGTCTAAATTCAATATAAGAGTTTGTAAAAGTTGAGTTTTTTATTCTATCATCGTTGTGAATATATGCAGTTGTATAATCTCTATATAAATCTCTTAAATAAAGTTGTATCATATAGTTATCATTTCCATTTTCATCTTTTTTTATATATTCTGCTTTTCTTATGGCAAACTTTAGTTTTAACTCATTTGCAGCAAAAAAATCAATTTCATCTCCAAAATTGTTTTTATGAAAAAAACTTTCTCCTAAATACTCTTTTTTTCTTAAATCACTTAGTTTTGGTATTTTAAACTCATTTAAAAGATATTTTTCATAATTTTTTGCGATAGCTTCTTCTATTTCTATAATATTTTGAATATTTAAAACATTTTGTTTTTGTAAAATTAAACTCTCATTTGCATATATAGAACTAAATAAAACTAATAAAACAAAAATTGATTTTATCATTTAAGTTCCTCAATTTTATCTAAAGTTTTAACATATTTATTACCATTTTCATCATACATTAAAGTACCATTTTTAAATATTGAAAATATTTTTTCATTATTAGATATTGAGCTTTTTTCTACAATAATAGGACCATTTTCAAAATTATCAATAGTATATGCCACTAAAAATTTATTTGGTCTTTTCTCATTTGTAAAAGCATCTAGTTTTCTCTCTTTTGCATCTATATAAATTGTGCTGTTTTCTATACAAGTGATAGTTGAATTAATAGTAGTTGGACAAACTTGAATAGAGCTTAAATTTTTTAATCCAAGTAAACTCACAATATGTTTCGCAAAAGCACTTTCCAAAGTAAAATGGACTTTACCTTGCATAACAAAAGTTTTATCTCTATAGATATTACTTTCATATATTTTTTTATACTCACTATTTAAATCTGATTTTATTCCATAACTCAAATTTAAATTTGTGTTTAAAACTTGATTTCCAACTACTACACTAGAACTTGCATTTTTTGTTTGAATTAATTTTGAAAAGTTTGTATCAACTAAAGTTGGAATTTTGTAAAATATTAAAATATACTCTTCATAAGCATTTGCGACACTCTCTTCATAAGCTATTTGTTCTTGAATTTCATTTAAAATAGTCTGTTTTTCAGAAAATGTTTCTGAAAATAAAAAAATATTTAAAGATAAAAACATTAAAACAATTTTTTTCATATTACAACTTTCCTTTCAAAAACTTAACTGCTCTTTGCTCATATCCAACACTGTTTTTCTCAATTCTCTCTCTTATCTTCTCTTTAAAATACTCAATTTTTTCTGTATCAGTTAAGTCAAGTTTTATATCATCAAATGGAATATAAATATTTTTTGTCTTATCTTTTTCTTCTAAAGCAGTTTTAAAATTTGTCAAAAAAGTACTTATAGTTGTTTCAACAGTTGAATCATTTTTTGATTCGTCGTTTATTGTTGCTAAAATTTGAGAATATAAATAAGAAACAGCATTTTCAACACTTTTATCAACAGTCTTCTCATAATCTATACTATTTTTCAGCATAGATGCTACATCTATATTCAAAGTATTATTTTTAGTTTCAAAGCTTGAGAAATTATCTCTTAACTTTGCTTTCAAAGCCAAAAGTTTTATCTTTTCATCTTCACTTATTACAATATTTGCATTATCATCTACAAGCTTTTTATTTGTATCTTGTCTGTCAAGAAGTAAGATTTTTTCCCAATTTTCACCTTTTGGCAAATGTGCAATAATATCATTTTTTGTAATATTTTCTGGGCTTATATTGTACTGTTTTGCTATTAGAGTTTTTATATCTTTGATTATTTCATACTGCTCTTGTATCTCTTTTGCTTCTTTGATATTTGATTTTGAGTTTGAAATACTAGAAGCTAGAAACATAAAAGAGATTAGTAAAGCAGATGATATAAATATTTTACCTATCACAAAAACTCCTTTCTTTCACAACTCCTAAAAGCATTTTATTACGGAAACTGGACTTTAGTCCAGTCCTAACTTTCTCATAATTATCCCAAACAAATAGAAAACAAAAACTAAATTCAAAATATTTGAACTTAGTTTTTACTTTTATTATTTTATCGGAAATGTGGAAACTGGACTTCAGTCCAGTCAAAGCAAGGGCTTAAGCCCTTGTTCCGAAAAAACACTTAGGCAAAATGCCTAAATGTTATGAAATTATTTTGCTGCTATACCTGGTAAATCTCTAAAGTAAATCGTAAATACTCCATCTTCTAAATCAGTTCCTGAAGCTGTACCTTCTTCTTTATTAGTTGTATTTTTTGTAACATTTAAAGATTTTGGTCTATTGGCTTTTGGAACTTCATTATCTACTAGCACTCCAAGATGTGAACCATCTGTTGTTGTTCTATCAATTGCAGCTATTGCTTGTAGGTCATTAGCAAGTTGAGACTCTAAAAAACCTCTATTTGCCCATAGAGTTCCATTTTCTAAAAATTGAACTCTAATCGCTGGTTTTGCACCAACAACAGTAGGTTTAATATAAGTTAAGAATAAAGCTGGTTTATTTTCTCCACCAAAAGAAATAGCAGAATAAGTATCTTTTTTACCTCTATTATCTGATTTAGCATCAAATGTTTCTGCACCATCATTGTCTTTAATGTCATTATTCATTTGATCAGCAAAATAACCTAATTCTGCTAATTGTTTTAAAGTTTTAAGATCATCTTTGTTAATGTCTCCACCTCTTAAAGCTAGTTGTAATCCATTTTTAAGATTGTTAATCTCTGTAACAATACTTGTTTTTTGTGCAACACCTTCGATTTTATCTCCAGTTCCTCCGAATGTTTGGAACATATAAATCATAGCTCCAACAACAATGATAATCATCGCTATCAACTGTGGCATTTTAACCCCTTTTTAATTTGAATTTATAGTCCAAATATTATTTTTAGACTACTATGACATAATAATACCATAAAACAATGAAGTTTTTTCTTATTTTTTACTTAAATAATATAAAGAGTGATTAATATAGCATTAACTATAAGTGTATAAAATTTGTTTAAATCTAAAAAAAGGGGGAATATATGAATATAGTTTCAAAAATGGCTACTACTTTAATCTTAGCAGGAGGTTTACTAATGGCAACTGAATATAGTGTAGATAATGCTCACTCAAATGTGGGATTTACAGTAAAACATATGATGATTACAAATGTTCATGGTAGTTTTAAAACTTATGATGCGGTAATTGATTTTGATGAAAGTTCTAAAACTTTCAAAAAACTTATTGCAAATATTGATACAAAATCAATAGATACAGGTATAACAGATAGAGATAATCACTTAAGAAGTGATGATTTTTTTGCTAGTGAAAAGTTTCCTAAAATGACTTTTGAGATGACTTCATATAAAGCAGATGAAAATGAAGGAAAAATGAGTGGAAATCTTACAATTAGAGGTATTACAAAACCTGTTACTTTAAATGTTGAAGATATAGCAATTTTAGGAGATAAAGTTGGTTTTTCACTTGAAGGAAAAATAAATCGTCAAGATTTTGATTTGAAATGGAACAAAGCTATAGAGTTAGGTGGTGTTGCTGTTGCAAATGAAGTAAAAATAAAAGTTGATATAGAAGCTAAGAAAAAATAAGTTTATAAAAATATTTTTTCAAAAATATTCAAATGGCAATTTTTTGCCATTTGATACGAAGTTTATTGGATAATAAATTTATCTATTAATTGCCAACATCCTGCTGTACAAATACCAGCAAACACTCCTGCAACAACATCATCGCCCATTACACCTAAGCCACCTTTTACATCTTTGTCAATCCTTCCAATTATTGAAGGTTTGTATATATCAAAAAGTCTAAAGAAAATAAAAGCAAGAGAAGCTACTATAAAAATATTTTCACTATTTAATCCACTTATAGAAAGAGCTATCCACATACCTGCAAGTTCATCTATTACAATTTCACTACTATCGTGAATGCCTACTTCTTTTTCATATATATCAATTTGCTTAGAAGCAATAACTGTTACTAATAAAGCTAGTAAAAATAGTGTTGAAGGATGAATAAAATCTAATAAAACTACTCCTAAAATAAGTGCAACAAAACTTCCAACAGTCCCAGGGGCTTTTGGACTTAATCCGCTATAGCCTAAAGTAAGAAAAAATTTTCTAAAGTTCATTATTTTTTCTTTTCTATTTCAAGTTTTTTTCTTTTTTCCCAAAGAGATTTTCTTGAAATTCCTAATTTTTTTGATAGTTCTGTATCTGGATATTTATTTTGATAAGTAGTTACCATTAGTTTTACATAATCATTTATTGACATAATTTGAGTATTGTCAAGCATTTTTTTATCATTGTTAAATACTATTTTTCTATATGGAAATTCATCTTCAATTTCCAAAGTAGAGATAACACAATTTTTATCTGATATTTGTTTTATTAGTTGGTCTTTTATGTTTCTTTTTAAAATATGGAAATCTGTAAGGTAAATTATAGATTTATCATCTAAACTTGCTAGACTTTTTTGCCATGAGTTTGAAGCTAAAGAGATAAAACTAATAGGTAAATCAAGTTTATTTGATAGTTCAAAAACCAATTTATCTGAGTAATTTTGGCAATTTGTCTCTATTAAAATAGGAAAAGACAAAGGAAGAGTTATAGAGTTTGTATTAATATCATTCATAGTAAAATTGAAATATTCTCTTAAAACAGCAAGTTCTCTTCTCATACTTCTACAATCTTTGTAGTGGTAGATTTTTCTTACAAGTTCATCCATCAAAAATGGTTTCATTATATAATCTTTTGCACCAAGTTTTATTGGTTCTGTAACAGTTTCATCAGATATGTAAGATACCAAAAGAAGAATAATCGAGTTTGAAGCATATTTTTTAATAATTGCTTTATAAACAGCAGATGGCAAAGAAGTGGAGATTAAAACTGTATCATAATCTTTTGTTAGGTTATCAATATTTACATTTTCAACATAATCACAACTGTGTCCATCGTCAAGTAGCCTTGAAACAATCTTTTGAGCTAGATAAATCTCATTTTCAATTATTAATATATTCATTTTTCCATCCAATTATAATATTTCAAATTTGCAATAGTTTGAACTGCAACACCTTCTTCTCTTCCAATAAAACCTAGTTTTTCAGCTGTTGTTGCTTTTATGTTTATAAACTGTTTTGGAAGGTTTAAAAGTTTTGCAATACTACTTTTTATCTCTTGTTTAAAAGGGTTTATCTTTGGTTTTTGTGCAATTATTGTTAAATCAATATTTACAATTTCATAACCAACACTATAAACAAAATTAATAATTTGTTCTAAAAGTATTTTAGAATCAATTCCTTTGTATTTTTCATCTGTATCTGGAAAAAATTCTCCAATATCTCCAGCTCCAATTGCCCCTAAAATTGCATCTATTAAAGAGTGTATTAAAACATCACCATCGCTATGTGCTTTAAATCCATAACTATATGGTAATTTTACTCCACCTAAAAACATCTCTTTGTTATCTTCAAAAGCATGAATATCAAAACCAGTTCCTACAAAGAAATTTTTTGATGGCTCTTTTAGACAAGGTATATTTTTTATATCATCTACAAAAGTTAATTTTTTGCTAGATATATCGCCTTTTATATAAAAAATAGGATAAGAACTATTTTTAATAGAACTACTTTCATCCGTGAACTCTATATTTGTTTTTAAAGACTCTTTTAGATGTTCTACTAAAGATAATTGAGGAGTTTGTATAAGTTTTACTTTATCTCTATTTATTGTATTTTCTTCAAAAATTACTGTATCACTTATATCTAAAATAGGAACTATACAAGATGCTTTTTCTTTATTTAGTAAAAGATTAGAAACAACAGTTTGTGGGATACAAGCTCTTGCAACATCACTTATCATTACATATTTTGTTTTTACAACAGCCAAAGCATTTTTTATTGATTCTTGTCTAGTTTGCCCACCTTTTATATAGATATAATCATCACTAAAGTTTTGCATATAATTTAGCTCATCTTTATGGGAGACAACAATTGTTTCAAAAAAGTTTGAGTATGAATTGAGTTTAGAAGTAACATTTAACCATAATGGTTCATCTCCTACTCTTAACCACTGTTTTTTACATGAGTTATCAAATCTAGTCGAGTTTCCTGCACATAATACTACTAAAGTAACATCTAGCAATTTTATTCCTTTGGGTAAAAAAGTTACAAATTATAGCTAAATGTTACTTAATAGAAGTTAAGAGTTCTTAAATATTGAAGATTTAATAGCTTCTATTGAGTTTAAAAACACATCAACATCAAAATTGTATAAAACAACTTTATTTAAAGCTTTTTCAATATTTTCATCACTCAAAGGGTTTCTAATATCACACAAAATTTTTACAATTTGAAGTATTTGAGCTTTTTGTTTAAATGATTCAGGGCAGTTATTTATATCTGATGCAAATGCAATAGGAAAAATTATATTATGACTTAAATCCCATTTTTTAAAAATATTTGCTGTAATTCTAGCACAAGTAAAGCCAGTAAATTTCTCTTCAGTTTGAGATATGTCTTGAGATTCTTCAAGCATTTTTAAAAACTCTTCAGTTTGTTTCTCATTTTGAACCAAAGAAGAGATTACAAATTTACCAACTTCTTGTAAAAATGCAGGTAGTAAAAGCTCATTTTTTAACTCAACATCTACTTTTTCAACCCAAATATTTACAATATTACTTGCAAGTGAGCTTATAAATAAAAAATCATCAATAGTTGCAGCATAAACCAAAAGGTTAGCATTTAAGCTATGAGAAATTGAAGAGCCAATTGCAATTGATATTATAAATTTTGTTCCTAAAAGATTTATTGCACGACTTAAAGTATCAACTTTTGTTCTAAATCCAAACATACTAGAGTTTGCAATTTTTAATATATTTGCAACTATCAAAGGGTCTTTTTGAAGAATTTGGATTAACCTTTGTGTATCTATACTATCTTCTTTTCTAAATTCATTTAGTTCAATTATGCTTGTAGGAAGTTCTGGAAGGTTTTTTAATTCCTTGATTAGTTGTTTTTTCATTTTTTCCCCTAAAAAATTAAATCATCATCTGCTAAATAGTAGTTTGCACTACTTTTTTTTGATTCTGTAAATAGTTTATCAAATTTATCTTGTATAAAAATCTTTGAGAATTTAAAAATTCTATTAAACCTAATCTCATTTAATTTAATAAATAAGAAAATAGCACTATTTTTTGAATCTATTTTAAGAGTATAACTCTCTAATTCATGCTTATTTAAAAAAATATTTTGTTCATTAATAAACTCTATACTTAAAAAATAAAAGAATAGATTTTTTTCTAAGAACTCTTTTATAAATTTTATATTTTGTTCTTTTGGAAGTCTTTTATTAAAATAATTATCTACAATAGTATCCAATTTAAATAGATATTTATGGAAGAAATTTTGAATAAATCTTGTTTCAACTTCATCTGGAAGAACTTGTAAATATTTAATAATGTTTAAATTAAAATAACTATAGTTCTCTTCTAAAGTTTCATATTTGTTTATAAATAAGCAAATAGCATAAATTTCTTCAATTTTATCAGTTTTTATTTGTTGTTTTGAAAATATTGATGCAATATTCATATAGATTTTTGTTAATATTGGATGAAGATGAAAATCTACATTGTTTTGAATAGAGTAATTTACTATTTTTTCTAAAAGAGCTAAATCTTCATCGTTTATACTCTCTTTATATTTTATTTTTGAAATATATAAATCTAAAATTGCTAATTTAAAGAACTCTTGGTAACCATTTTTTATTGGAGTTGTTTCACACAAAAATGAAGAAATATGTGCATATTTAAACTCTTCAATATTTGTATCAAAATATAAAATTCTATAAATTGGTTCTAAATTTTTAATATTTAATTTTTTATCATTTAATATAAAATCTTCCAAAACATATTTTGCATTTTGTTTTTTATCAAATGGTAGATTTGATTCATAATTAAATATAAGAGAATTTAGTAAATCTTCTCTTATTGAAAGAATAGATTTTGGGATTACCACATCTTCACTAAGAGCAAATCTTTTATAAAAAATCGATATAATTTTTCTAAAAAATGGATTATTTACATATAAAAGATGACTTATTCCTTCTAGTTTTTTTAGAAGTTTTAAGATGAAAATTGCCGAATAATTCTTAAAAAGTAGGAATTCAGATTGTAAATCAAATTCACTTTCAAACCCAAAATTATTATTATATGCTAGTGCATAACCATCTTCTTGTCTTGAAAAATATGAAAGAAATTCAATAAAAGTATTATTTATATCTTTTGGGTCAAGCTCTATTTTTTCAAGGTGTGAAAATATATAAAGGTATCTTCCTAAAAGATTATTAATTCTACTTAGTTGGCTATTGTTTAATAAAATATTATACTTTATAATATTTACACTTTCTGTAATAAGCTCCATAAGTTCATGAATAGAGTGATTTTTTAATATATTGATTGAACTAATAACAGAAATTTGAAAAAGTGTTTTTAGCAAAATCATATAGGTATCAAATGTGGCATTAAATAGTTTTTCATTATTTTTAAATAAATCTTGCAAGTTTGCTTCATAAAATCTAAATAGTTTAGCTATAGATTCTAAATTATACTCATAATATGAGTTTAGAATATTTTGATTTGAGCCAATAGCTGTTATGAATGTTAGAATATTTAAATCTTTTAAAATATAGTTACTATCATCTTTTGTTAAATTTGATAACTTTTTTTCTAAATAAGAGTTTATATCTTTTTTTAAAGTTATGTTTTTTAAAAATAACTCTTGCAAGTCATTTGGTAGCTCTTTTGACTCTTTGTGTGAATTTAGAGCAAAGTTTATTATTAAAAGGTGGTTTCTATCTTTTGGACCAACTAACTCATTTGCCTCTTTTGAGATATTATACTTTTCTATTAAATTATTTATTTCATAAATATAGTTTTTCTCTTCTATCTCTTGTTTTGAAAAAAATAAATATTCACTATTTTGACTATTTGTTTCCAAATTTTATTCCTAAATCTAAAAATAGCTATATTATATCAAAAATAAATTATAACGAAATATATTGGTTTAATTATTTTTCTACTAAGATTAGTAAAATCAATTATTTTATTTAAGACAAAAATTATCCTATTTAAAATATAATTAAAAAAATCAAATGAAAAGGAATTTTTATGAGCATTGAAAATATCAAAGAAGCCTTAAAAAATGTGAAATATCCTGGTTTTTCAAAATCAATTATTGATTTTGGATTTGTAAAAGATATAAAACTTGAAAATAATAACTGTACAATTTTATTAGATATTACTTCAACAGCAAAAGAGGTTGAAGATGAATTAAAAAGAGATATTCCTAGAGTTTTAACAGGATATAATGTAACACTAAACTTTAATAAACCAAAAGAAGAGGTTCAAAAAAGTAATAGTGTAAGCGGACAAAATATTGCACCACAAATCAAAAAAATAGTAATGGTAAGCTCTGGAAAAGGTGGAGTTGGAAAATCAACAACAACTGTAAATCTAGCAATTGCAAGTGCAATGCAAGGAAAAAGAGTTGGAATTTTAGATGCTGATATTTATGGACCAAATATTCCTAGAATGATGGGAGTAAATGGTGCTGAAGTTGAGGTTATTGGAAATAAAGCAAAACCATTAAATGCTTTTGGTGTTGATGTTATGTCAATGGGTGTTTTAATGAAAGAGGGTGAAGCTGTTATTTGGAGAGGTGCTATGATTATGAAGGCAATCCAACAGCTAATTAGAGATATTTTATGGGAAGAGTTAGATATTTTATTTATTGATATGCCACCAGGAACTGGAGATGCACAATTAACTTTGGCTCAAAGTGTGCCTGTTAGTGCTGGAATAAATGTAACAACTCCACAACATGTTGCACTTGATGATAGTAGAAGAAGCTTAGATATGTTCCAAAAACTGCATATTCCAACAGCTGGAATTGTTGAAAATATGAGTGGATTTATCTGTCCATCTTGTAATACTGAAAGTGATATTTTTGGAACAGGAACTTGTGATGAGTTAGCAAAAGAGTATGATACACAAGTTTTAGCACATCTTCCAATAGAACCTGCTATTAGAAAAGGTGGAGATGCTGGAAAACCAATAGTATATTTTGAACCTGAATCAATTAGTGCAAAAAGATATATGATGGCTGCTAGTAAATTAATTTCATTTTTAGATACTCAAGATGAGGTTTCAAATGAAGCAATTCAACCAACAATGCCAGCAGGTGTAAGTGCTTGTTCAACTGAAGGTCAAAAGATAAAAGCAGAGCAAGAAGCCAAAAAAAATAGTGGTGGAAGCTGTGGAAGTGGATGTGGTTGCAACTAATAATTGCAGCTATATCATTTATTGATTTATATCATTAATTTAAATTCTCTTTTTTATATACTTCTTTTTATTTTTCAAAGGATATTTCTATGTTTAAATGGTTATTTGGAGATAAAAAGAAGTTTAAAAGAGAAAAAACTTATGTTTGTAAACATTGTAAACTTACATGTGAAACTTGTACAACAATGTTTTGCTACTCGTGTCATTCAAATCCAGGGAACCCTTGTCCTAGGTGTGGAAAAACAAATTTAATGGATAAAGAGGAAAAACCCAGCTAAATTATGCTACATCAATCTCTTTATTTTCTACTTTTTGACTGTAAATTGTCTCTTCACCTGAAGCCAAAATTTTTGCTTGTTCAATCCATGAAAACTCTTCAATAGATTTTTCAGCATTTATAGATGCACCAATTGTAACTTTATCTTCATTTGACCACTCTGCAATTTGTTTGAAGCTATTAATACCCATTCTATTTAATTCAAATTCCAATCTTGAATCAATTCCTTTAATCTTTTTTAGATTATCTTTTGCAGGTTTTTTGTATTCATCTTTTTTTGTATCTTTTTTAGGTTCAACAATCTTTTTTGAAGTTGATTTTCCTATTATATATCCTATAAAAATACCAATAACTAAAGCAATAAATAGGTTTATAATTATCTGTAAAGCTATTTCAGCCATATTAGTTTGCTCCTTTCTCTTTTAATAAAATTTCAACTCTTCTATTCTCTTCTGATAAACCTAATTCATCCTCTTGTGCAATAGGAAATTGGTTTCCATAACCAAATGATTTGATAGAATTTTTATTTATTCCTAATTTAATTAAACTGTTTTTTACACTAGCAGCTCTTTTATCTGAAAGTTGTTGATTTAAAGCCTTATTCCCTTTTGAATCAGTGTGACCACCAACTTCTATTTGGTAATCATGATTTTTTAATATATTTGCAATATTTTCAATAATTTTTAAAGATTCAGGAGTTAAATCTGTACTAGCTCTTGCAAAAGTTATTTTATTTGCTTTTAAAATAGCATTTATTTCATTTTGTATATCTTGCATTGTAGGAACTATAGGAGTTTTTTCTACTTGCTTAGCATCTTTTTCTACTATTTGTTTAACATCTTGAGCTTCTTTGTTTAACATATCTTTATTTTTAACTAATACTTTCATATCCAAAGTAGCATTAAGATTATTTTTTAAATTTATCTCTTCTAAAAAAGCTAAGCTTTCATCATCTTTAATATCCGCATTTACCTTTAAACCATTTGCATCAAATATGATTTTTGAACCATTTAATGCACTTTTTTTAAACTCTTCTATAAAAGGTTTTATTTTTTCAACAATTAAATGGTCAATTACAATACCATCTTTATATGTAATTCCTACTTCTTTATCAATTTTAAATGCATTTAAAATAATTTTTGCATCATTTTCATTTGCTAAAATACCACTAAATTTTAAAATATCATCATTTTTTTCTAAGGCAAAACTAAATGGAGTATTTTCAACCTTTTTAACAAATAAATTTGTGATTTGCTTATTTATATTGGCAAAAAAATTATCATTATTTTCATTGCTATTTGTTGTTGAATAGTCAAAGTTATAAATAGTGACTATGTTTAAAAACATAAATATCACTATTAAATAAGAAATTTTTTTAAACATAGTTTCTCCTAAAAATCATCAAAATCGATACTACCTTTTGAGTAGTTTACTACATTTCCTTCAAAGAAGTTTGTTCTTTGGTCATTAAAACTTGCATATCCATCAACCCATGGAATTGGATGTTTTACATTGTATTCAGCTTTATATCCAACAGCTTCAAGTCTTCTGTCTGCTAAGTATTCAATATATTGTCTAATTATATTGTCTGTAAATCCTAAAATTTGACCTTGAGTAATATGAGCTCCCCAAGAAGCCTCTAAATCAACAGCTTTTCTAAACATAGCTCTAACTTTATCTTCTAATTCACTTGTAAAAAGTTCAGGTCTTTCCTTTCTTACACTATTTATCATATTTTGAAATAGGATTAAGTGAGTTACTTCATCTCTTTGAATAAATCTAATCATTTGAGAGCTTCCAAGCATTTTTCCACTTTTTCCCAAAGCATAAATAGCTGCAAATCCCGCATAAAAGTAAAGCCCTTCTAAAATTTGATTTGCAAACATAGCTAAAAGAAGTTTTTCATCTGTTAATTCACCATTTGATAAATCTTCATAAACACTTGCAATATAAGTGTTTTTCTCTTTTAATTTTGCATCATTTTTCCACATATCATAGATTAAATCTGTATTATCTGAAATACTTTCAACCATAACAGCATAAGATTTACTATGATTTGCCTCTTCATAAGATTGTCTACTTAAACAAGCATTAATTTCAGGTGCAGTTATATATGGATTTATATTGTCCATAAGATTGTTTGTTTGTAAAGAGTCCATAAAAATAAGTTGAGATAGAACTAAATCATACATTCTTTTTTCAGATGGTGTTAAATATTTATAATCTTTGGCATCTTGAGTCATTTGAACTTCTCGTGGAAACCAAGTGTTTGCTTCCATCATATCCCATAAATTCAATGCCCATTGGTACTTCATTTTTGTGAAATTTATCATTCCATCACTATTCCCACCAAAAACTCTTCTATCATTTAAGCTCTCTTTTGAATTTGGGTTATAAATCGTCTTTCTTTCCATATCTTTCCTTTATAAAAAAAGTGCTTTGCTTATTGGCAACCAGCACATTCCATACTTCTATCTTCTACATCATTTTTTGCTTCAGGACTTTGACTTCTTAAATAGTATGTTGATTTAAGTCCTAGCTTCCATGCAAGTGTATAAATTTCGTGAAGATATTTTCCACTTGCTTTATCTAAACTCATAAAAATATTTGTACTTTGACCCTGATCTATCCATTTTTGTCTAATTGCTGCTGCTTTTATTAAATCAAGCTGGTCAATTTCAAATGCAGGTGTATAATATCCCCATGTTTCTGGACTTAATTTTGGTACAACAACAGGAATTAAACCGCTTAGATTTTCTTCAAACCATTTTCTTTTATAAACAGGTTCTATTGCTTGAGTTGTTCCTACTAAAATAGAGATTGAAGATGTTGGTGCAATTGCCATTAGGTAACCATTTCTCATTCCATCTTTTTTTACTTTTTCTCTTAAACCTTCCCAATCACAAGAGCTATCAAATAAATCTTTTTCTACTAGTGCATTTACACTTTGTGGTGCAAAATCGTGTGGCATAATACCTTTGCTCCAGTTTGAACCATCAAAAGTAGGGTATTTACCTTTTTCAAGTGCTAAATTTGAACTAGAAAGAATTGTATTAAATGATATTTCTTCCATAACTTCATCTATTTTTTTGAAATGCTCTTTACTACCCCATGCTATTTCTTTTGAAGCTAACATTTCAGCTTCTCCCATAACTCCAAGCCCTATACTTCTGCTTTTAAGGTTTGTAGCTTTTACTTTTCTAAGTGGATAGAAGTTTAAATCTATTACATTATCAAGCATTCTAATTGCTGTTGGAACAACTCTTTTTATATCCTCTTTTGTATTTATTTTTGACAAATTTATACTTGCAAGATTACAAACAGCTGTATCTCCATCAATTTTCTCTTTTTCAACAATAAATATTTTTTTACCATTTACACTATCAAGTGCTGTTACTTTATTTGCTTTTTTTGTAATTCCACCATCAACAAGAATACTATCATCTTCATCAAAACTTTCTATTGTTCCATCTTCAAACTCTAGTTTGATTTTGTAGTAGTTTGGATTTGTATTTTGGAAAATTTCTGTACATAGATTTGAACTTCTAATATGTCCTACATGGGCATTTGGATTAACTTTGTTTGCTGTATCTTTAAAACATAAAAAAGGGCTTCCACTTTCAAAATATGAAGTTAAGATTTTTTTCCATAAATCTTTTGCTTTCATTCTATCTTTTGTAACATTCTCATCATGCTCGTAAGCTATATATTTAGCTTCAAAATCTTCTCCATAGCACTCACTTAAATCACCAACTTCAGCTGGGTCAAATAGTGTCCAGTAAGAGTCTTCTAAAACTCTTTTCATGAATAAATCACTAATCCAAAGCGCAGGGAATAGGTCATGAGCTCTTCTTCTTTCTTCTCCAGAGTTTTTCTTTAAATCTATAAAATCAACTATATCCATATGCCAAGGCTCAAGATAAACAGCAATTGCACCTTTTCTTGTTCCTAATTGATCAACAGCAATTGCAATATCATTTGTGATTTTTAAAAATGGAATTGTTCCACCAGCTGCATTTTTGTGACCATCAATTGAGCCACCTAAACTTCTGATTTTATTCCAATCCCATCCAATTCCACCACCAAATTTAGATAAAAGTGCCATTTCTTTGTAACCATCAAAAATACCCTCAATATTATCAGGGCTACTTCCAATATAACAAGAGCTTAGTTGGTGTCTATTTGTTCTTGCATTACTTAAAGTTGGAGTTGCAAGCATTACTTCAAATTTAGAGATAACATCATAAAACTCTTTTGCTTTTTCCTGTTTGCTTTTTTCATTTTGTGCTAAAAACATTGCAATTGCCATAAACATCTGTTGGGGTAGTTCTATTGGTCTAGCTTTGCTATCTTTGATTAAATATCTATCATATAGAGTTTTTATTCCTAAATAGTTAAATAAAAAATCTCGTTCAGGTTTTATATAAGCATTTAAATCATCTAAATCATATCCATTTGCTAAACTAGGAATTAATCTTCCAGCTTTTATTCCAAAATCAATATAATTTTTTAAATGGCAATAAGCTTCACCTTTTATTCCATTTGTAGCAATTCCAACTTTATGATATAAATCATATAAAAATAGTCTAGCTGCAACAAAAGTCCAATTTGGAACATCTATATCTATTTTTTCAACTGCCGTTTTTATTAAAGCATCTTGAATATCTTTTGAACTCATCCCATCAATAAATTTTATATGAGAATCAAGTTCTAGTTCGCTTTGGCTAACTCCATCAAGATTTTTAGTTGCATCAATAGTCATTTTTTGGATTTTTGTAATATCCAAAACCTCTTTTCTACCATTTCTTTTTTGAATCATTATTGTCATTTATTCGCCCCTAAAAAATATTAATTAAAAACTCTTTTATAAATTGCATCCACATTTTTTGTATAGTACTCAAAATTGAAACACTCTCTTATTTGTTCCTCTTTTAAAGACTTTCTTAAATCTTCATCCGCTAGAAGATATTGAAGATATAAGCTTTCACCTTTTTCATTTGTTGTTGCTTTTCCTTGTTGAATCTCACTCCAAACTTTCATTGCATTTCTTTGAACTATTTTATATGCATCTTCTCTACTAACACCTGCTTTTGGAAGTTCTAGTAAAACTCTTTGAGAAAATACAAGTCCACCTGTTAAGTTTAAGTTTTTCATCATATTTTCAGGCATAACTGTTAAATTTGCAATAACGCTATTCATTCTATGAAGCATAAAATCTGTTGTTATAAATGCATCTGGAAGCCAAAATCTCTCTGTTGAAGAGTGGCTTATATCTCTTTCGTGCCAAAGTGCAACATTTTCTAAGGCTGGTGTTACATAAGCTCTAATCATTCTAGCAAGTCCAGTTATATTTTCTGTTAAAATAGGATTTCTTTTGTGTGGCATAGCAGAACTTCCTTTTTGTCCAGCTGCAAAATACTCTTCAGCTTCATAAACTTCTGTTCTTTGAAGATGTCTTACTTGCACTGCAAATTTCTCAACTGAAGAAGCTAATAGTGCTAAAGTTGTAGCCAATCTTGCATATCTATCTCTATGAATTACTTGATTACTACAAGGTTCTGGTTTAAGTCCTAGTTCAGCCATAGCATACTCTTCAAGTTCAAGTGGTGCATGTGCAAAATTTCCCATAGCTCCAGATATTTGACCAACGGCGATTACTTCCATAGTCTCTTCAAGATTTTTAAGGTGTCTTTTTACTTCATCATACCAAACAGCAAGTGTAAGTCCAAAAGTTATTGGCTCACCGTGAATTCCGTGGCTTCTTCCAACCATTAAAGTATATTTATGTTCTTCTGCCCTTTTTTTAATACTAAGAAGAAGCATTTTTACATCTTCAATGATTATTTCTAAAGAGTCTCTCATTTGTAGTGCAACACCTGTATCAACAGCATCTGAACTTGTCATTCCATAGTGAAACCATCTTGATTCAGCTCCTAGACTTTCACTTACACTTGTGTTAAATGCTATTAAATCGTGTTTTGTAATAGCTTCAATCTCTTCAATTCTTTCAACAGAAAATTTTGCATTTTTTACAATTTTTTCACAATCATCATCAGGAATAAGTCCTAGTTTATTCCAAGCTTTTACAGCTGCTTTTTCAACTTCAAGCCATGCAGCATATCTTGCTTCTTGAGTCCATTTTTCACTCATCTCTTTTCTTGCATATCTCTCAACCATTCAAAAGTCCTTATAATCGTATTTCTATATTTTTTATTATAAAATAGTTTTAAAAATTAGTTTGTATTGTATCTAAAAGAACAAAAAATAAGCTAAATTCATACTAATCAATAGGAAGAAAAATTGCCATTTGTACTGAAAAAATATAAAGCCATAAAAGAGAAAAAGGTTCAAGTTTTTTTAAGCCATTATCTAAACTTTCCAACACAACAAGCCCAAAGATTGGTCTCTAAAGGAAGAGTTTTTAGAGAAGATATGAGTGTAATTAACACAGGCGAGATTATAAATAGTGAATATATTTATATTGGAGTTTTTGAAGGAAGTACTAGGGGTTTAAAGCCTCTTTTAGAGTTTAAAGATTTTGCAATTTTTGATAAACCAACAAATCTTATGGTGCATCCTATTTCTAAGCATACAGATTACTCTTTACTTGATGAAATTAGATACCACTTTGGAGAAGATGCAAATTTAATTCATAGAATTGATGCTGAAACAAGTGGGCTTGTAATTGTAGGAAAAAATAAAAAAAGCGAAATAGAGCTAAAAGATATGTTTCAAGATAAAAAGTATCATAAATCATATTTAGCAATTGTTGAAGGTGAAATTAAAAATGAACTAACAATAAATAAAGCTCTTGCAAGAGAAGGAAAAGTAATTGGGGTTAGAATGAAAGTTTGTGAAGATTTTGAAGATGGAAAAGAGTCTATTACAATAATTAAACCAATTTCCTATAATGAAAAGAAAAATATAACTTTGATTGAGGCTTTGCCATTAACAGGGCGACAGCATCAAATAAGAGTTCATTTATACTCTAGTGGACATAAAATTTTGGGTGATCCAATTTATGGAATTGATGATATAAATGCTGAAAACTATCTAAATAAAACTTTAAGTAGTGAAGATAGATTTAATATAACAAAATCTTCAAGATTGTGGCTTCATGCAAATTATTTGGAGTTTAATTACAATAATATAATTTATAAAATTTATTCAAAAAATAGGGAAATTTTTGATGAGTTTAGAAGATAAAAAGGGAAAAAATCCCTTTTCTTTATTTTATAATATTTTTTAGCTCTTCAGTTGTAGAGATTTTTTCAATTTTTACAACTTTTCCATTTTCTATACTATAAATAATAATTTTTCCTTCTTCTTTTCTGAAGTTATCTTTATTTGTATCATCTAAAAGCATAACTGAAAAAGGGTATTTTTTCATTTTAGGAAGAGCTATAAATTTAGAGATTAAACTAGGCATTCCAGAAATATCTGCAACATAAACAGCAGAATTTTTCTCTAAAATATTCTCTTTTTCACTTAATGGTAAAAGATAATCTCTTAGTAAATCGCTCGTTTTTTTGTCACTTGCAAAAAGAATTGTTTTTACATTTGCATCTAATTTATGCTCTTTTTCAAATTGATCTTTTATTGTGATATTCTCAATATTTGAGTTTACGTCAAGTGAAGCTGCATTTAATCCTAAAGCTAAAAAAGCTGTAAGTAGTAATTTTTTAAACATATTTTTTCCTTAAATTTTTTTTGTGATTTTATCTTTATAAAGTAAATAAAAGGTTAAAGATAAAAATTATTATTGAATACTATTTTTTAATCTATTTAGATATTGCAAAATATTTTTTTGTAGTAGTTGAAGATTTATAAGTTTTTGTTCAACTTGATAGTTCTCTTTATTTTTATTATTATATAAATATAGTTCAATATCATTTATTTGTGAACCAACTTTATTTAAGTAGTTATCTAGTAGATTTATAACTTCATAAAGAGGTTTGTTAAATTCAACTTTTATATAGTTTGCCAAAAATTCAAAATCTATAAAATCCTTATAATTTGAGCTGTTTATATGGTTTTTTAAAATATCTTTTTGTGTTAAAATAAAACTAATATTTGAGTAAAAACTATTCATATCTTTATCTATTTTTTTTGATAAATCAGAAATTTCTCCATCTCTAAAAATAGTTATTTTTTCTCTTATATTTATATATATTGTTTCCATATCTACTATTTTTTCATCTATTAATGTAATACTATCTTTGATTTTTAACTCTACTGGACGATTTATTTTAAAATATAGTTTTATAAGAAATGCAAGAATAGAAAAAAATAGAAAACCTAAAACAACTCCAATATAGTAAAAAGCAAAAGTTGTAATAGAGTAAAAAAGTAAAATTGCCATAATTACGCCAGAGTTTCTATCTTTTATTTGTGAAACTGTTTTGAATTTTTCTTCAAAACTATTTTTTAGTTTATTTTCTAAAATAGCTATATTTTGTGATAATCTTGAAGGTTTTGAAAGATATTCATCAAAAAGTTTTTCACACTTTAAAAGTAGATTATGAAGTTTTTCATCATCATTGTAGTTAAAAATCTTATCACCTAAAATAAGTCCTTTTTTTGTATAAATTACATTTGTTATTTGTGAAAATTTGTAAGTTCTATAAAAAAGTTTTACTAATAAATAGGCAAAAATAAGCCCATATATAAGTAAAGTTGAAGAGATTAAAAGTGAATAATCTCCATACTCTAAAGTAGAGTAACCAAGAATTAAAAATATAACAAATAAAGGAATATTTAAAATATTAATTGCTTCTAAATAATCTTTATTTATTGTAAGAAGAAGCTCTTTTACAGAGATATAATTATATACGCTGAAGCCTTTTTTGGCTACTTCAGCTTCTATTTCTTGGTTTAGATACTCTTTATTTCTCATATTATTTTTTGTTTAAAATATCTTCAAGCTCTTTTGTTTGCTCTTTGTTTAGAAGTTTTATTCCAGCTAAACTTTTTCTTGCTAGGTCAAACTCTAATTGCTCTTTTTTTGCTTCAATAGCAACTTGTGCTCTATAATTTTCTATCTCTTCAAAGTGATTTTTTAGTTTACTTACATTTTCAATAAATGTATTTAAAGATAAAACTGGTTTTGAAGTAATCTCTTCAGCTTTTTTATTACTTTTTATAGCTTCATCTGTCAAGCTTGAAGACATTTGGTCTATTGTTTTACTCATAGCTTCAATAGTTGCTAATGATGCATCAATTGCTTTTTGTCCAGAAATTTCAATAATTGCTGTTGAAAGCAAAGTTTTAAATATTGGTTTTGATGCATTCATAGATAAAGATAGTTTTTTAGCTGAATCAAGTCTTACAAGAAGTCTTTTTTTAGCCATTTCAAGATTTCCAATTAAAACTATTAGGTTTGTTTGGAAAAACTCAATACTTCTTACAAAAAGTTGTGTTTTTTCATCTTTATTGTCATTATCTAGTTTTGCTTTAAACTCTTCAAGTTTAACATCTAAATACTCTTTATAATCAATAACTTTTCCTAAATTTTTATCAATTCCATCTAAAAAATTGTGTTGCATATCTATTGAAGTATTTAAAGAGTTGTAAGATGTATCAAAACCGCTAAAAATAGTATTTATTTGTCCATTTATAGATTGTAAATTAAAGCTTTGTTCATCCCATTTTTCATCTAAATATTTTGCAACATTTCCAATTACAGGTAAAGATTTAAAAAACTTCATAGTTCCGCTATCATTGTCTATAATTTCGCTATAAACATTTTTCATTTGTTTATTCATAGATTCTAGGCTTTTTGAAACATCCATAATTGGGTCATTTTCGATGATTTTTGTTGTTTCATCTAAAATTGAATCAATTGGTGCTGTGATTGTTTCACCTAATTGTCTAAAATCTTTTACCTCTTCAAAAGATTTTTCAACTAGCTCTTTTTCTACAACTGTTAAACTATTTTGCATGGCTTTTCCTTTTTAAAATTTACTAATTATATTTAAAGATATTTAAATTATGATAAAAATTATTATTTCGATAAAGTTGGAAGATGCCATTTTTTATAAACAGCAAGAACTCTTAAAAATACACCAAAAACAAAAACAATAATAAGTGAAAATAGGTTTCTTAGCTCAAAAATATCTAAAATATATACAACAGAACCAATTATTAGTGCAACTGTTGCATAAAACTCTGAAACTAGAATAAATGGCATACGGTTTATTAGAACATCTCTTATTGTTCCACCACCAACAGCAGTTATAAATGCCAACATAATCACGCTTAGGAAATTTAAATTTGCTTCAATAGCAATTATTGCACCTGTTATTGCAAAAGATGAAAGCCCAATTGCATCTGAGATTATAAATGCCCATTTTCCCTCAAGATTTGTAATCTTGTGAAGTTTAAATAAAATTGCTATTAAAACTGTAGCAATTACAAGGCTTAATGGAAGATTTGAAGTGAAAACATAAGGAGTTTTATCAACTAAAACATCTCTCATCATTCCACCACCAAAAGCAGTTAAAAATGCAGAGATAAAAACTCCCAAAATATCAAGTTTACAGTGAACAGCTATTAAAAATCCACTTAATGCAAATGATATTATTCCAATAATATCGGCAATCTCTAATGCACTCATTTTATAAGCTCTTGCATAGCAAGTGCTGTTTGTCTAATCTCCCATTGAGCAGTTTCATCAAGTCTAAGTTTAAAATAGTTATCAAGTTGTTTTGGCATAAATGCTGCCCAAATTTGAGTATATCCCATTTGTGGAATTACTCTTCTTGCTTCTTGTGGTTTAACTCCAGCTTCAAGAAGTTCAAAATATAGCTCTTGACTTTTATTTATAAGCTCTTGTACTTTTTTATTATCTTTTAGTTTTTCACTTACATAATAATCAAAAGGAACTCTTTTTGCACTTACATATCTTCTACTTAACTCTTGCCAACTTACTCTATGTCGTACCATTTGGCTTCTTGTAGGAAAATCAACTTTATATAAAAATACTTTGAAATAATCACTTATTATTTTGCATTCATCAATGCTGTTAAAAATAGTTCTAATATCAAAGCTAAACTCATCTTTTAAGTTTTCAAAATCATAAACCAAAGCTCTATAGTTTGTAAGTAAATATCTATCATCAATTTGCTCTCCAAACTTTTTGCAGTTTGAGTACTCTAGCTTTAAAATCTCTTGATGTTTTGGGTTTTCATAATCTAGAATTACAGGAACAAACTCAAAACTAGAACTAGGAAGTCCCATACTTTCAGCCATCAGACGATTATATAAACTTTCACTTCCTAAAGCTTTTGGATTTTGGTAGCAAATTGATGCAACTTGAGTAATAGCTCTTATTCTATTCTCTTCATTCAAATTTGCTTTTGAAAAATCCCAATTCTCCACAAAAGCTATATTGTCGCCAAAAATATTCTCTTTTTTATTAATTAGTTCTATCATTTTATATACCTTTTATGAAAAATTTTTGTTAAATAGTCGTGATTATACAAAATTTATAGTTAAAGCAAAAATAAGTGATAAAAGTAGATGTATTTGATATAAAATATAGGGTTTGTAATATTTTTAAGTAGTTAAAATATCTAAAATTTTTGAGATATTTTTAGAAAAATTATCATTTTTTTCAACTAGAAGTAAATCTTTTGTATAACCTTTACTTGTTAAAAGTTTTGCACTTTCAATATCAATATTATAATCATCAAAAACTTTTGCAATATATGCAAAAAGACCCTTTTGGTCTTTTGTATTTATTTTCATCGATGCTAGAGTTTCACTATGGTTTAAATCAATTTTAATATCACTTTTATATATTGTAGGTTTTTTTAAATTTATAGTTTTATTCATATCAAAAGATGAGTTTATAATCTCTTCAATTAAATACAACTCTTCTTCTAATGCTGGTTTTGAAAAGGATATTTCAAAAGCTTTTTTTTCATCATAAAGCTTAAAAATATTCATACTATTCATATCTAAATATTGTAATTTACCTAGTAAATATCCAAGGTTTAATGGTATTTTTCTAATAATTCGTAATTTTAAATAATCTTCATTTATTATTTTAAAAATATATGTTTCTACATCTTTTGATTTTATTGCAATGTCCAAAATATCTTCACTTTTCAGCCTTAAAAATATTTGATTTGAAGCAATTTGAGGTATTTTTCTTTTAAATGAGTTTGGAAGTTTTTGGTATTTTTCAAAAGTTTTAATTTTATTTAATCTTACAGCTCTTCTTGAACTTTCCTTTATTAAATCTTTATTTGAAAAGGCTAAAGCACTTTGGTTGTAAAGTTCAAAAAGAAGTTTAGAGATTGATGAGGTAAAATATTTCTTATCAACAGCACTAATATCGCAATATGTTAAAACATATAAAAGTTCAATATCCTTTATATTTTTAAAATGTCCTATAAAGTTTAAAACAGTTTTTTGTGAATAAATATCTTCTGTTGAAGCTGTTTTTGACATTTGATTATGATATTTTATTATAGTTGAAGCAGTTTTGATTAGTTCTTCATTGAATTCTAAACTTTTAAAAAACCTTTTAAAAATCATTTCTCCTAAAATATGATGATCTGTTTTTCTCCCTTTTCCTATATCGTGAAATATACATAAAAGCCTAAGAGTTAATTTTTGTTCATTTGAAAAATTATTAAATATTTTTTTGATAAATTCATCTTCTATATTGTATGAAAATTTTAGAGTATTTAAAGTATGAATATCAACAGGATGTATATGAAAACCATCGAATTGAGCAAGATTTGTGATTTGTTTGAAGCTAGGAATTATAAAATTTATAAGATTTGTATTGTATAAAAGCTTTAAAAAAACATATAGGTTTTGATTTGATAAAAAATTAGAAATTAGCTTTTTATCTAAACTTTCTATTTTTGATTTACTAGCAAAATATATATAAGTTCTATCAAAACTTTTTACATTTTTTGGAAGAGATAAAAGCTCTTTTAAAAGAGCTTTTAAACCTATAGGTTTCCTATTTTGTGGTGTAAAAACTGTATCTTCATATATGAAAATATTTTTCTTAACTCTATATTTTTTTAATTCACTTAGGTTATTTTTATTAAAAAAAACACTGCTCGATAGTTTTTTTAGCATATTCGAGCTGAAATTATGAATTGTATGAAGTGCTTCAAATAGGTTTTTTGTAAATAAAAACTCATTTCTAAAACCCATTTTATTGCTTAATTTTGGTAAGACATCATAAGTTATTGTATCAAGTTTCTTTTTTGCTATTAAATGAAGAGTATTTCTTGTTAGAAATATAAAATTTAATGAACTTTTATAGTTTTTATATTCACTTTGTGAATATTTTATACCTACTAAATATTTTGTTTTTTTTACACCAAAAATTAAATTTGCAAACCACCAAAGCATATTTGCTTCTCTAATCCCACCATAACCATCTTTTAAATTTACCTGCATTGTAAGTGGATATTTTAGAAGCCTATTTTTATGCTCTTGTAATTTATCTTCTAAAAATTTTTTTTGGTTTACAAGCCTAATATTTTCTAATATTTTTTCATAATTTTGGTATAAATAATTTGAACCAAAAATAAATCTTGATTCCAAAAGAGAAGTTTTAATAGTAACATCGTCTAAAGATATATCTAAGCTATCATCTATTTGTACAACCTTTAAACCTAGATTTAAACCACAATCCCATGCAAATGAAACAAAATTTTCTATTATTTTTTGACTATTATAAGCCTTTGTATCTTTATATAAAATCATAATATCTATATCTGAATATAGGCATAATTGCTCTCTACCATATGAACCTAAAGCAATAAAAGTAATTGGTATTTGATTTATATTTGGTTTAAATTCTAAAAAATATTTATCTAATATATAGTTGTATAATTTTAGTAAAAAATAATCGGTTTTTTTTGTATGATTTGTGAAAAATTCTTTAGTTATTTTTATATCTTGTATATCTAAATAATTTTTATACTCTTGTTTAAACTGTTTTGCAATTTCAAATTCATTATTAAAATTATTGTACAACTTTAAACTCTTTTTTCATATTTATAACAAGCTCTTCAACTCTTTTTCTATCTAACTCATTTTTTGCTTTTTGACTTAGTGATAAAAGATTTAAGTGGTATTTTGATAGAAACTTAAGTATATTAGGATGGATTTTTTCATTATTTTTT
Source organism: Aliarcobacter sp. (assembly GCA_039810345.1). Lineage (GTDB taxonomy): Bacteria > Campylobacterota > Campylobacteria > Campylobacterales > Arcobacteraceae > Aliarcobacter. The sequence continues at coordinate 33,826 of JBDHWU010000001.1, read as the reverse complement.
ATAGAAACATTTTCATTTATCATAGCAAGAACCAATTCAGCTTTTCCCATAAAAGCAGCATAGTTTATTGGTTTAACCCCATAAATATCGGCTACTTCAACTATACCTTTGTTTATGTTATGAATAAAATTGAAATATCTTGATGCATTATTTAATACAATTAAATGCATTATATTTCTTCCATTATTATCTATTGCAAAAAAATCTGCTTGTAGATTAAATATTAATTTTATTGTATCTTCACATTTTCTTGTTATTGCAAAATGAAGTGGAGTAAGACCATCTTTGTTTTTTTCATCTATATCAATTCCAGCATTTACCAAAGTTCTTATTGTATTTAAATATAGTTTTTTATCTTTTATTAAATCATTGTCATTTTCTTGCATTAATCTAAAAATAATATTATTTCCAGACTTATTTTTTTGATTTAATTTTATAGTTCTTGTTTTTAAAATAGAAAATAATTTAAAATTAAAGTTTAAAATAGAGCTAAAAAACAGTGGCTCATTTTTATAATTTAAAGCATTTACATCAATGCTATAATATTTAAAGATAATTTCCAATAAAGTCCTATATTGACCATTTAATTGTATATGTTTTCTATAAATATCATCCAATTTTTGGTTATTTTCTATATGTAAAACTATATCAATTAAAATTTCAATTACATTTTTATTATTACTGTTTTTTAGATTTGGATTTGCACCTTTATCAATAAATGGTTTTATTAACTCTTTATTTCTTGAACCACCTAAAACTATATATAAAAATGGACTAATTGTTTCATTGTTTTCTCTATTTAAATCTACTTTGAAATTTCTAAAAAATTCTAAAATTAAATCTTTGTTTTCACTTCTTAGAGCATAAAAAAATGCAGTTTCACCTTTTGAATCTTCTATATTAATATCAATATCCAAATTTAAAATCTCAAGAATAAGTTTATATTGGCTATCTTTTTTCTCCTCATTTTTTGAAGAAATCTGCATATAAGTAGAAATTGCTTCCATTAAAATTGTTTTATTTGAACTATTTTTTAAGTTAAAATCAAATTTCATATTTGATATATATTTGATTAACTTAATACTACTTTGTCCTTTTTGTACCAAATAAAATAGAAGACTTTCTCCTTTTGAATTTGCTATAGTTGGATTTGCTCCAAGGCTAATCAAAAGTTGAGCTAAATTATTATTTTCTAAAACATTTCGCAAGTGTAAAATAGTATTTCCAGCTTTATTTATATGATTTATATCTATTTGTTTTAAGTTTGCAAGATGTTTTAATGTATTTTCATTTGGATTTAAAACGGCATCAAAAAGAAGATTATTTCCATGAACATCTATATTATCAAATAGTGTTGTAGCTTGTAAAAGGTATCTAATAACTGAACCATTTGCACTATTTAATGCTTCTTGTAAAATAGTTCTATTTGATATATTTAAGTGATTTATGTTTGAGCCATAATCCACTAAAAGCTGTAATATTGCACTATTTCTTGAGTAAATTGCATAAAAAGTAGCAGTTTCTTTATAGGTATTTTGCTTATAAATATCAACTTTTTTATTTAATAACCAAGAGACTGATTCAAAAATATCTTTTTTGCAGCAAAGATGTAAAATTGGTTCATTATCTATTTCTAAAGAATTTAAATTTATATTTAGTGTATTGTAAATCAAATCTAATTTTTCGCTTGAACTATTTGGATTAAAAAGTTCTTGTATTAAATCATCAAGAGTAAAATTTTTCTCTTTTGCCAATAAATTACTTAACATATTTTCCTAAATGCAATCTTTTTTCTTATTATAATCTAAAAATGATAATTCAAGTATTAATTAGAAGAAGAATAAACTTTAAATATGCTTAAAATTATAGAAAATATAGATAAATTCTATAATTTGTTAATTAAATACTCAAAGTATAAATTTTTTTTAAGTTTTTTTTAGATACCATACTGATCGTCCAGCGCTGGGTTTATACTCTAAAAGGACGGTCTTTATGGATTCAATGCCATTTATTATTAATACACTCTACACACTGTTTGCTATGACATTAGTTATTTTTATGGTTCCTGGTTTTGCTATGTTAGAAGCTGGAATTGTACGAACAAAAAATGTTACCGCCGTTTTAACTATTAATATTCTTATTTATTCAATCGCCTCATTATCATTTTTACTTTTTGGTTACTCTTTAGCTTTCGGAGATTTTGGAAGTGATAATATGAGTATGTATGCTGCATTTTTATTTCAGATGGCTTTCGTTGGGAAAGTTATAAACATTATGAGTGGTGGAGTTGGTGAAAGAGCCAAAGTTATACCACTTTCTATATTTACTGTTATTATGGCAGCAGTTTTATATCCAACTGTTGTAAATATAACTTGGGGTTCAAATTTTTTAGAAGGAACATTTTTAGAATTATCTATTCATGATTTAGCTGGTTCAACTATTATTCATAGTACAGGAGGTTGGGCATTATTAGCAGCTATTTTAATCGTAGGTGCTAGATCAGGAAGATATACAGCTGATGGAGGAATTAGAGTTATTCCTGCATCAAATATCCCACTTGTTACTTTAGGAGCATTTTTACTGTGGATTGGTTGGTTTGGATTTAATGGAGGAAGTATTGGAAGTATAACTTCAAAAGATAATGCTAATTTGGTAGCACTTACAATATTAAATACAAATACTGCTGGTTTAAGTGGAGCTATTATGGTTGCAATTATCATGCAAATTATGTATAAAAAATTTGATATTACAATGATTTTAAATGGAGCTTTAGGTGGATTGGTTGCAATTACAGCTGGAGCTGATTTATTTAATATTTATACTCCTATTTTAATAGGTGCAATTGGTGGTGGTTTGGTTGTTCTTGGTGTATTTATGTTTGATAGATTAAGAATTGATGATCCTGTTGGAGCTTTATCTGTACACTTAGTAAATGGAATTTGGGGGACTTTAGCTGTTGGAATTTTTGCCTCAAATGGAGAAAGTATAACATTTTTTGGACAATTAAAAGGGATTATAGTGGTTGCAATATTTTCTTTTGTTTGCTCATTTATCGTTTTGTATATAATAAATAAATTTTTACCTCTAAGAGTAAAAAAAGAGCAAGAGATACAAGGTTTGGATGTACAAGAGTGTGGACTAGAAGCTTATCCAGAATTCAAAAGAGCATTTTCATAATATTGGTTTAATAAACTTTTGTTAAAATATTTGAACTAAATAAAGGATTAAAATTGAAGAAAATTGAAGCTATAATAAAACCTTTTAAACTTGAAGATGTAAAAGATGCTCTAGCAGAAATAGGTGTAGCTGGAATGACTGTATCTGAAGTGAAAGGTTATGGTAGGCAACAAGGACATAGTGAGCTTTATAGAGGAGCTGAATATGTTGTTGATTTTCTACCAAAAATTAAAATCGAATTAATAGTTTCTGATGATGATGTAGAAAAAATAATCTCTACAATCATAAGTTCAGCTAAAACAGGAAATATTGGGGATGGAAAAATATTTGTCTATCCAATTGAAAAAATCATAAGAATAAGAACAGGTGAGCAAGATGAGGAGGCTATATGAGTAAAAATTTTTCAATAAAAAAACCACTAGATATGCATTTACATTTAAGAGATAATGATATGCTAAAACTAGTGGGTCCACTTACATCAAATACATTTAGTGGAGCTTTGGTTATGCCAAATTTAGTTCCACCAATTACTAAAAAAGAGGATTTATTAGCTTATAAACAAAGAATCATAGAGGCTTGTGGAAGTGATGATTTTATACCTTATATGACACTTTTTTTTCAAAATAACTATAGTTTTGAGTTTTTAGAGAGTGTAAAAGATGAGATTATTGGAATAAAATTATATCCAGCTGGAATTACAACAAACTCTGAAACTGGAGTTTCTTCAATGGATATTGAAGTTTTAAGAGCTACTTTGGAAAATATGAGTCGGCTTGGAATTCCTCTTTGTATTCACGGGGAAACAAACGGTTTTGTAATGGATAGAGAAAAAGAGTTTATGCCAATTTATGAAAGTATTGCAAAAGCTTTTCCGGATTTAAAAATAATTATGGAACATATTACAACTAAAGATGCCGTAGAGCTACTTGATAAGTACCCAAATTTATATGCAACTGTTACTTTACACCATTTATTAATCACTCTTGATGATGTTGCAGGTGGAATGCTTGATCCCCATTTGTTTTGTAAACCAATAGCAAAAAGACCAGAGGATAGAACAGCTTTATTAAATGCTGCTTTAAAAGCTCATTCAAAACTAATGTTTGGAAGTGATTCAGCACCCCATCCAAAACATAAAAAAGAGTGTTGTGGTTGTGCTGCTGGGGTTTTCACTTCACCAATTGCACTTCAAGTTTTAGTTGAACTATTTGAAAAACACGATGCTTTAGAAAATTTAAATGATTTTGTATCAAATAATGCACAAAAAATTTATGGATTAAATTTGAGTGAAAAAACTATAAATTTAGTAAAAAAGGATTTTACTGTTCCAGATATTTATGAGTATAAAGATGAAAAAGTAGTTCCAATGTATGCAGGAAAAACTCTAGCTTGGAGCTTAGAAGATTAAGAACTAGGACTAAAAGTCCTAGATTATTTAAACTTAAGAGATAGACTTATTGTTTCGTAATTCTATCTAGCATTTTTACCATTACACCACCACCTGGCACCATACCATTTGCAATCTCACCGCCTATATCAAAAAACATGTCTCTAGTCATAACTTTTGAAACTCTGTCTTTTAGCCATACACCTTTCTCGCTAATTTCTCCATTTAAACCATCTATTTCTATAATACCAACTTTATTTTCATTTGACCAAATAAACTCAAATGCATAAACAGGTTTAAAAAATAGATATATATTATTAATAGTTGCATCATCAGTTAAAATTTCATGTGAAATAATTTTTTCTCTTAACAGTGAATTCTTAGTCTCTTCAATTACAGATGAGAATGAGAATTTAGGACTTATTATGTTATCAATTGTTGTTAAATCTTCAACTTCTTTAAATTTGTAATTAGAGTTTTTAAAAAGCTTTTCATAACTATCTGATTTAATATTTCTAGCAAGACCATCAATATGATTTTTATATTTAATTTCTCTATAACAATTATATTGAACATTTAGAGTTGAGTATCTTTTATCACTTGAAACAAAACTCTTTTTTGAGTCTTCAAAAATTTCATATGATTTGTTATCAATTTTAATTGATGTAGCAAATTCATCATCAACTTCTAATTTTCTTTCTAATAATAATTTATAATCAACTTTCCTAATTGAATCTACAAACCAAAATGGTTCATATCTTAATTCAGATCTTCCTGCATGAACTACTTCATCTTTAGGTTTATTTAAAATATTAAATTTTGCAATGACTCCAAATGCATCAAGTTTTTTCTTATTTGCTTGTTCTGTTGCTGCAGAAATATCATAAACTGGATCAAAAATATAAATTTTCTTCGCATCTTCTAATATGTTTAATGTATTCATAGATTATTACTTCCTGTATAAAATTGCAATTATTGTATCAGTTTATTTATAAGTTTAAATTGATAAATATATTATTTAAGAAAATATATTCTCTAATATTTGCAGGGATTTTTTTCACTCTGCAAACTTCTTTAAAATCTTTTGGTAAAACTGCTTCAAGGTTTGGGGCTATAAAAATATATTTTTCATTTATAGAAATATTTATTTTATGCGAAATTGTAAGCTTTTTTTGTCTTAAAATTTCAAGCCTTTCTTTTGAACTAATCAAAAATCCTCTTTTTTTCAAACTCTTATCAATGACTCTTAGATTTAGATTATCATCATTTAGATTTTCAAAAACTTCAAGTTCAAGTTTGCTAAAAATTGGTTCAAACCTTATATTTAATGAGTCTAAATCATTTTTTAAATATTCAAAACTATTTTTAACTCCACTTTCAAACTCATCTAAAAATCTGTTTGCAAACTCTTTTCTAAAGTAGTTTCTTTTGTATTTTGTATCAAAGTTTGAACTATCTATAAAATATTTTAAAGAGTTTTTATCTAAATACTCTTGCAAATATTTTTTTGCAATATTTAAAAGTGGTCTAAAAATTTTGTAAGACTCTTTTTCTTCAAATTCACTCATTCCCAAAAGTTCAACTATCCCAGCTCCTTTTGATAGTTGCATAAAAAACCACTCTAACTTATCGTTTAGTTGATGTGCAGTTATTAAAACTTCATAAGAGTTTTCTTCTACAATCTCTTTAAAAAACTCATATCTTATATCTCTAGCAACTTTTTCAAAGTTTGAACTATTTTTTAAATCTAGCTCTTTTACAAATATCTTTTTATCATATTTTTTTGCTAAATTTATAGCAAACTCTAGCTCTTCTTTTGACTCTAATCTTGCATTATAATTTACAATAATTAAATCAAAATTGATATTTGCATCTTTTAAAAGATAAAAAAGTGCCATACTATCAACTCCACCTGAAAAGGCAAGTAGATTTTTACTCTTTTCTATCTTTTTAAAATCTAGTTCCATTATAGTTTTCGCAAAATCTTTGCTATTAATTTATCACCAGCAAGTTCAGTAATTTCAACTTCATAAATCTCACCAAAAACTATCTCGATTTCATCTTCATTATCATTTATATAAATTTCTCCATCAATCTCTGGTGCCCAAATAGTTTTTCTAGCACTTAGCAAATATTCATGTTCATCACTTTGCTTATCTATATAAACTTCAAAAACTTTTCCAATATCATTTTGTAGCGATTGTTGAGTTGTTTGTGAAATTATTTCACCCAAAATATCAGCTCTTTCATCTATTAACTCTTGCTCAATTTTATCATCTCTAGTTTCTGCAACCGTTCCTTCTTCATCTGAATAAGAAAAAACATTTGCTCTATCAAAGCCAAACTCTTCCACAAAAGTGCAAAGCTCTTCAAAATCTTCTTCACTTTCCCCTGGATGACCTGCAATAAAAGTAGTTCGTACAAAAGAGTTTGGAATATTTTTCATATAAAGCATAAGCTCTTTTAGTTTTTCAGCACCCTTTCCTCTTTTCATAATTTTTAAAATATTTTGAGAAATATGTTGAAGTGGCATATCAAAATAGTTTACAAAAACTTTAGAGTTTGCAATTTTATCTATTAAATTTGTAGTTGTTGTGCTTGGATATAGATATAAAATTCTAGCTGTTTTTACTCCATCTATTTTTTCAACTTCGCTTATTAGTTGCTCTAAACCATCATTTTGCCCTAAATCTCTCAAATATGAAGATGAATCTTGAGATACAAAAGAGAAATCTTTATAACCTTTTTTTACTAGAAGTTGCACCTCTTTTAAAAGTGAAGCCAATGTTCTTGAGTGAAGCTTTCCTTTAAAAGAAGGAATTGCACAAAATGAACAAACCTGATTACAACCCTCGCTTAGTTTTACATAGGCATGATAGTTTGAACCTGTTATTACCCTTTCATTTTCATCACTTGCTAAAAACACTTCATCTGAAAAATTAGATCTTTTTTCATTTACTAGTTTATCGATTTTGTCATAATCTCCAACACCTGTAAAAATATCAATTTCAGTCAGCTCTTTTTGTAAATCATCTTTGTATCTTTCACTTAAACACCCAGCCATAACCAAAACTGAATCTTTTTTTCTCTCGCTATGCAAAGTCAAAGTTGTATTAATGCTTTCTTCTTTTGCACTATCAATAAATCCACATGTATTTACAATAATTAAATCAGCTTGTGTTTCATCATCTGTTAGCTCATAATCTCTAAGTCTTCCCAACATTACTTCACTATCAACTAAGTTTTTTGTACAGCCAAGGCTTACCATATGTAGCTTTTTTTTCGGTTTTTCTTCACTAAATTTCATTTATATTCCACAATCTTTTTTTATAATATTTAAATTTTTTTGGATTTTATCATATAAGAGCATTTATACAAATTAATAAGGCAAAAAATTGTATGATAATTTCTAAAATCAGATAAAGGATAAAAATGTTTAAAAAATTTAAAGCAAAAACTACTATTTTTGCAATCGTTTCAAGCTTACTATTAAGTGCTTGTAGTGTGAAAGATTATAATAATAAGGATATTTTAGTGTTAGAAAATAGTAAATTTGAAGCTTTGGAATTAAATGGAATAGAAGTTAAAAAATCTGAAAAAGTTGCAAATATAAATTTTGATAAAGAGCAAAAAGTTTTTGGAAATCTTGGTTGTAATAACTTTTTTGGAAGCTATAAACAAGAGAAAAATAACTTAACTATTGGTCAGGTTGGAAGTACTATGATGATGTGTCAAGATATGCAAACTGAACAAAACTTCTTAAATGTTTTAGAAAATGTAAAAACTTTTAAACTAGAAAATAGCACTTTAGAGCTATTCAACCAAAATGGCAAAAATATTGCAAAGTTTAGAAAAAAGATATAATATTTTATTTGGTAAAATCGATTGTTTAAGTAAAAAATAATTTAAAAATTGTAAAATCAAATTTAAATTTTTATCAAGGAGATTGTTTTATGAGTAAAATCAAAAATATAGGATTAGGGTTTGTAGCAGCTACAATGTTATTTACAGGTTGTGCTACTACAGAATTACAAACAAATGCAAAAATGACACAAAGTATTTTCATAAACCCAGTTAAAAAAGAGTTAAGAACTGTGTTCTTATCTAGTAAAAATACAAGTGGGCAAAAAATAAATCTTGAAAATACAATTATTGCTGAGTTACAAGCAAAAGGTTATAGCATAGTAGATGACCCAGAAGCTGCAACATATGTTTTAATGGTAAATGTATTGTATTGCGATAAAAAACAAGAAAATAATGCAGCAGGTGCAGCATTAGGAGCGGGGGCTATTGGAGCTGGAGTATCTGGATATAATCATGGTGGAGCAGGACAAGCTATAGGTGTTGGTTTAGGGGCTGCATTAATTGGTGGACTTATTGGAAAAGCAACAGAAGATACAATTTATCAAATGCAAGTTGATATTGTAATTAGAGAAAAGGCAAAAGGTCCTGTATATGCTTCAAACTCAAATGTTGCTGGACAATCTAGTGTAAGTGACGGAAAAAAATCTGGATTTATTAATAGTTTTGGTGGAAGCGTAAAAGATACTAATGCAACTGGTCATTTAAATTCAAATATGGCAAATGCACAGTCTCAAAGTTTTGAAACAGATTATATTGAGCATAAAACTATGATGTTTGCAGAGGCTACAAAAATGAGATTAACTTTAGCTGAAGCTACTCCTATCTTAGAAAAACAAATCTCAAATCAAATTGCAGGTCTATTCTAAAAAATAAAAATGCACTAAAATTTAGTGCATTTTTTCTTATTAAACTCTTTAAAATTAGTAAAATAGTGTTTTTTACACTTGTTGGATTATTACACTAATTGGATGCAGAAATATGTGGATTATGGCACAAAAAAAGTAAAAAAGATATTAAAAGATTTAGATGTTACTTTGATTGATAATCAGAGATTTTAATAAAAGCCTCTAAATATGAAGAAGAGGCTTTTAAGATTTTAAAAACTATGTAATACAATACATATTATTTATAGTTTTATATGTATTGTATTACATGATTTCTAAGCAAAATATATCAAATAAGCTCTTTTTTTATTATCAAGAGCAATATAGATACTATTTTTTAAGTTATTTTCAACTATAGAAAATATATCAAACTCAATATTCACTTTATTTTCGTCTAAATCTAGTTCATCTAAAAACTCTTTTGAAAAAGAGTTTAAAACAATATTTTCATAATTTTTATCTTTTAGATAAAAGTTTATTTCATCTAAATTTGAAAAATATTTTATACTTTTTATTTTTGAAATAGAGTTTTCTTTGATATTATCAAAACAGATCCACGATGAGTAATCAAGAGTATCTAAGGCTCTTTCAAGTGATAGCTCATTTGAAGAGATTGTATAGCTTTATGTTTGTATCTTTAATGAGAATCTTTTTGTTTTACAAATACAAACCCATAACTTTGTAAAAATTTTATAAGCTCTTTTGCACTAATGATTGGTAATGGCGGCATTTTTACCTACTTCTAATTCCCAAATTCCAAAAATTGGGTTAATTGTTTCATTTTCTTCACTACTTAACTCAATAGCTTCAATAATATTTTTCTTTAATTCATCCAAAGTATCAGCTTGAGTAAAACAACCTTTTAAATTTGGAACATAAGCAATATATCCGCCATCTAATCTATCTTCTTCAATAATTACAGAATATCTCATAACTTTTCTTTTTTTGTAATTGTTTTTATCATTTTAATTCTTCTTTTTCTTTTTACATTATTTGTTTCTTGATTTAATAAATTATCTAAACTATAAATTTATATAACAATAGCTAATATTACTTCATAAATTCTTTATATAATAATAAATGTAGATATTCAAAAATGAATTTAATGTTACAGCAAGTAATGTCAATTTTGGAAAAATAGATAATAAATTGGCTTTTTACTTAGTTTAAAAGATATTGAACTTTTAAAAGAGTGTGATACTCTTGATTTTGAAATAAATATAAAAAAAGAGAGCAGTTTTGACACTATTTTAGAGTTTAGTTTTGAGCTTATAAATCAAAATATTGTTTATGCAAAAGGAACTTTTATTGTTAAACTACAAGATTAAAAACTATATATTTATCTTTTTATTTTTTTTCCTAAATTACTCTTTTGCAGAAGAATTTTATATAAAAGAGCCTATTTTAAACTCAGAAATCTATGTAAATATTGAAGGAGATATAGAAAACGAGCCAATAGTTTTTGTGCATGGTTTGGGAGATGAAGCTTCAACTATATGGAAAGATAGTATAAAAAAATTAAAAGATAACTACTATGTTATAACTTTTGATTTGCCTGGTTTTGGGAAATCTTCAAAAAATAGTGCTGAATATACTCCAGAAAAATATGCAGAAATTTTAGATTTTTTAACTTCAAAGTTTTTAGAAAACAGAGAGTTTTATTTGGTTGGACACTCAATGGGTGGAGCAATTAGCCTAAAATATGCAATAAAATATCAAGAAAAATTAAAAAAACTTTTGATAATTGATTCAGCTGGAGTTCTTCATAAAGATGCTTATGGAGAATTTATAGTTAAAACTCAAATCTCTAAAATGGTTGATAGTAAAGATAAAAGTGAACTAAATAGTAAAATTTCTAAACTAGCAACAGATATTACAAGTAGTTTATCAACTGTTTTGCCAAAAGATTTAGGTGGTATTGTAAGAGATGAGAGATATAGAGATAAATTTTTAAGTTCGCCAACTTCAATAGCAGCTCTGGGACTTATTAGTGAAAACTGGTTTGAGTTATATAAGATTAAAACTCCTACTATGATTTTATGGGGAGAAAAAGATGAGGTAACTCCGCTTAGAAGCGGATATGTATTAAACTATTTACTTGAAAACTCAAATTTATATATTATAAAAGATGGAGATCATGTACCTATTTTAAACAAAAAAGATGAATATTTCTACTATCTTAACTCATTTTTATTATTAGATTTAGAAAAAGTGGATAAAACATTTAAAACTAGTAACTTAAATAGAGAATTAAAAAATAGTAAAGGTGAGTTAAAAGATTGTAGCTACAACTACTTAAAAATAGTAAATTCAAATAATCTATCTTTAAATGGTTGTAAAATAAACAGGCTTGTAGTTGAGAGTTCTAATATTTCTATTATTGATTCAGAAATAGGTTATAGTGGTATTTCGATTGAAGCTATAAATTCTAATATAAATATTACTTCAACAACTATAAATGGAGAGACAGCTATAAAATTGGAAAATTCAAAAATGGATATAGCAGGTTCTAAGGTAAATGGAGATAAAAGTGCAATTACAACAGAAGGACAAAACGATATTATTTTTTCACTGACAACTTTAGATAGTCCTATTACAAAAAAAACATTTCATAAAAAGGTTAGGCTAGAAGAAAAAAGCAACTATTAATGTATATGTAATTAAAAATAAATGGGTGTTTGATATAAAAAACATTTACAAATAACAAAGATAAAAAATGATAATATATTACATAAAAAATTAAAGGTTGAAAATGTTAGAACTTTTAGGTGGATTATCTACTAGAGTAAAAACTGGTATTGTTTTGATGATTGTAACATTAATTATTGGTTATATTGACTCATATTTTCTATTTTGGTTAGTATTTGGAATTATGTTAATTATTGCTGTAAAAGAGGCAAAAGATTTATACAAATTAGAAGATAAAAGTATATATATCTACATTTTGTTACTGTGGGTAGCAGTATATTTTTATCCAATGCCTGTAGATTTAATATTTATCGTTGCCATTGGTTATGCTTCTCAATTAGCTTATAAAAGAAAGCTTGATAGAAAAATGGTTTTACCGCTTTTATATCCAACAGCATCGTTTGTATTTTTAATATCACTTTATAGTGAATTTGGAGTAATGGTCTTATTTTGGTTATTGGTAATTGTTGCAGCTACTGATACAGGAGCATACTTCACAGGAAAAGCTTTTGGAAAAACTCCTTTTAGTGAAACAAGCCCAAATAAAACTTTAGAAGGTGTTGTTGGAGGTATGGTTTTAGCCATTGTTTTAGGAACATTAACTTCTATAAATGAAATAGGAATTTTAGGTGCTATTATAGTTTCAGCTGTTGTATCTTTATCATCTGTTTTTGGAGATTTGTATGAAAGCTATTTAAAAAGAGAAGCAGGAGTAAAAGATAGTGGTAATATTTTTCCTGGTCATGGTGGAATTTTAGATAGAGTTGATGGATATTTATTTGGTGCAGTTGTTATGCTTGTACTATTAAGGGTAATTATTTGATAGTACTTGGAAGTACAGGTTCTATTGGGGTAAATACCCTAGAAATTGCAAAAAAATACTCTTTAGATATTGAGGTTTTAGTTGCAGGAAAAAATATAGAGCTTTTAAACTCTCAAATAAAAGAGCATAATCCAAAAAAAGTAATAATTGCTTCAAAAGAGCATTTACATAAAGTAAATCATCAAAATGTAAGTTTTGGAGAAGATGCAATTTTAAATGCAATTGAAAATAGTTCTTCAAATATTGTTGTAAATGCACTTGTTGGATTTTTGGGACTAAAACCAACTTTAAAAGCAATAGAGTGTGGCAAAAAGTTGTGTCTTGCAAATAAAGAGTCTTTGGTAGTTGCTGGAAAATTTATAGACAAAAAAAATCTTAGAGCAATAGATAGTGAACACTTTGCTTTATGGTATTTGCAGCAAGAAAAAAAGATAGATTCAATGCTTATAACTGCAAGTGGTGGAAGTTTTAGAGATACACCTTTGGAAGCTTTAAAAAATGTAAGTGTAAAAGAGGCTTTAAATCACCCAAACTGGAAAATGGGAAATAAAATCACAATAGATAGTGCAACAATGACAAATAAAATGTTTGAACTTCTTGAAGCTTTTTGGCTTTTTGACACAAAAAAACTTGATGCCATAATAGAGCCAAAATCTTTGGTTCATGCTTTTGTAAACTTTACAGATGGAAGCACAACAGCACATATTGCAAATGCTTCAATGCAACTTCCAATTGCTTATGCCTTACTTGATAAAATAGAAGATGAGATTTTAAAACCTGTTGATTTGCTTGAAATCTCATCTTTGGAGTTTAGAAAAATAGAAAGTTCAAGATACCCAATTTGGGATTTTAAAAATGAGATTTTAGAAAAACCTGATTTAGGAGTGGTTTTAAATGCTGCAAATGAAGTAGGGGTTGAGAAGTTTTTAAGTGGAAAGATTGGCTTTTTGGATATTTCAAAAATTTCACTTGATGCAATAAACAAATTTCATAGACTTAAAGCTTCAAATATAGATGATATTTTTTTAATAGATAAAGAAGTGAGAAAATATTGTGACTCTTGATTTACTAATACCATTTGCAATTTTACTAATACTTGTAATCTATTTAATATACACTAGAACAAAATTTGAAAAAGATATGCTAAAACTTTATGAAGAGAAGTTTGAAGAGTGGAAAAAACACACTCCAATACAAACAGAAGAGAAGCCAAGAAAAGAGCTTGTAGCTTTGGTTTTTGAAGAGGATTATAAACTAAAAGTTGAGATGTTTAAAGATATTGAAGATAGATTAAAAAGAGCAAAATTTGATACAAAACTAATAGGAAATAACAATGAGTAAAAGAGTTTTAATACTTCATGGACTTAGTGGAAGTGATTTTCCACATTGGCAAAACCATTTAGCACAAGATTTAATAAAAGAGAATTACACTGTATCTTTTCCAAGTTTACCAAATAAAAATAGCCCAAGCTTAAATGAGTGGAAAGAGTTTGTAAAAAAAGAGATAAACCATTTTAAACCCCAAATAGTAGTTTGTCACTCTTTGGCAAATATTTTATGGTTTCATATTTGTGATGAACTTGATATTTCTTTAGATAAATTAATGCTTGTTGCACCTGTAAGAAACGAAGAGTTAAAAGAGGCAAAAACTTTTTTTCCATATCCAATTGCAAAAGATTTAAAAGCAAAAGAAATAATTATGGCAGCTTCAACAAATGACCCATATATGAGTATAGAAGAGGCTATAAATCTACAAAGTAAGTTAAATATCGGAATGAAAATTATGGAAAATGCAGGTCATATAAATCCTAGTGCTGGATTTGGAAAACTTGATTGTGCTTTTGATTGGATAAAAAGAGTTGATGAGTGTGAAAAGCAATGATTTTAGCAATTGAATCTTCTTGTGATGATAGCTCTATATCTATTACAAAAATAGAGACTCTGGAGTTAGTTTTTCATAAAAAAATTTCTCAAGAGTTAGAGCATAGCATTTATGGAGGAGTAGTACCTGAACTTGCAGCACGACTTCATATTGAAGCTTTGCCTAAAATTCTTGAAGATTGTAAAGATTACTTACAAGATTTAAAAGCAGTTGCAGTTACAAATGCACCTGGATTATCTGTAACTTTAACAGAAGGCGTTGCTATGGCAAAAGCTATAAGTATTGCATTAAATATTCCAATAATTGCTGTAAACCACTTAAAAGGGCATATATACTCACTTTTTATAGAAAAAAAGGAGATTTTTCCAATTACAGTTTTGCTAGTTTCTGGTGGACATACACAAATCATTGAAGCAAACTCTTTAAATGATATGAAATTAGTAGCTAGAACTTTGGATGATAGTTTTGGTGAGAGTTTTGATAAAGTCTCAAAAATGCTAAGCTTAGGTTACCCAGGTGGTCCAATTATTGAAAAATATGCAAAAAATGGTGATGAAAATAGATTTGATTTTCCAATACCACTAAGTCAAAGTCCAAGAATTGAGTTTAGTTATTCAGGACTTAAAAATGCTGTAAGACTTGAAATTGAGAAACTTGAACGCACCACTTTAGAAGAGAAAGATATTGCAGATATAAGTGCTAGTTTTCAAAAAACAGCAGTTTTACATATTATTCAAAAATTAAAAAAGCTGTTTAAACAAAAAGCACCAAAAGATTTTGCAATAGTTGGAGGTGCTAGTGCAAATCTATTTTTACGAAAAGAGTTAGAAGCTTTATGTAAAAAATATGATACAAAATTGCACCTTTCAGAGTTAAAATATTGTTCAGATAATGCTGCTATGATTGGTCGTGTTGCGGTTGAGCAGTATAAAATTGGTGATTTTATAAATTTAGAAGATTTAGATATAAAGACGAGATTAAAGGATTATTAGAAGATGGGAATTGCAGAGAAGTTAGCTTTGGGGCTTGGTGCAAAGCTTGAAGGAAACAGCTTTGACACAAAAAAAGAAGATAAAGGAAAAATCAAAGTTCAAAAAGAAGAGGCAAAAGTAATTTTACCAAAAAACCAGCATCAATTGGTTTTCTCACTAGAAAAAAGAAATGGAAAACCAGTTACTATTATTGGAAAATTTCAAATTGAAGAAGAGAAGAAAAAAGAAATTTTAAAACTTCTTAAAACTAAACTAGCCGTTGGTGGAACAATTCAAGATGAACATATAGAACTTCAAGGCGATTTAAAAGATAAAATTAGAATTATCTTAGTTGATAATGGATGGAAATTTAAAAACTAAAACAAAAGGAGACAAGCTTGTGAAAAAGGTTTTTTATGAGGTAAATAGTTTGGATAAAAAATCTTACACAAAATATTTTTTAAGTGAAGATATTTTGATGGAACATGCAAGTCTTTCTATCTTTAACTATATAAATAAAAAATTCAAAAAAAATAGCACTGTTTTAATAGCTTGTGGAAGTGGAAACAATGGTGCTGATGGTTTGGCACTTGCTAGACTTCTACAAGAGAAATATAGTGTAAAAATCTTTCAAGTAAACAAAGCAAAATCTTCAATGGCAAAACTACAAGAGAAAAGATGTAAAGCATTAGATATTGATTTTATTGATGAAGTTTATCAAACTGATATTATTGTTGATTGTATATTTGGAAGCGGATTAAATGGAAAAATAGATGAAAAAACTATATCTTTAATTGAAAAACTAAACTCTTTTTCATCTTTTAAAATAGCTTGTGATATTCCAAGTGGAATAGATATAGATGGAAAAATAGAAAATATTGCATTTAAAAGTGATATTACTTTTACGATGGGAGCTTTAAAACTGGCACTCTTTAGTGATAGTGCAAAAGATTATGTAGGAAAAATCAAAATTGTAAATCTAGGATTTGATAGCAAAAACTATGAAGATGATACAGATATATTTTTGCTTGAAAAATCTGATTTAATTTTACCATTTAGAGATAAATATAATTCACACAAAGGAAGTTATGGTCATGTAAATATTATTGCAGGGAGTAAAACAGGAGCTGCTATAATATCTAGTTTGGCTAGTTTTTCTTTTGGAACAGGACTTGTAACTATAGTTTCTAAAGATGATTTACAAACTCCACCTCATATTATGAAATGTAATAAAATTTCAAAAAACTGTACAAGCATTGCTTTTGGAATGGGTTTAGGAGAGTTTAAAAAAGAGCATGAAGATATTTTAAAACTAAATATCCCAAAAGTTTTGGATGCTGATATATTTTATGAAAAAGAGATTTTAAAATATTTAGAGCAAAATGTAGTTTTAACTCCACACCCAAAAGAGTTTGTATCACTTTTAGCTTTAAGCAATGTTGCACATATAGATATAAAAACTTTGCAAGAAAATAGATTTTTCTATGTAAGAGAGTTTTGTAAAAAATATCCACTAACAACTTTGCTTTTAAAAGGTGCAAATGTAATTATAGCAAATAGCAAAAATCTATATATAAATATATATGGTACAAACGCTTTAGCAAAAGGTGGTAGTGGAGATGTTTTAAGTGGTCTTATAGCTTCACTTTTAGCTCAAGGATATAAACCTTTAGAAGCTTCTATAAATGCAAGTTTAGCTCATACTTTGGCAATATCTAAAGTAAAGAAAAATAATTATGCATTAAAGCCACAAGATATTATAAAAGGAGTTGAAAAGTTATGAAAGCAATTTTAATTCAAACTACTTGTATAGATGAAAATGAGGCAAATAACATTGCAAAAATCTTGATAGAAAAAAAACTTGCAGCTTGTATACATATGTATCCTATAAAATCACACTATTTTTGGGATGATAAAGTGTGTAATGATAATGAGTTCATTCTAAATATAAAAACAAGAAAAAGTAATTTTAAAAGCATCTCAAAAGAAATTCTAAAAAACCACTCTTATGAAGTTCCAGAAATTATATCATTTGAAATAAATAATATAAGCAAAAAATATAAAGAATTTATAATGAAAAATAGCAAATTTAATAAAAAATGAGAAATTTTACATTTTTTATTAAAAAGCCTTGACAAAAGTAAAAATATATAATATAATTCCGTCCACTTTTTAAGAATAAAGAGTGAATTCGGGGCGTAGCGCAGTCTGGTTAGCGCACCTGGTTTGGGACCAGGGGGCCGGAGGTTCGAATCCTCTCGCCCCGACCATTAGGACTTAAAATTTATGGTAGGTATAGCTCAGTCGGTTAGAGCATCGGGTTGTGGTTCCGAGGGTCGTGGGTTCGAGCCCCATTATCTACCCCATTTTTATATTTTTATGCTTCCATAGCTCAGCTGGATAGAGCAACGCCCTTCTAAGGCGTAGGCCGTACGTTCGAATCGTACTGGGAGTACCATTTTGGTTTAGAATACCAACTAAATTTAAAATTTATTTTATGCGGATGTGGTGAAATTGGTATACACGCCAGACTTAGGATCTGGTGCCTCACGGTGTAAGAGTTCGAGTCTCTTCATCCGCACCACTTATACAAACAAAAAACTAATAGTTTTGCGGGAGTAGCTCAGTTGGCTAGAGCTTCTGCCTTCCAAGCAGACTGTCGCGAGTTCGAGTCTCGTCTCCCGCTCCATAAAGCCTTATATAAGAAGATTACTTTTTATATAAGGCTTTTTTATTTCTCTTAAACTATGCTTCCATAGCTCAGCTGGATAGAGCAACGCCCTTCTAAGGCGTAGGCCGTACGTTCGAATCGTACTGGGAGTACCATTAAATTATTAGTTATACAAGATTATTTAAAAAACTTTTCCACCAACACTCATTCCAACACTTCCCCCACTACTTATATGAGCAGATGTAAAACAAGCATTAAAGCTAAGAACAATAAATATAATTAAAATGATTTGTAGTATTTTTGGCATAAGAACTCTTTTTTATTTTTTTGTTGTATATTTTATAATAATAAGATTAATTAGAGATTTTAATGTAGATTATTAGATAGAGAAAACTCTATCTAATATTATTTAAGAGATAACAGCTAAAACTTGACCTTCTTCAACTGCTTTTGTAGGCTCAGTTAGGATTTTACTTACTGTTCCAGAAACTGGTGCAACAACATCTATTTCCATTTTCATAGCTTCTAAAATCATAATTTGTTGATCTTTTTCAACTCTATCACCCTCTTTTACAAGGATTTTCCATACATTTCCATTTACAGGAGCTGTTGCCTCAGTTCCATTGTAAACTGGTTTTGCAGATGCTACAGGAGCTGCTTGAACAGGAGCTGCAGCTTGAACAGGTGCTTGAACAACAGGTTGTGCTACTTGAATATTTTGAACATCTCCTTCAAAAACCGATACATTAAATCTTTGACCATCTACTACTACTGTATAATTTCCATTTGCCATTTTATTTTCTCCTTTTTGTTTTGTCTCTTTTACTTCATTTGTACAATTTTTTCTTACATTTAAAGGTGCTTCACCTTTTAAAAATGCAATACCTTTCTCATCACAAGCAGCAGCTATAAATATATTTTCTTCAGTTGCTTCTATACCTTCAATTTCTAATCTTTGTTTCCAAACATCCACTCTTTTTTTAGGGTCTGCATCTGCAATATCTAGTGGATTTTCTTTAGTTGGCTCAAGTTTTAGTTTCTCTGAAGCTAATTTGATTATTTCAGCATCAGCTTCTACTGGAGTTTTTCCAAAGTATCCTAAAACCATTCTTCCATAACCTGGAGCTATTTGTTTCCAAGGTCCAAACATAACATTTGCATAAGCTTGTTGCCAATAAAATTGAGATACAGGTGTTACAGATGTCCCAAATCCACCTTTTACAACAACTTCTTGCATAGCTTTAATTACTTCAGGGAATTTATTTAAAGTTCCATTATCTCTCATCATTTGAGTATTTGCTGTTAAAGCACCTCCTGGCATAGGAGAAAATGGAATAAGTGGCGATACTTGAGTCGCTTCTGGTGGTAAGAAGTAATCTTTTAAGCAATCAGCTAAAACCTCTTCATATTTTAAGATTTTATCTATTTCTAATCCACCTAAATCATAATTCATACCTTTTGTAGCATGTAGCATTGTAAGAATATCTGGTTGAGATGTTCCTCCACTTACAGGCGACGCAGCTAAATCAATACCATCAGCTCCAGCTTCAAGAGCTGCTAAATAACAAGCAACTGAAACACCAGCAGTTTCGTGAGTATGAAGTCTTATGTGAGTTGAATCTCCTAAAAGTTTTCTAGCCATTTTAATTGTTTCAAAAACTTTATTTGGGCTAGATGTTCCACTTGCATCTTTAAAGCAAATAGAATCAAATGGTAAACCACTATCAAGAATATTTCTTAATGTTTTTTCATAAAAAGGAACATCATGAGCTCCAGTACAATTTGGTGGTAAATCCATCAAAGTTACAACAGCCTCATGCTTAAGCCCATGATTTTTTATACATTGTGCTGAATATTCAAGATTTTGAACATCATTTAGTGCATCAAAGTTTCTAATAGTCGTAGTTCCATGTTTTGCAAACATTTTTGCATGAAGGTCTATTAGTTCTCTACTTCCAGTATCTAGCATAACAGTATTTATACCACGTGCCAGAGTTTGAAGATTTGCATTTGGTCCAACAATAGCTCTAAATCTATCCATCATATCAAATGCATTTTCGTTTAAGTAGAAAAACAATGATTGAAATCTTGCTCCTCCACCAAATTCAAAATGAGTAATTCCCGCATCTCTCGCAGCTTCAACAGCTGGAAAAAAGTCGTTCATTAAAACTCTTCCTCCAAAAACAGATTGAAATCCATCTCTAAAGGTAGTATCCATAATATCAATATATTTTTTTGCCATAAATTATGCCTTTGCCTTTGTATGATGCTCAATAGCAGCCATAATCGCAGCTACTTTTCTAGCATCAATTCCATAAGGATTTGCAGGGGCTTGAGAAATAACATTGTTATAGATAACTTGAGAAGTCGCAGGTTCTGGTTTTTTTGGAAAAAATTCAACAAAAGTAACACCTTTTGCTTTTAGCAAAAATCCAATAACTAAAAGAATAGTTGAAACTACTCCCATAATTATAAAAAAGCTAAATATTGCTTGTAATAAGGCTTCCACATTTCTCCTTTAAGTATTTATTAACACTTGTTTTAAAGTACCGTATTTTAGAAAAATTTTATCTTTTCTTCTTCCTTTTTGGTGCTTTATAAATTGTTGTTTAGTGCTAATTTTATCTAAAATTTGATAAAATTAGCTTATGAAAAAAGAGACTTTAGATAAAAGAACAAAAATTGCAAATGATATAATGTATTATATCTATACACATATTGAGATAAATATCGATATAGAAGAGCTTAGCCATGATTTAGGTGTGAGCAAGTTTCATATGCATCGAATTTTTAAAGAGATATTTGGAAGAAATATTTATGAAAGTATAAAGTCTATTAGGCTTCAAAAAGCTTCAAATTTATTGCTTACAAATAAATATTCAACAATTTCAAGTATTGTAAACTCTTGTGGTTACTCATCTCAATCATCTTTTATAAAAATCTTTAAAGAGAGATTTGGTATGAGCCCAAAAGAGTGGAAACAAGGTGGTTATAAAGAGTATTCAAATGAGATAATTAAACAATCAAAATTTGCTATGAAATCAAAAGCTAACTTTGAAAATATAACCCCAACTATTGTAAAAACTAAGGCAATTGAGAGCTATTATTTAAGAAATAGAGGTTATAGCAAAAATATAGAAGAGACTTGGCAAAAGCTTCAAACTTGGGTTTTAACAAATAATATAAAATCATATAAAAGAGCAGCACTTTTTCATGATAATCCAACAATTACTCCTCTTGATGAGTGTCAATATATAGCTTGTGTAATTGTAGATGATGATAAAAATATAAAAAGTGATAGAATTCCAAAATTTAATATTGCAGGTGGAGTTTATGCAAAGTTTGATTTAAAAGCAAAGAGTGAAGATTTGCTTCCTTTTATACAATGGGTTTATCACGAATGGTTACCAAAAAGTGAGTATGAAACAACAACTAAACCATCATTTGCAATATATGATAAGCTTGATTTTATAGACGGAGATGATGAGTTTGAACTTAGTTTTTATGTATCTATAAACTATTAAGTATCTAGTAACCATCTATTTAGAAATTCGTCTCTGCTGTAAATTTTTGCACCAATGTCAAATTTATATTGCATATATGGATGACCTAAATTCCAAAAAGAGAAGTTTTTTTCTTCTAAAAATTTTGCAAGTAAAATAAGCTGAAGTTTTCCCCAATTATTGTAAATTTTTTCTTTACTAGAAAAACCAGTTAAAGATGTATATGTTTTGTTGATTTTATATCCAATTTCACCAGCAACTAAAATATTATCATCATAAAGTTCGACACAAAAAATTTCAAAATGCTCTTTTGGATTTTTGTATAAATCTAAGATTAAATCTTTGTATGCACCATAAAGCCAGTTATCTTTATGGTACATTTCAATTTTTTCTAAAACAGAATTTATATCATTGTTTATAAGAAATATATAAGACTTATTGTTTAAGAGATTTTTCGCCTTTTTGTTTATGTGAAGATTTTCAAAATCCAAAATTGCATACTCAAATTGAATTTCAGGAAGCAGATAAAATTCATTTTCTATAATTATAGAAGTAGATATAAACCCAGCTTTTGCAAGAAGTATATAAAACTCTTTTGAAAAATCAGAACTTGCATAGTAGTTTGTATTTTTGTTTTTGTAGATATTATAGAGGATATTTTTATCCTCTATATCATTTTTCTCAATTAAATATAAAAAATCACTAGTCAAAATTAACTTCTAAAATAATAAATATTTTAGAATGACTCCCATTCTTCATCGCTAGAAGATGATTTTATCTCTTTATTTACTTGCTTTGTGGCTTTTGCTTCTATTTTTGGCTTAGATGCTATAAATGAGTTATCTTTTTTCGAAGTTTTTGTTTTATTTTTAAACTCATTTTGAATTTCTGTTTTACCAATAAATTCATTTCTATTTGCATCCTCAACTACTTTATAAGCTATTTCATTTGCTTTTACAGCTATCTCTTTCGTATTTGCAGCAATAGATGCATTTTGTTGAGTTTGTTGATCAAGTCCTGTTACAGCATCATTTATCTGAGTAATTCCAGCTTGTTGCTCTTTAGAAGCATTTGCTATTTCATTTATAGTTTGTGTTTGCTTATTAATGTTTTCAAGAAGTTCGCTATATCCTTCAATCATCTCAAAACTAATATTTTTACCTTCATTTGCTTTTTGTGTCGCAAATTCTACTAAATTTTTAATCTCTCTAGCAGCTTCTGCACTTCTACTTGCTAAATTTCTTACTTCTTGTGCAACAACCGCAAATCCTTTTCCTGCTTCTCCTGCTGTCGCTGCTTCAACTGCTGCATTTAAAGATAATATATTTGTTTGAAATGCAATTTGGTCAATTACACTTATTGCTTCATTTATTCTATTTACTTGATTATTAATCTCATCCATTGCACTTGTTGTATGATTTGCTAGTTCTTGACCTTTTTTAGCAGAATTTGAAACCATATTTGATAAATTTGACATTTGAGCTACATTATTTGCATTGCTAATTACTGTGCTTGTAATCTCTTCAAGAGCTGCAGCTGTTTCTTCCAGACTTGCAGCAGCACTATTTGAGCTTTTGTTTAAAATATCAACATTTTCTAGTAACTCATTTGAGCTTGATTGTAATACTAAACCAACATTTAAAGATTGTTTTAAT
The DNA here is from genome assembly GCA_039810345.1 of Aliarcobacter sp. GTDB lineage: Bacteria > Campylobacterota > Campylobacteria > Campylobacterales > Arcobacteraceae > Aliarcobacter. Next base: position 10,321 of record JBDHWU010000001.1, on the reverse strand, counting down.
AAATCACAAATTTCATCTCCTAGTTCATTCATTGCAACTGCAACTTTTGCATAAGGAGTTGGAAATCTTGCTGTAAAGTCATGCTTCTTGAAGCTTTCAATTACGCTTACAAGTTTATTTACATCTCTTGCTATAGTATGTTCTAAATAATTTTGAAGTTTGTCTAAAAGCCCTTTTAAAGTTATTAAATTTGGAGTATCACTTATTTTCTCGATTTTTGCAAGCATATTTCCATCTGAAAGCTCTTTTACAAATCTTTCAACATCAAGTAAGAATTCATCATCTTTTTTGATATTATCACTAGTATTTTTGATGTTTGCATTTACAACACTTGCTATCTCTCCAAACTCATCTTTGTTATTTATATCAATATATGAGCTAGAAGTTGTTTTATGATTTAAAAAATCAAAGAAACTAAGAGTTCCTAATCGTATTTTATTTAGTGAGCTAGTTATCATATTAATTGTTATAAACACAAAAATAAGACCTATAATAGCTATTACTAAAAATACAGAAATAATTACAAAAATTGAGTTATTTGCACTAGATACAGATTCATCTATCATTTTTTTAGAGAAATTAAAAGTTCTATCTCTTTGCTCCATAAGTAGTTTAGAAAAACTATCTGAAGATACAATAAGATTAGAAATTTCATTTTGATAAGCTTTTATAAACTTATCTTGCTCCTCTTTGTTTCCATCATTTTCTATAGTTTTTGCAATATAGTTATCAAGAGTATTATGAACATTTTTCCATGCATTAAAAGCCTCTTCTAAACCTGCAAATGCTTTTTGTCCAGCTTCAGTTTTTCTAGGAGTGCTTTTGAAAAAATCCCAATGTTTTTGGATTTTATCCCAAGTATCAAATTTTGATTTTTGAACTTTTTGTAAATTCTCTTTACTGTAGTTGTTGAAATATACAGTTGTAAATTCATAAACTCTTGAACGAATACTCTTTCTTTCACCATCTAAATCAGCAAGTGATAATAAAATAGGCACTCTTTGTTCAGAAACCTCTTCAATGTCATTTGCCCAATTTTTAGCACTATTAAAACCAATGAACCCAATAATAAGCATACCAACAAGTAAAACCGATGATAGCAACCATAACCTAGCTTTTACAGACATATATAACCCTTAAAATTAAGATTTAATATTATATATAAAATATTTTCAAAAAAAAATGATTGATATATCAATAGACTATATAAAGGAGCTTTGTGTAGTTAGTGTTTAGAATTGTAACAAAATTTAGAAAATATAATTAAAAAACTTTTTATTTATTTGAGTTAAGTCTATATCCTACACCTGATATATTCAAAATAGTATCTTTTCCTATTTTTGCTCTTAATTTTGTTAATAAGTTTTTAAATGCTGATTCTGTTGCATCAAGCTCATCTTCCCAGATACAATTTTTTAACTCTTCTATTGATATGACTCTATTTGAATTCTTTACTAGATACTCAAGTAAAATTAACTCTTTTGATGTAAGTGGCATCTCTTCATTATTTAATTTATTTATCAATTTTTTGTGTAGAACATTAAATTCAATTTCATTATTAAAAGATATTATATATCTTGCATTTTCTAATATTTCATCAACACATCTGTATAAAGCTGCATGAAGGGATTTAAAATCTATAGGTTTTGTAAGGTAGTCGGCTAATTTTAATTTTGTAGCTTCAAGTAAATAATCTTTGTCTGTATAAGCACTTAAAATTATAATAGGAATTTTTTTATCTATTTTTCTAAACTCTTTAATAAAATCTATTCCATTTGTGTCAGGGAGGTTAATATCTGAAAGTATTATATCAATTCGTTTCTTTTCTAATATATCTTTTGCTTCGCTAATTGAAGCAACATCAAAAATATTTTCACAAAAAAGCTTCAAAGTCTCTTTTACATTTTCTCTTATTTTTTCTTCATCTTCAATATATAATATATTTAAGTTAGCTAGAATTTTTAAATAATCATTATTTTTCAAATTAACCCCCTGTAAAATATTTGCTTATAATATAATAATAAAGCTTAGTATAAATTAATAATTTTTAAGAATAAGAAAGATATAATTAATCAAAAGTTAAGTAAAAAGTTATTAAGATAACACAAAATATTATTTAAAACCAAAAAATGGAGTCAAAATGAAACATAAAACAGTAAAACTTATCTGTTTATCGCTTTTTGCTAGTGTTAGTTTACAAGCCGCTAGTTTAAAAGATAGTGTCGAAAAAGTTTTAGCTAATAATCCTGAGGTTATTGCTGAGAAAAAGAACCAAGAAGCATTTAAGAAGTATATAGATGAAAGAGAAGCTAAATACTTACCAAGATTAGATGTAGATGGAAGACTAGAAAAAAGTAATTCAGATAAAAAATATAAAATACAATCTGCTAATGAAAGAAATGGTTCTCAACAAGAGGATGGTTATAACTTAGGAATAGCTATTAATCAAATGCTTTATGATGGTGATTTGACTCCTGCTCAAGTTAGAGAAGCAAAACATAATGATTTAGCAAACACATATAGATCAAGTAAAAATATACAAAATATTGTAAGTGAAACTGTAAATGCATATACAGGTCTAGTTCAATATGATGAGATGTTAAGTTTAACAAAATCTATGATTCAAACAAACGAAGATAACTTAAGAATTGCAAAAGAGAAAGAGTCTATTAGTGGAGAAGTTTTAGAGACTTATGAAACTGAGGGTAAGCTTAATTTTATGAAAGAAAAATATCTTGAAGAGAAAGATTTAAAACATTCAAGAATTACTACTTTTAAAAGATTTGTTGGAGAAGAACCAGCAGGCAATGAGTGTAGACCAAAAATGGATCTAACAAATATTTCAAATAATCTTCAAGATTTAGTAGAAAAAGCTGTTTTAAATAATCTTGAAATAAAAGAGCAAATTGAAAAAATTAAAGCTCAAAGAGAGAAAATTGCTCAAGCTGATTCTAAATTTTTACCAAACTTTAGTTTAGAATTAAAAGCATTAACTGATAATGATTTGGCATTAAATGAAAATGGAAGAGAAAATCAAGCTTTTGGAAGAATTAATTTAGCTTGGAATTTATTTAATGGTGGTGGAGATAAGGCTGTAAGTGAACAAGAAACACTATTTTTAGCAGAGCAAAAACAAAGATTAGATGCAATTACAAATAAAGTTGTAGAGGAAGTTAAAGTTAATTTTGAAAGATTTCAAAAAAATAAAGAAAGAATTAATGTACTTAAAAACTATGTAGTTGCAAATGAAAACATTGTTGAAGTTTATAAAAGTGAATTTGAGTCAGGAACTAGAACATTTGTTGATATTTTAGATGCTCAAACAGTTTTATATGAAGCTAAAAAAAGTTTAATTAACAGAGAATATGAGCTATATAGAAATTATTATGATATTTTAGCATCTACTTCTTCATTAACAGATACTGTTTTAAACAGCGATGGATGTTCTAATTCAGTTGCATTAAATAGTTTAGTTGGAGAACCACAAAATCAAATTAGTTCTAGTGATGAACTAAAAGCTTTATTAGGAGATGCTCCAGCGACTGAACCAACAGTTGAAAGACCTTCAAAACATACTCCAGCACCTGTTGCACCTGTAAAACAAGTTGCAAAATCTGAAAATTTCGCAACATTCCAAGAAGCTCCATCTGGATATTATACAATTAATATCACAACAACAGAGGGAATTGATGCTGCAAATGGATTTGTAAGAAGCAATGGATTGGATAAAAATAGTACATATACATATCCTTTTGGTCCACAAATGGCTAGTGCTAAAGTTATATATGGTATATTTAAATCTGTAAAAGATGCAAATATAGCGATGGATAATTTACCTGCTTCAATAAAAGCACATAACCCGTATATAGATAATGTATCTAAACATCAAAAACTTTATGATAAATATCATAAGTAATATATGAGGGAATAATTGGAAAATAAAAACTCTAGCTTAATAGAGAATGAAACATTATCAAATTTAAAAGATAGAAGAAAAGTAGATGACCTTTTGGGTTGTCTACTTTTTCTGTCTAAATATCATAATAGAGAGACTTCAGCTGAATCTTTAACTTATGGATTACCAATACACAATACTTCTATGAATATTTCAATGTTTCATCAAGCCGCTTCAAGAATAGGATTTTCAACGAGAACTGTAAATAGAGAAAGCTTAAAAGATATTACAAAATTAGCTTTACCTTCTGTTTTAATTTTAAATAAAAATAGAGCTTGTGTTTTATTAAATTATGATTTAAAAAGTGGAGTAGCTCAGGTTATAATACCTGGATTAAGTAGCGGTGAAACAGAGATTACAGTTGAAAAACTTGAATCTGAATATACTGGCGAAGTAATTATTATAAAACCAGAATATAATTTCAATAATAGAATAGAAAAAGAGGTAAAAGTAGAAAACCCAAAAGAGTGGTTTTGGGGGACATTAAAAAGAAATAAAGGTATATATAAACAAGTAATAGTTGTATCTTTGTTTATAAATCTTTTTATACTAGCAACTCCACTTTTTACTATGAATGTTTATGATAGAGTATTACCAAATAATGCTATTGAAACTTTATGGGCATTATTTATTGGAATATCTATTGTTATGTTATTTGACTTGATTTTAAAGGTATTAAGGTCATATTTTTTAGGAATAGCTGCTAAAAGAGCTGATACTATCATGTCAAATAAAATCTTTAATCATCTTTTGAATATAAAATTAGATGCAAAACCAGCAAGTACAGGACAATTTGTAAGCCGAATTCAATCATTTGAGAGTGTAAGAGAATTTTTTACAAGTGCAACAATAGCTGCAATTGTTGATTTACCTTTTGTGTTTATTTTTATAGCTGTTATATTTTTTATTGGTGGTCCATTAGCTTTTATCTCTATAGGGACAGCCGTTATTTCAATACTTTTATCATGGTATTTCCAAAAGCCACTAAAAGAGATTATTGAAAAAAGTGTAAAAGAAGACCAAATAAAACAAACTACTTTAATAGAGACTGTTACTGGTTTGGAGATAATAAAAAGTGTAAAAGCACAAAATAGAATGAAAACTCATTGGGTTAATTCAGTAAATAAAACAACTCATTATTCAGATAAAAGTCATTTTTTATCTCAAACAGTTACTTATTTTACTGCATTTTTATCGCAGTTTTCAAATATTGCAATTGTTGCAACTGGAGTTTATCTAGCAAAAGAGGGTGAAATTACAATGGGAGCGATTATCGCTTCTATGATTTTAAATGGGAGAGTTATTGCGCCAATTGCTCAACTTGTTGGAATGATTATAAAATTTGATAGAGTAATGTTATCTTTAAATAATTTAGATGAAGTTATGAAAATGCCAGTTGAAAAAGAAGATAAATTGTATATAAGTAGACCAAATTTAAAAGGAGACATTGAGCTTAAAGATGTACAATTTTCATACAAGGATCAAAATCATCAAACCTTGAAAGATATAAATATTAAAATCAAACAAGGAGAAAAGGTTGCAATCCTTGGGAAAATAGGTTCAGGAAAATCTACTTTACTTAAATTGATAATGAATTTATATGAGCCAACAAAAGGATCTGTATTAATAGATGGTCTTGATACAAGACAAATAGATCCCGTTGATTTAAGACATGCTATGGGAAGTGTTCCTCAGGAACCATTTTTATTTATGGGAACTGTAAAAGATAATCTTACAATTGGAGAGCAATATGTATCTGATGAGGAGATTTTAAGAGTTTCAAAAATTGCTGGACTTGATGAGTTTTTAGGAAAACATGAGGCTGGATATGATTTACTTGTGGGGGAAAGAGGAGATGGGCTTTCTGGTGGAGAGAGACAATCTATTACTTTAGCTCGTGCTTTAATATCAGACCCAGGAATTATTATCTTAGATGAGCCAACAAACTCTATGGATAGACAAACAGAAAAAGCATTTATAAATAGGCTTCAAAATATTGTTTCTGACAAAACTTTAATAGTTGTAACTCATAAAACTTCATTGCTACAATTAGTTGATAGAGTTATTATTATGGAAAATGGTCAAATAATTGTTGATGGTCCTAAAGATGAAGTATTTACAGTAAAAGTGGATTAATATGGAAAATATAGATAAAAATATCGAAACAAATATAAATATTAATGAACATTTGGTTGTTGTAAAAAAACAAAAAAATCAACAAAAAGAACAAAAAGAGTCTATTTTTTCAAAGATAAAAAACCAAATTAAAGCTATTTATGGTTTGGGCGATGATAAATATAATGAAAAAGAAGATTTAGATTTTATTTATACAAATTATTCTCATGCAAATGAAGAATCAAGTTTAGTAAGTAAGGTAATATTTACAATAGTTGTTGGTGTTTTTTCAGTTTTTTTATTATGGGCAATATTTGCAGAAATTGATGAATTAGCAAGGGGTTCTGGTAAAGTAATTCCAACAGATAAAATTCAAACAGTTCAATCTCTTGATGGAGGAATTATTTCTGAAATTTTTGTAAGAGAAGGAGATACTGTAAAATTTGATGCTCCTTTGATGAAAATTGATACGACAAGGTTTCAAGCAACATTGGAAGAGAGCCGTCAAGAATATCTTTCTCTTTTGGCACTTAAATCAAGATTAGAAAAGGAAGCATCTGTTGATATAAATGCTCCTTTGCAAGAATTAAAATTTGATGATAAAATACTTGAAGATGCTTCAAGATATGACTTAAATGAAAAAATACTTTATGAAAATAGATTTAGAGAACTTAAGTCTTCAATAAGTGTTTTATCAACTCAAGAGAGCCAAAAGGTTCAAGAATTAAGAGAAATTGAAAGCACGATTAGAAAATTAAAAGATAATTTAGGCTTTATTGATGAGCAGAAAAAGACTATAAAACAGCTTGTTGAAAGAAAAATTAAATCAAATATTGATTTACTTGATATGGAAAAAGAGTACAATCAAACAAAAGGTGATTTACAAACGGCAAATTTATCAATAACAAGATCAAACTATGCAATACAAGAAGCTAGAAATAAAATTCAAGAGAAATTGAATACCTTTAGAAGTGAGGCTTCAAATGAATTACAAAAAACAGTTAGCCAAATAAATAAGTTTGAAGCAAAATTAGTTGGCGATAGAGATAAGGTAAATAAAACTACAATTACTTCGCCAGTTGATGGTATAGTTAAACAACTCAATTTTAATACAATAGGTGGGGTTGTGCAACCTGGAGTTGATTTGGTTGAGATTGTTCCTTTGAGTGATGCTTTGGTTGTTGAAGCGAAAATTGATCCAAAAGATATTGCATTTATTAATCCTAGCCAAAAAGCTATTATTAAAATTACTGCTTATGATTTTTCTATTTATGGTGGTTTGGAGGGACATATTATAGAAATATCAGCTGACTCAATAGTTGATAAAGATTCAAAAGAAGGGAAAAGCTACTATAGAGTTTTGGTAAAAACTGATAAAAATTACCTAGAAAGAAGAGGTAAAAAACTTCCAATTATTCCAGGAATGGTTGCAACAGTAGATATAGTTACTGGTAAAAAAACTATTATGGACTTTATTCTAAAACCTATTTTAAAAGTAAAACAAGATTCACTTCATGAAAGATAATTGAGAAATCAATTATCTTTTTACAAATTTCAAAATTTATTCATATAAAAACTTTTTAGAGACTTTTTTATTCTAAAATACAACCATATAATTCTAAAAAAACCAAGGAGTTTGTTATGAAATTAACGATTAGAGAAGCGAATGGTTCAAGTAAAGTAGTTGAATTAACTAAAGATTTGACTGTAAGTGCCAAAAAAGGGCAACAATTTATATTCTCAAACGGATTTTCTAGCTATTCGATGAAATTTACAGATAACCAAAAGTCTGTAGAATTATCTTTTAAAATAGATGGTAAGACTGTAAATATAAGTTTAAATGGAATAGTTCCACTTTTAAATGCAAATAAAGATGGTATGGCAAATCCAACATTGGTTGTAATCAATAAAGATTTAAGTGAAAAAGATGTAGATGCTATTGTAAATAATAAAGCATTTAACGGTAGTGAAATTATTGATAATCTTGAAGCTTTGATTTCAAATAAACCAACTAGTTTAGCTTTAGCAAATGATTTTGCATCTTTAGTTGAAACTCTTGAAGCAGCAGCTGCTGGTGGAGAGGGAACTGCTAGAACAAGTGGTGTTAAAGTTGGTTCATCTGATGCTATTAATGATTCATTGATGGGTCTTCAAGAAACTGCAATTTGGGAAAATTTAGAAAGAGGAATTTCTTCTTTACCTGTTGAAACAGGTGATATTTTAGCGCCAGAAGAACCTATAAATAATCCACCTTCTGTTATAGATCCAGAGAATCCAGAAGATCCTGATGCACCAGATTATCCTGAGCAAAATTTTGATCCAGAAACAGGTAATTATAAAGTTGTTATCGATGAAGATAAAACTGTAACGGGTCAAGTAAAAGGATATGATCCAGATGGTGATCCATTAACATATACTTTAGTAGAGCAACCAAAAAATGGAATAGTAACAATAGATCCAAATACTGGTATTTATACATTTATACCAAATAAAGATTGGAATGGTGAAACAGAGTTTAAAGTTACAATTAGTGATGGGAAAGGTGGAGAAGTTACAACAACGGTAACTGTAACTGTAGTACCAGAGCAAGATGCATTTGATGATGAGGCTACAACAGAGTTTAATACACCTGTAGATATGGATTTATTTAAAAATGATGAGTTTGAAGGAATTCCACAAATTTTAACTCATATTAATGATACACCAGTAACTCCTGGAACAGAAATACTAGTAGAAAATGGTAAAGTAATTGTTGGTGAGAATGGAAAAGTAACAGTAATACCAAATGATGGATATGAAGGTGAAATCGTATTTAAATATACTACTACAACACAAGATGGAACTCCAGAAGAAGCTAATGTTACTGTAATAGTAACTAAAGAGCCAGAAATTACTGTTATACCAAAAGATCCAAAAGATCCAGATGAGAAAGTACCGACAGATCCAAATGATCCAAGTAAACCACTAGATCCAAACAATCCAGCATTAGGTACACAAGGTGCTGTTGCAAAAGAAGGAGATCAATTAGAATTTACTGTAAAAGTTGACAAAAGTGCATATGATAGAGAATATTCATTTAAAGTTACTGGATTAACAGCTACAGAAAACGAAGACTATATAACAAATAATATAGAGTTCACAAATGGTGTAACTTATGAAAATGGTAAAATAAAAGTACCAGCTGGTGTAACAGAATTTGAAGTAAAAATTAATACTTTAACAGATGATATCATTGAAAATACTGAAACATTAAAAATAACTGTAGGTAACTCTAAAAATGAATCTGATGCATACGGTTATATTTTAGATGCTAATGAACCAGAAGCAACAGTTACTCCAAAAGATCCAACAGATCCAACAACACCAGTACCAGTAGACCCAACAGACCCTACAAAACCATTAGATCCAAAAGATCCAGTTGTTGGAACAAAAGGTGCAGTTGCAGTTGAGGGTGATGATTTAGTATTTGTTGTAAAAGTAACAGATAGTGTAAAACCACAAACTTATGATTTCAAAGTAGAGGGATTAACAGCTACTAAAGATGTAGACTTCACAACAGGTGATATTGCATTTACAAATGGTGTAACATATGATCCAACTACAGGAAAAATAACAGTACCAGCACATGTAACAACATTTGAAGTAGTAGTAAAAACAGTAGATGATAAAATCATTGAAAATACTGAAACATTAAAAGTAACTGTAGGAAACTCAAGTGCTATAGGATATATCTTAGATAATGATAAAGAAGATGTAACAGTAAAACCAGACCCAGATCCAAAAGATCCAAATGATCCAAAAGATATGGACTCAAAAGGAGCAACTGTAACTGAGGGTGATACGGCTGAATTTAAAGTAAAAGTAACTGAATCAGTTAAAGATCAAACAGCAACAATTACTTTAACAAGTGGAACAGCTACAAAAGGTGCAGACTTCTTAAACCCAACAGAAGGTCAAGATATAGTTGTTAAATATGCAGATGGTTCAAGTGTAATAGTATCTCCTAATGCAGATGGAACATATAGTGTAAATGTACCAGCAGGACAAACAACATTTGTAGTTGGTGTAAAAACATATGATGATTTAACTATTGAAGATACAGAGCAATTTGGATTAACTGTAAAAGTAGCAGATAAATCAGCAAGTGCAACAGGAACAATTCTTGATAATGATAAACCAGAAGCAACAGTTACTCCAAAAGATCCAACAGATCCAACAACACCAGTACCAGTAGACCCAACAGACCCTACA